>NZ_CP081006.1:3424197-3735488 GCF_022317005.1 Mycobacterium sp. IDR2000157661
TTCGGGTCCGCGCCGCGGTGCGGGTTCAGGCTCGGGGCGCGGTTCGAGGCTGATGGCTTTGCGCAGCTGGCTGACGGTGGCCACGCCGGCCAACTCGACGTAGTGGGCATCAGAGCCCGCACCGGCTTTCTGGGCGATGACCCCGACCTGATCCAGTGACAACCGGCCCTCGGCAAGGGCTTGGGTGCAGCGGGGGAACTCCTCACAGCGGGCCGCGATCGCGGCCATGGTCTTGGCGTTGGCCTCGGTGCAGCCGGTCTTCCAGGCCACCAACCCCGCCAACGAGCGCACCCCGGTCATACCCCACAACCCGTCGCGGTCGATCTCGGCCACGATCTGCACCAGGCGCCCATCGATGGCGTTGCGCTGCCCACACAACTCGGCCACCTCCTCGAACAACACCGCCAACCGCTCCTTCGGCAACACCGAAGCAGCATCGGAAGTATCGGAGGCGACGGTCGAGGACATAACCCCATCATCGCAGCCGGGTACGACATTTCACTGTGGGCGCGGATCCGCAGCCACTCCAAGATGGACGCGCCTGCAGACAGTTTGGCAACAGCGAGAACACCAGTAGCCGGTCGCGAGGACGCCTTCCGAACCAGTCTGTGACTGTGCCCGAAGGCCTGCAGCGGTTTGCGATCAGAAGCCGCGCATTATCAGCGGCACGCGCCAACGATCCGGCCCGGGCGGCAACGGCTGGGGACTGGGCCGATTCGCACCCCACGATCCGGCCCCGGCGACAGGGGCTGCGGATTAAAACATGACGGCGGCGCCCAAGCCCGCCAGTGCCGCGCCGGCAGTCATCGCGACCACTAGGCCGACGCGGCGCACCGCGGGTGCGAGCTGAATGACATTGACGGACAAGATGTTCGCCCATCGTGTTCGCCGCTCCAGTTGAGCGGCGTTCACTGACGGGCTTTCGTCACCTCGGTGGTGGTATCAATGCCGGATCCGGATTCGGTGCAACGGTCTCCGTCGGAATCAGGCCGGAGTCGCCGAGCCCCGGCTGGGGCGGCGGCGCGCTGGGGGCCGGCGCCCTCGGGGCGGCGGTGAGCTGCGGTGCCGGCGCCGACGAATCGTCGGGGACGGCCGGTGGGGGCAGCCGGTACTGGCCGGGCAGGGGTGCCGGTGCGGGCAGAGGTGCCTGCGGCGATAGTGGCAACTGCGGGATGACGATGTTCGGCAGCGGTGGCCCTGGCGCCGCGGTGGCGGGCTGAGGAGCGATGGCATTGGGCTGCTGTGCCGGAATCGGTTGCGGGGGAGTGCCTGCGCTCGGAACGCGCTGTGCGGCAGACGGTGGCGGCGCAATAGCGGGGGAGCGCGCCGGCGCGGGTGCTCGCGACGCCGGTGCGTCCGGCGGAGCCATCCCCGGTGGAGCCACTGCCGGGGGAGGTCCAACCGGCGCGGGCACGCTCTGTGGAGCAACCGGTTGGGTTCCGCTGCTCGGGTCGACCGCGACTGTCGGCAGGTACGTCCACGAAATCGTCAGTGCCAGAACAGCTAGCGGGACGCCGGCAAATAGGCCTATCAGCAGTACGAATCTTTTCCTGGCGCGCTTCTCGTCCGCGTCCGTAGTGGCCTGATGTCCGTCGGCAACCGGCGGGCCGACCGGCGCGTCGTCTCTGCGCCAGTGGATCTGGGGACGTACCGGTTGAGTGGGCGCCACAGCGTTCATCATTCCGGTGCCCGCGCACGTCAGCTGTACCTCGCGGAGCGTGCGATCGCGCAGCCACGCGGGGGCCGGGATGAAGATCGGCGCGGCACCGAGCAGCGCGACGGGGTTGACCATCCGCCGACGTTCAGAATCGCAGGACGGGCACCCTTCGAGATGACGCGCGATGCGTTTGCGCATCAGCATGGTGAACTGCCCGTCCCAGCCCTTCAGGATGGCCGCCAACTCCGGGCAGGGTTCGGGCGCCGACTGGGTGCGCCGAGCGACAAGCAGTGCGCCGAGGCACTTTTCGATCGTCTCGCGTAGCCGGTAAACCATCGTGTTGGCGTTGGTTTGGGTGACCCCGAGCGCGTCGGCCAGCTCGGTGCCGTCCAGGCCGTGCCGATACGCCAGTTCGAGCACCGCGCGATCGCGGTCGGATAATCCGCCGGCGGCCTCGGAGATCAGGTTGGCCAGTTCGGTGCGCCCGGCCATCGTGTCGGGCCCGGCGTCGCCGGACGCGATGTCCGGCAGTTCATCCGACAGCTGTTCTCTGCGCCGGTCGCGGATCCGTCGCAGCGCCTGATGACGCGCGATCCCGTAGAGCCACGCGCGCAATCGGTCGGGTTCGCGAAGATCACCGAGACACGTGGCGGCGGTGCAAAAAGCGTCCTGCACACAGTCGGCGGCGGCGTCTCGATCGGCCAGCATTCCGGCGCAGAAGTCGTGCAGCCGGTTGGCGTAGCGGTCGTACATGACGGCGAAAGCTTGCCGGTCACCGGCGACTGCGGCGCGCACGAGGTCGGCGTCGGTGCTGCGGTGGCCGACGATGTTCCATTTCGGTACTGCTGCGGTCATGACACATCACCCCGATGTCGGACCGGTATTCCATCACGGTAGACCTGCGAGCCTGCGTCCGTGGCGGCAATGAATCGTTTCGAGAGGATGTCGCTGAAGATTCGACGAACCCAGGGCACAGGTCGTCCTGTGCCCTGGGTCGCAACCCGCACTAGCAGTTCTGCAGCGACTGGGGATCGACGCACGGATTCAGCGAGCTCGGCAGTTGAAGGGTCGAGGATCCGGCGTCCTGCTTCGATGTGCCGAAGTCACTGAGATCAGGCTGCGAGCCGCCTGCACCGCCGCCGGGCGTGCTGGGGTCCGCTGGAGGCGTCCCGCCGCCGGGCGTGCTGGGGTCCGCTGGAGGCGTCCCGCCACCGGGCGTGCTGGGGTCCGTTGGAGGCGTCCCGCCGCCGGGGGTGCCTCCGCTGGGCTCGGTCTTCTTGTCCTCATCCGGGCCGGCGGGCGGCTGGTCCGGCACGGGAATCGGAATCGGAATGCCCTCGATCCGGATCTGCGGTGCGGGCGCGGGAGCCGGAGCGGGTGCCGGGGGCGCAGGCACGGGTGCCGGCTGCGCCGCGGGACGAGGAGCCGGCACCGCCACCGGGACCGGGTTCCGATTGGCCGGCGGCACGATCACCGTCTGCGACGGCGCGCGGCCCGGCACGACAACCGTTGCCGGGGCGCTCACCGCGGGCGAAGCGGCGGCCGGTGCCGGAGCCGCGGCCGGTGTGCTGGTCTCGGGAACCATGTACACCGACGGGCTCGGCTGGGACGTCGAGTTGCTCAGGACGAACGTCCCGAGCAGGGCTCCGCCGACGACCGCGGCCAGCAGGCCGGCGACCATCGCGCCTTTGTGCATGGAACCGGAATTGGTCTGCGCAGCGGCGGGTGCCGGGGCGTCGTACCAGTTCGGCCGGGGGGCCGGCTGAGCGTAAGGCCGTCCGTACTGACGGTCTGCTTCCGACCATGCGTAGGTGGCGGACTCGGGGGTGTAGGTGGTGGTCATGGCGTGCTCCTTGGGTGTGGTCGCCGCCCGTTGTGGGCTGCTCTATGGGTTGGGGCCACCACCCGACCGAAGTCGCACACTTTTCCGGAAGTTTTTTTGAAAGTTTTTCGACCCAGCGCCTGCGGGCGGGTCAGGCCTGCTGCGGCTCCGGGCAGAAGTACAGCCGGGCGCCTGCCACGATGAAGTTCGACAGCATCTCGTCGTTGGTGGTGCGATCCATGGATTCGGCCACCTCTGTCACATCGACACCACGTTCGAGTTGAGCGCACGCGTCGCGAGCGAGGATGGCGAGCTCAGGACAGTCGTCGGTCACGCCGGCGGATGCCATGCTGCGGCAGAAGTCGTCCTCCGGTGCGGCGGCGGCGTCCGGCGCACCGGCGACAGAAAGAACCAATGCCGCGATGAGCCCGATGAGTCTCAAGAGGTGGGTCATCACGCGTCCTTCCTAGCGCTCAACTACCCGCTGCGCGGTCGCGGCACGCTGCACGCTACGCGGATCGAGACGCGAGCGTTACCGAGGCGGGCCACGTCGGCGATGTGGCGGCCCCGGCAATCAGTCGAATCAAGACGCCAAACGGAAATGGCTGCGGACGAGGTCCGCGCTCAGCGGGTAGTCGAATACTGCTGCTCTCATCAGCACAGCGAGCTCCTCTATCGCGGATCGCGACTCGACCCCGCGATGGTCGAGCAGGCGGGCCAACCACTCGGCGGTCTCCGACAGCGGCCGTGAATCACCGGTGAGCAATGCTGCCGATATGGCGTGCAGCGTCTGCGGCAGCGTGTCGCGGGCAAGAGCCCGCAACGCCGAGCTTGTGGGGCCGGTTTCCAGGTTCGCCGTGACCGACCACTCCCGCCGCAGCCGATCGACGATGCGCTGCTGGTCCATCTGCAGGGCAGCCTGTTCGTTGGCCGGCGCCTCAGGCAACGGTTCCGCCGGGGAGACGACGACCGGCAAACCGGCGACGGCGTCGACGGCCGACAGTGCGTCACCGGCCCAGGCCGTCGCGCCGAGCGCCTCTGCGCGCATGGCGTCGGGACCGAAGGCGGCGCCCCCGACGACCACCGGGACTCCGGCGGAGGTACAGGCCTCGATGAAACGCCGCGTGGTCGGCAATGCGCCGAGCACCGAGCAACTGACGGCGACGGCCTGCGGGCCGATGTCCTGGATGTAGCGGCTGATGCGAAGTGGCGAGATCGCGGGCACCAACAAGGTGGTCTGCCAGCCTCCGGCCCGCAGCGCGCAGCTGACGATTGCCGCGGGCAGCCAATGCCATTCGCGCTCGGCGCAGGTCACGATGACGTGGCCGCGGGGCACTTCGTGAGTGCCCAGCCTACGGGAGATCACTTCGGTCGCCGCCATGGCCATCGCCGTGGCCGCGTGCTCCTGCGCGACCGTCCACTCGCCGCGCTGCCAACGGTCGCCGATGCTGCGTTGGGCGGGAACGACCACTTCGGTCAGTACGCACAGCGGGTCGGTTCCCTCCGCTACCAGGCGATCGACCAGTGCCACGACGGCGGCTCTGTCGCCCTTCGACATGGCGTCGTCATAGCGCCGCAACGCGTCCTGTAGCTCTCCTACGGCATGCATGTTGCGGCCAGAAGAGCCATGTCGTCGTGGGGGCGGCCGTCAAGATGATCCATGACGTCGTATTCCACCGCCTCGCAGATCACCTCCGCCGGGGCGCCTGCGTATGCGGGGAGCAAGGCCTGCAGCCTCTCCAGGCCGTACTGGCCCGAGGCTCCCCACGCCTCATCGATCCCGTCGGTGAACATCAGCATGGTTTCGCCCTCTTCGAGGCGGCACGTCGTTGTCCCGTAATACATCTCGGTCACAACACCCGCCGCGGTGCCGAACACGTCCAACTGCTCGACCCGCCCGTCGTGCCGCAGGACCAGCGGTGGGTGATGCCCCGCCGTAGCCACCTCCACGATCGCGTAGGCGCCATCTCGTCGAGTGAGGAATCTCGCACACAGCACCGTCACGAACTGACTCGATGGCGACTCGTACAACAGCTCGCCGAGTACGGCATTCATTGCGCCGAGCACGGAGGCCGGGTGGTGATCGAAGTAGGCGGCAGTCCGCATGATCTGGCGTGCCTGTCCGGTCAGGGCTGCTGCCTCGATGCCCTTGCCGCATACGTCTCCCAGCGCGATCAGCCAGTCGCAGTCGCTGCCGGTGATCTCGTAGAAGTCGCCGCCGATGTCCAGGTGTTCGGCGGCCGGCCGATACCGTGCGGCCAAGCGTAGCCCGGGGATCTCGGGCAGCACCGGAGGCCGCAGGCTGTGCTGGAGCACTGCCGCGATGCGGGACCGTTCCTCGTGGAGCCTGGCGGAGTCCAGCGCCAAAGCGGCGCTGTCCGCGATACTTTCGGCGAAAGCGACGTCTTCGGCGCAGAAGCCGTCATTTGACCGCCTCAACATGATGAGTGCACCAAGAGTGGTGCCGCGCGCGGTGATACCGACACCGAGCGCCTCGGCAGGCTCCGTCTCGTTCGCAGACCCGAGGAAGGGTTCGATCGGCACGAGCCCGCGGATTTCGGTGACTTCGACGTGTTCGGTCTTGCCGCTCCACAGGATCCGCCCAAGCGGCATGCCTTCGACCTCGGCGCGACAGAAGACGACTCCGCTGGAAGCCCCGTCACCCACCATCATCAGTTCACCGGTCGTGATGTCGGGGATCACGATGACGGCCCAGTCGGCCAGTCGGGGCTTGATCAGGTCGATCAAACGCAGGGCGGTGCGCGTCATGCTCAGCGGATCACCGACCTCGAGTGCGACCTCCGCCGCGAGTCCGCTGCGAGTCCGCTGCAGCTTTCGGTCATCGATCTCGCCCTGAGCGTTCACAATCGTCCTTCTCCGCCCCCTGAAGAAGCGCGCTTCTTCCCTTCCGGCAACGGCCGTCGAGAGCCGTGGACGACTCGTGCAGGTTCTTCGTCCGAGGCTAACGACTCGGCGGTCCATTCGGCGTCGATCGCCAACACTGGGCCTGCTGGTTCGCAGCGGCCGGGGCCGTGCGGAGTGAGGTGGCGCAGCGGCGGATACCCGGCGGCGCTGACATAACATGGCGACGCGGTCCCGGCCACCTGGTGCGCGGACGCATCACGGCGAGGAGGCCGCAGTGGCTTGGGATTTCAGCACCGATCCGGAGTTCCAGCACAAGCTCGACTGGGTCAAGCAGTTCTGCGAGGAGAAGGTCGAACCGCTCGACCACGTCTTCCCCTATGCGGTGCGCTCACCCGACCCCGCGGTGAAGGCCTACGTGCGCGAACTCCAACAGGAGGTCAAGGACCAGGGGCTGTGGGCGATATTCCTCGACAAGGACCTCGGCGGCCCCGGGTTCGGACAGCTCAAGCTCGGTCTGCTCAACGAGATCATCGGCCGCTACCCGGGCGCGCCACACATGTTCGGCGCATCGGCACCCGACACCGGCAACATGGAGATGCTCGCCGCCTACGGCACCGAGGAACAGAAGAAGCGGTGGTTGGAGCCGTTGCTCAACCAGGACATGTTCTCGGCCTATTCGATGACCGAACCGCAGGGCGGAAGCGACCCGAACCTGTTCAACACCCACGCCGTCCGTGACGGCGACGAATGGGTGATCACCGGGGAGAAGTGGTTCACCTCGGCCGGCCGCGTTGCCGACATCCTCTTCGTCATGTGCACCAACGGCATGTTCGTGGTTCCGCGCAAGACGCCGGGTGTGGAGATCATGCCCGAGCCGCGCAACCACAACCACATCGTCTACCGCGACGTGCGCGTGCCGCTCGACCATCTCCTCGGCCCGGAGGACGGCGCGAAAACTCTGGCGCAGCGCCGACTCGGCGGCGGGCGCATCCACCATGCGATGCGCACCATCGCGCAGTGCAACCTGGCGTTCGACATGATGTGCGAGCGTGCGCTCAGCCGCCAGTCACACGGCAAGGTCATCGCAGAGCACCAGATGGTGCAGGAGAAGATCTCCGAGTCCTACGCGATGATCAGGATGCTGCGCCTGTTCGTGCTCGAGACGGCATGGAAGATCGACAACACCTCGACCCAGGAGGCCCGCACCGAGATCGCGGCGGTCAAGTTCACGATGGCCAAGGTGCTGCGCGAGGTGTCGTTCAACGCGCTGCACATCCTCGGCTCGCTGGGAACCACCGACCTGACGCCCATCCAGGCGATGTACGCGGCCGCTCCCACGATGGGCATCGCCGACGGCGTCGACGAGGTGCACAAGGCGACCGTCGCTCGACGGGTGCTGCGCGACTACCGGCCGCATGATGGGGATTTCCCGACCGAGTTTCTCCCGCACAAGCGCGAGGAAGCACGCGTGAAGATGCAGCCCCTGCTGGACTCCCGCCCAGAGCTGGCCGCTGCGGCCGCGGCCTACGAGAAGCACTTCTCACGTCGCCGCGCCGAGCGACCCGCCTAAGGTGATCAACATGCGGATTGCCATCGCCGTACTCGGTGTGATCGTCGCGTTGTTCGGACTGCTGTTCTTCCTGCAGGGCATCGGGGTGATGCCTGGAGAAAGCCCGATGAACAACACCACGACCTGGACGATTCTCGGCCCGATAATCGCGCTGATCGGCCTGGCATTGTCCGTCGGAGCGGTGCGCAGGCGCGGCTCCTGAGAACCCGAGCCGAGGTTCGGTATGCCGACCGATTGTCCTGGCAGCCGACCTGTAACACCTAGGTCAGCTCAGCGATGAAACTTCTGAGAACGAAGCGTCGGGGGTTCATATCGCCGGGTCGGGGGAGTGGCGGATCGACGCCACGCATGGAGAAGGGAGTCGCTGCACTATGGGTGCACCGCCAAATTCATCGCCAAATTCATTCGGCAAGCGAGGCGTCGCCGTGCTGGCGTCGGGAGTGGTCATCTCCCTGACCGCGTTGACGACGGGGCTATCGCCGGCCGTCGCGCAACCAGGTTCCGACGACGTTGTGACGACGACGGTGGTGCCGGAGCCGGAGTACACCGCGCCCGAACCCGAGGCGACGGCCGAGGAGACCGCCACGGTTCCCGAGGGCGAAGCGCCGGCGCAGTCCGCGGCGCCGTCGCAGCCCGCGCCGCAAACGCCGCAGACCCTGACCCAGGCGCCGGTCGTCACGGAGCCGGCGCCGGAACCGGCCGCCGAGCCCGAACCGCAGACGCAAGCGCCCAAGACCAGCACGGCGGTGCAGACCGCCGAGCCGTCGAGCCCCGCCACCGAGCCGTCGACGACGGCTCAGCGCTCGCCGGCGGCGACCACCGAGCCGGGCACCGCGACCTCGGCCCCGGCGACAAAGGCCTCCGAGCCGACCGCCGACGCTCCGGCCAGTTCGGCAGCGCTGACGCCCGCATCGGGCACCAGCGGCGCCCCCACCCCGGGCGGCACCGAGACCGCGACCGAGTCGCGGGAGTCGGAGACCGCCGAAGCGACGGCGGAGGCGACCGCCGAGCAGGGCCAGTCGGAGACACCAACCGTGTCGATCGAGCAGGCGGCCACGGAGATCGAGACGCTGGTCCCCGAGACGCTCGAGGCGCCGGCCGAGGACATCCAGCTGGCCAGGAACGCCAAGCCGATCATCGAGCAGGAGCCGGCGCCCGCGCCCGAGCAGGACCTCAGCGCGTTCAAGAGTTCGATCGAGACCTCGTTGAAGATTCCCGGCCTCGACATCGGCTACGGCGCCAACTCAGAGGTGGGCCTGGGCGGCAGCGATATCGAACTGGTCAGCAATGTGCGGCAGTGGCGGCCGGACTGGATCGAGTACGACGAGTTCTACCGGCCGGTGATCATGAACCCGTTCCGGGCGCCGGTCCGCCTCGTCTACATGTACGAGATGGCGCCCCGCATCGTGTTCATCCCGCCGCTGGCCCGCATCGTGCTCCAGGCGGCCCAGTTCGCGGCCTACAGCTTCACCGCGGCCGTGCTGAACCCGATCAACGCGGCGATCGACACGGTGCAGGCCCTGACCGAAATCGCCGTGGGCAGCTTCTTCGGTGGCGGCTACTTCCCGGGTGCCGGGCTGCCGCTGCCGGCGCCGCCGCCGGTGCTGCGCTACGACAACGTGCCGGTGTTGGTGAACTATCCGCAGGCCCGGTACGAGCCGTTCCGGGTGCGTCAGATCGTCGACGTCGGCGAGGACCGCGTCTACGGCGGACGCAAGGTCCTGCTGGACGGAGCGACCCCGGTGTGGGGCGAGTGGACCCAGACCGCCGCCGGCGAACGGCAGTTCGAGGTGCACAAGACCCAGCAGTTCCCCGGCCTCAGCGAGCCGGTCGAGGGTCCGCTGCCCGGTGACTACCGGCTGCGTCTGGCCGCCGACGAGGACTCCACCGGAGGCCTCACAGGACGGGACATCTTCCTGATGGTCGCGGCCGGGGTGATCGGCACGTTGGGCTTCGGCGCCATCGGCCTGGCCTTCTTCCTCGGGCGGCGCCGGCCCGAACACTGATTCGCCGCAACGGAAGTCGCCCCGCTGGAATTGCTCCGGCGGGGCGATTTCCGTGCTGGGGCAGCTGATTTTGGTCGCGGTCGTCAATTGAGTGGGGCATGATGGAAAGGTGCCTCAGGTTCGCGTTGGACCCCTGCTCCGTCATGTCGGCGAGAACGATGCGACCGTCTGGGTCGAGACCGACGGGCCCTGCCGCGTGGAGGTTCTCGGCGACAGCGCCAACACCTTCGAGGTCGAGGGTCACCACTTCGCGATCGTCTGCGTGACCGACCTGGACCCGGACTCCGAACATCCCTACGAGGTGCACCTCGACGGCGCCAAAGCCTGGCCGCCGGATGACTACGAGTTCCCGCAGCCCCGCATCCGACTGATGCCGCGCGACGGGTCCCTGCGGCTGCTGTTCGGGTCGTGCCGCGCCTCGGCTCCGCACCGCCCGCCCTACACCTTCCAGACCTGGTGGCATCCGAAGGGCAAGGGCATCGACGTGCTGCGCACCTACGGCATGCGGATGCTGCGGCAGCCGTCGGCGCTGTGGCCCGACGCGCTGCTGATGCTGGGCGACCAGCTCTACGCCGACCAGGTCAACGATTCGATCAAGGAACTCGTCGCCGACCGCGAGGTGCACGCCAACGGGCCGGTCGAGGTGCTCGAGGACTTCGAGGAGTACTGCATCGGCTACTGGGACGCCTGGAGCGAGCCGGTGGTGCGGTGGATGCTCTCGACGTTGCCCACGTCGATGATGTTCGACGACCACGAGATCAACGACAAGTGGAACACCTCGCAGGCCTGGCTGGAGGAGAAGCGCAAGACCGACTGGTACGAGACCAGGATCATCGGCGGGCTGATGGCCTACTGGATCTACCAGCATCTGGGCAACATGTCGCCGCAGGAGCTCGCCGAGGACGAAACGTTCCAGGAGACCATCGCCCGCCGGGACGGCACCGAGCCGATCCGGCTGCTGGCCAAGAACGCCGAAAGCGACGACGGCATGTCCCGATTCAGCATGAGCCGCGACCTCGGTCCGGCCCGGCTCATCATCGCCGACGCGCGCACCGGCCGTCAGCTGCGTCCCGGCCAACGGCGCATCATGACCGACGAGGAATGGGACTGGATCGCGGCCAAGGCCGACGGTCAGTACGACCACTTGCTGTTCGCCAGCTCGCTGCCGATCCTGTTGCCCTACGGGATGCACCACATCGAGGCGTGGACCGAGGCCGTCAGCGACGGCGCCTGGGGCCGACGGCTGACCGGGCTCGGCGAGAAGGTGCGCATCACCGCCAATTTGGACCACTGGGCGTGCTTCCAGGACAGCTTCCGCCGGTTCGAGGATCTGGTGGTCGACGTCGCCACGGGCCGGCGTGGTGACCCCCCGAAGTCGATGGTGCTGTTCGGCGGCGACGTCCATCACTGCTGGGTGTCGGAGATCGAGCTGCCGCAGGACGCCCCCAGCACTCGAACCAAACTCTGGCAGGTGGTGTGCTCGGGGCTGCGCAAGGAACCGTCGGCGGGGGAGCGAATCGTGCTGCGCCTGGGGCACACTCGGCTGGCCGAGCGGTTCGGCAAGTTGTTGGTGCGGACCACGGATGTGGGCCTGACCCGGCTGCGCTGGCGGCCGGTCACCATGCCGCACTTCCGCAACCAGGTCGGCACTTTGCAGATCGCGGGCGGTGAGATCGGCGTGCAAGTCGAGAAGGTGACCGGTGGGTGGCGCAAGCCGCACTTCACCACGGTCATCGAGCACAAACTGCTCTGAGCTAGCCGGCGCCCTTTCCGTTGTCCACCCGGTACACCGCGCCGTGGATCGCGGCGGCGTCGTCGCTGGCGAGGAACGCGACGGCCTTGGCGACGTCGACTGTCTCCATGAACCCGCGCGGTGAGGCGATGCGCATGATCAGGTCCCAGTCGGCGCCCTCGGGTGCGGCGAACTCCGTGGTCTGCGCGGTCGGCATCCCGCCCGGACAGACGGCGTTCACCCGGAGCTTCTCCTTGGTGTACTCCACCGCCAACGCACGGGTCAGCCCGACGAGGCCGTGCTTGGCCGCGCAGTATCCCGCCGAGTACACCTCACCCTCCACGCCGGCGATCGAGGCCACGTTGACGATGTTGCCGGCCGTCTCGAGCAGATGCGGCAGGGCGGCGCGGCAGAGGTAGAACGGCCCGTTGAGGTTCACCGCGAGGTCCCGGTCCCACTCCTCGTCGGTCATCGTCGTGGTGTGCCGCATCTGGTGGTAGCCGGCGACGTTGACCAACACGTCGAGCCGGCCGAACGCCTCGACGCACTCGGCGACCGCCTGACGGCACGCCCGCGGCGACGTCACGTCCACGGAGGTGTACCGCCCGCCGGGCACCTCATCGAAGACCGCGGCCATCCGTTCGGCGTCGCGGGCGATGCCGAACACCGTCGCGCCGCGCTCGGCGAACAATTGCACCACGGCGGCGCCGAGGCCGGCTGAGGCGCCCGTCACCAACGCGACCTTGCCCTCGAGTCGTGTCATGGCATCGACTTTTTCATGCCCGGACCTTCTCATGCCCGGACCTTCTCATGCCCGCAGGCTCATGCCCGCAGGCAGGGATACCGCACCTGTCCCTTGGGAACCCTCCGAGAATGGCATCCAAGAATCGCTGGTCTCGAGTGCGGGAAGGGTTCCGCACCCAGCTCTGGCCCGTGCCGCTGATCGGCGTGCTGCTCGCCATCACCCTCGGCGTGGTCATGCCGTCCATCGACGTGGCTCTGGCCGACGTGCTGCCCGCGGCGCTCACCAGTTACCTGTTCGGTGGCGGTCCCAGTCAAGCCAGCGAGATGTTGTCGACGATCGCGGGGTCACTGATCACCGTGACCTCGCTGACCTTCTCCCTGACGGTGGTGACGCTTCAGCTGGCGAGCGCCCAGTACTCACCGCGCCTGCTGCGGACGTTCGCCCGTGACCGGTTCGTCCAGCTGACGCTGGCGCTTTTCCTGTCCACGTTCGCCTACGCGCTGGTCGTGCTCCGGACGGTGCGGTTGAGCGGAAACGGTTCCGAGTCCTTCGTTCCGCGCGTCTCGGTCACGTTGGCGTATCTGCTCGCGCTGGCCAGTGTCATCGGGCTGGTCCTGTTTCTGGCGCACCTGGTGCGCGAGATCCGGGTCGAGACCATGATGACCACGGTGCGTGCCGACGCCTCGGTGGCCACCGCGCAGGTTTTCAAGGAGATGGACGACGCCGATGCGTCCCGACAGATTCCGTCGATCCCGGCGCATGCGGCACTGATCCACGCCCGCGCCGACGGATTCCTGGCAGGCCTCGACCAGCAGGGGCTGCTGTCGGCTGCCGAAGAGCAGGATGCCGTGGTGGTCATCGACCGGATGGCCGGCGACTGGGTCGTCAAGGACACCCCGGTCGCCTACGCCTGGTCCACCGACCCCGGCGTCCGCTTCGACGAGGACGAGCTCGGCAAGCTGGCCGACCAGGTGACCGCAGCCATTCACACCGCCGACGAGCGCACCCCCGTCCAGGACGTCGCATACGGCCTGCGCCAGCTGACCGACGTCGCGGTCAAGGCGTTGTCGCCGGGCATCAACGATCCGACCACCGCCGTGCACGCGCTCGGGCACATCTCGACCCTGCTGTGTCAGTTCGCCCAACGCCAACTCGGCGCTACGGTCCTGTGCTCCGACGACGACGTCGTGCGCCTGGTCATCCGCCGTCCCGACCTGCCGCAGCTGTTGGACGTCGCGATCGCCCAGCCACGGCTGTACGGCGCAGAAGACCCCCTCGTGCTCGAGCGGCTGTTCGCAGTGCTGCGCGACCTGGCGTGGCGGGCCGACCGGCCGGAGCACCAGGAGGCGATCCGCGATCAGCTGGAACGCCTGCGGCGCACCGTCACCGAGCAGAACTTCGAGCCGGCCAAGCGTGAGCGCCTCGCCAACGCCGGCCTTGCCGTCGAAGGTGCGCTGGCGAAGTCGTGGCTGCCGTCGATGTAGTCGCTCAGCCGGCCACCCGCGGACGTTCCGGGGGAACCGCCGCCAGGAGTGCGCGGGTGTAGTCGCTCTCCGGTGCGGCGAACAACTCGGCAGCCGGCCGGTATTCGACGGCCGCGCCTTCGCGCATCACCAGCACGTCGTGGCTGACCTGCTGCACGATCGCGAGGTCGTGTGCGATGAACAGGTAGGTCAGGCCGAGGTCACGCTGTAGCGACGCCAGCAGGTCGAGCACCCGGGACTGCACCGAGACATCCAGCGCCGCAGTCGCTTCGTCGAGGATCAGTAGATCCGGTTCACCCGCCAGCGCACGCGCGATGTTGACTCGCTGGCGTTCGCCACCGGAGAGTTCGTGCGGGTAGCGCGGAGCGAACGACGTTGGTAGACCGACCAATTCGAGCAACTCGGCGACCCTGACCGCACGGGCACGTCGCCCCGGCGCCAGGCGGTGCACCCGCAGTGGTTCCGCGATCGCGGCGCCGACCCGCGACCGCGGGTTCAGCGACGCGAACGGGTCCTGGAAGATCAGGCTGATCCGCCGGCGCAACGCCTTCTGCGCCGAACCGCGCACCGCGAGGATGTCCGTCGCGTCGAGGGTCGCGCTGCCTGCGTTCGGCCGCAGCAGTCCGGTGAGGGCTGCGGCCACCGTGGACTTGCCCGAACCGGATTCACCGACCAGGCCCAGCGTGGTGCCGCGGCGGATCCGGAATGACAGGTCGCGCACCGCGTGCACCGTTGACGGGCCGGTCGGGGTGTCGACGTC
Organism: Mycobacterium sp. IDR2000157661; assembly: GCF_022317005.1. Lineage (NCBI taxonomy): Bacteria > Bacillati > Actinomycetota > Actinomycetes > Mycobacteriales > Mycobacteriaceae > Mycobacterium > Mycobacterium sp. IDR2000157661. The sequence goes on from NZ_CP081006.1 coordinate 3,438,839, forward strand.
GAAGCGGACGTCGAGATCGCCGACTGCCAGCAGCACCGGCGCATCGGTCACCGGCGGCGGACCCGAACGGCCGATCAGCGGCCTGGCGGCCAGCAGTTCGCGGGTGTATGCGTGTGCGGGACGGTCGAAGACGTCGCCGATCGGGGCCTGCTCCACCGCCTCACCGTCGCGCAGCACCGCCACGTCGTCGGCCACCTGGCCGATGACTCCGAGGTCGTGGCTGATCCACACAACCGCGGTGCCGAAGTCGCGCTGCAGGTCGGCCACCAACTCGAGGATCTGCGCCTGCGTCGTGACATCGAGAGCGGTCGTCGGCTCGTCGGCGATGAGCAGCTGCGGATCGCACGCCATCGCGATCGCGATCATCACCCGTTGCTTCTGCCCGCCGGACAGCTGATGCGGGTAGGCATGCAGCCGGGCGGCCGCGTCCGGCAGACCGACCGCCTCGAGCAGTTCGACGGCGCGTGTGCGGGCCTGCTGACGCGTCATACGCCGGTGTGCCTCCAGCGATTCGGCGATCTGCCGCTCGAGTGTCAACAGGGGATTGAGTGAGGTGCCGGGGTCCTGGAAGACGAAACCGACCTGGCCGCCGTGCACACTGCGCAACACCCGGCTCGACGCGCCGACGAGCTGGGTCCGGCCCGAGGTGCTGGTCAGCGTGCTGCTTCCGGCGACTCTCGCCCCCGGCGCGTCGAGCAGGCCGGTCGCGGCCAGCACGGTCATCGACTTCCCGGAACCGGATTCGCCGACGATGCCGAGGGTCCGCCCACGCTCGACGTCGAACGAGACTCCACGCACGATCTCGCGTCTGCCGATTCGCACGCGCAGATCGCGCACCCGCAACACCGGATCGCTCACCGCTGCACCCCCTTCGCGCGGGCCTCGATCATGGTGCGCTGCTTGGGATCGAGCACATCGCGCAGTCCGTCGCCGAACAGGTTGAAGGCGAGCACCGTGACGAAGATGGCCGCCCCGGGGAACACCGCCATCCACCACGCCAGCGTCACGAAGCCCTGCGAGTCGAAGATCATCCGGCCCAGCGAGGGCTGCGGCGGCTGAATGCCGAGGCCGAGGAAGGACAGCGCCGCCTCCGACAGGATCGCGAAGGCCAGCGACAGCGACGTCTGCACGATCAACGGCCCGGCGATGTTGGGCAATATGTGCCTGCCGAGGATGTAGCGGTGGCCGGTGCCCATGCTGCGCGACACCGACACGAACGGTTCCACCCGCACGCTCATGGTGCTGGCGCGGGCGACGCGGGCGAAGATCGGCGTGTAGACGATCCCGATCGCCAGGATCGTGGTGCTTACCCCGGGACCGAGGATGGCCACCACCGCGAGCGCCAACAGAAGCACCGGGAACGCGAACATCACGTCCACCACGCGCATGAAGACGGTGTCCAGCCAGCCACCGCGATAGCCCGACACCACACCGACGGTCACGCCCACCACCACGGCGAACGCCACGCTGACCACCGCGACCCGCATCGACGCCTGGATCGCGACCAGCACCCGCGAGAAGACGTCGCGGCCCAGTTCGTCGGTGCCGAACCAGTGTTCACCGCTCGGCGGTTGCAGGGCGTTCGGCACGTCGACGTCGTTGACGCCGTACGGCGCAATCCAATTCGCCGTGAGCGCGACGAACCCGATCAACAGCAGCAGCGTTGCGCTCACCACCGTGACCGGGTTGCCCAGCAGCAGACGCACCGACGAGACTCGGGTGGCGTCCCCTGCAATGGGTGCGGGTGAGGTCATGACAGCCGGATCCTCGGGTCGACGACGGCGTAGAGCGCGTCGACGAGGAGGTTGACGAGCAGGAACAACGCCGCCACCAACAGGACCGTGCCCTGGATGAGCGGGTAGTCGCGGGCCGCGACGGCGTTGTAGACCAACCGCCCGAGGCCGGGCCAGGCGAACACCACCTCGACGACGATCACACCGCTCAGGATCGTCGCGAGCTGAATACCGGTGATGGTCAGCACCGGGATCAAGGCGTTACGCACGGTGTGACGCAGCGTGACGACCCGCGGCGCAAGGCCTTTCGAGCGGGCGGTGCGCACGTACCCCATCGCGGCGACCTCGAGCACCGCCGAGCGCACGTAGCGGGTCAGGATCGCACCGGCCACCAGACCGACTGTCAGGGCGGGCAGCACCAGGTGGCGAAGCCAGCCGGCCGGATCATCCAGCAGCGGCCGGTAACCCGAGGTGGGCAGCCAACCCAGCGTCGAGGCGAACAGCGCGATGAGCAGGATGCCCATCCAGAAGTCCGGGATGGACACCCCGAACTGGCTGCCCACCCGGATGAGCGCGTCGCTGACCTTGCCTTCGCGCAGCGCCGAGTAGATGCCCGCAGGCACGGCGATGAGCAGCGCGACGGCGATGCCCACGAACGCCAGCGACACGGTCGCGGGCAGCCGCTCGAGCAGGATCACCGTGACCGGGTCGCCGTTGCGGAAGCTCACGCCGAGATCACCGGTCACCGCGTTGCCCAGATACCCGAAGAACTGCTCGACGATCGGCTTGTCGAGCCCGCTCGCCGAGCGCAGCGCCGCATAGGCCTCCGGGGAGTAACGCGTGCCAAGCGCGATGCGCACGGGGTCGCCGGGCACGAGGTGCACCAGGGCGAACACGAGGACCAGCACGCCGAGCAACACCACAGCGGAGTACGCGAGTCTGCGCGCCAGAAAGCGGGCGATGGGGTGAGTCGCCAACCGGGTCACGCCGTTTCGTCCCCGTCCAGGCCGGCGTCCCGGAACCGGACCGCCCCGTCACGGCGTGCCTGGTATCCGGTCAGGTTGGGCACCCAGGCCTGGATGACCGACGGGTTGTAGAGGTAGATGTAGCTCACCCGGTCGGCGATGATGGTCGCGGCCTCGCGGTAATCCTGTTCGCGCGCACGACGATTCGTTTCCACCCGGCCGGCGTCGAGCAGTCGGTCAACGTCTGGGTTCGAGAACTTCTGCGCGTTGCTGGTGCCGTCCGTGTGGTGCTGGGCATAGTAGAAGTCGTCCGGGTCGATGTTGCCGAGCCAACCCATCATCAGCATGTCGAAGTTGCCGGAGTTCTGTTCGTCGAGCCAGGTCGCGAAGTCGACGGTACGGATGCGGACAGTGATGCCCAGCGGGGCGAGGTTGTCGGCGATCACCTGCGCGGCGGTCACCGTCTCGGGATACTCGTTGGTGACCAGCATGTCCATCTCGACATCGCCGACACCGGCTTCGTCGAGCAGGCGCTGCGCCGTCGCGATGTCGTAGCGGTAGCGGTCGTAGGGGGTGTACCAGGGGTTGCCCTCGGGGATCGCGAGTTGATTCGCGCTCGCGGTGCCGTAGCTGGTGACGGTGACGATCGCGTCGCGGTCGATGCCATAGGCGACCGCCTGGCGCACGCGCACGTCGTCCCAGGGGGCACGGGCGCCATTGAGCGCGAGATACCAGTAGTCGTTGCTCGGGGTGACCGCGAGGTGCACCGAGTCGTCGTCGCGCAGCTGCGCCACCCGCTGCGGCGGAATGGAATCGGTCCAGTCGATCTCACCGGCCTGCAGTGCCGACAGCGCGGTGGACGGCTCGGAGATGAAGCGGAAGGTCACACCGGGCACCTGCGGGGGCCCGTCCCAGTACGACGGGTTGGCCCGCAAGACGATCGAGTCGCCGCTTTTCTGCGACTGGAAGGCGAACGGCCCGGTGCCGACCGGGTGGGTCGCGATCCGGCCGCTTTCGACGTTGCCGCGCTGCACGATCGCCATGCCCTTGAATCCACCGATGTTGGTCAGCAGGTTCGGGGTCGGCTGCTTGACACGGATCACCACGGTCAGCCGATCAGCGGCGAAGACGTCGCTGACGGCGCTGAACTTGTCGACGTTGGCGAGTTGCTCGTCGATGATCCGCCGGTAGGAGAACACCACGTCGTCGGCGGACAGCGGGCTGCCGTCGTGAAAGGTGACTCCGGGACGCAGGCGGAACGTCCACGTCAGCTGGTCGTCGCTGACGTCCCACGTCTCCGCCAGCGCGGGACGCATCTGAAGGTCGGCGTCGGGTTCGACGAGGGTGTCGAAGACGTTCTCGAGCACCTCGAACGAGAAGTAGGCGGTCGTCTTGTGCGGGTCGAGCTGATCGGGCTCGCCGGCGATGGCGGCGATGAGATTGCCCGACGAGTCACCGAGATCGACGCGCTCGCCGACCGAGCAGCCCGTCACCGCGATGATGACGACCGCGACCACCGCCGCCAGTCGTTTCATAGCCACCGTTCCCAGCCTATCGAGCGTCGATCCCCGCGGGCGGCGGTCGGCCAAACCGGAGCGCGGCAAACCGGTGACGGGCCGGTGTGCACACTGGGATACTCAGCACACCGCCGACGCCGGAAAGGGACGACGTTGAGGACGACGATCACACGGACGACGATCACACGGACACTGTCCGCCGCCGCTCTGGTCGTCGGCGTGGTGCTCGGCGCCGCGGGCACCGCGCAGGGTCAGGGCGACGTGAAGTCCCCGGACACGCCCGAGGGCATCTACTCGGTCCGGATCGGCGATCAGGCCGAGACCACCTGGGAGATCTACCCCATCTGCGTCCCCACCGTCGGGGACCTGCGCGAACCGCTCATCCTTCCGGTCGCCTGCCGGCTGCGTGTCACGCCCGCAGGCCGCGGCGGTTCGGAGGCTGTGCAGGTCGGCGGTCGCTGGACCTTCCAGTCGAACACCTTCGACTCCGTGCGCAAGTGTCCGGACGGCACCGAGGCGAAGCAGAAGGAGGTCTACTCCTTCGACGGCGCCACGCTGGCCGGCGAACTGCAGGTGATCCAAGGTGCCATCTGCGGCGAGCAGCCCCGGATGACGAACATCCCGCTGACCCTGACGTTCAAGTCGCCGCTGGCGATTCCGGTCACCCCCTATCCGCTGATCTGCGAGCCCGGCGGGCTGCGGCGCTGCTTCTAGCCGTCCGAGGGCGCCGGTCCGCAGGTTCGGTCGACTCGCTGCGGTGGGTATGGTCGGCAACGATGGTCGACAAGCCTGCGACAACCTCCGACGAGCCACGGGTTCGACGCTGGGAACGACACACCGAGTGGCCGCTGGCCGCCGTGGCGGTTGTCTTCCTGATCGTCTATTCGGTGGAGGTGCTGCTCCGGCCGCCCCAGCACATCGCCCAGGTGCTGAGCGCCGTCAACGCGGCGTTGTACCTGGCCTTCGTCGTGGACTACGTCGCGCGGCTGGTGCTGGCCGAGAGACGGACCCGGTGGTTCCTCCGGCACTTGTTCGACCTCGCCATCGTCGCGCTGCCGTTCCTGCGCCCGTTGCGACTGTTGCGGCTGGTCATCCTGTTCAAGACGCTGCATCGAGCGGTCGGGGACGCGATCCGAGGCCGCGTGATCATGTACACCGTCTGCGCTTCGGTGCTGTTGATATACGTCGCCTCGCTGGCGGTGCTGGAGGCCGAGCGCTCGGACCCGAGGTCCGACATCACCAGCTTCGGACGGGCGCTGTGGTGGGCGATCACCACGGTGACCACCGTGGGCTACGGCGACCTGTCACCGGTCACGGTCACCGGACGGCTGGTGGCCGTACTCCTGATGATCGGCGGAATCAGCCTGGTCGGTGTGGTCACCGCGACGCTGGCGTCGTGGATCGTGCAGCGGGTCGCCGAGGAGGACGACGCCAACCGCGCCGCGACCGCGGCGCAGATCGAGGAGTTGCGCGCGGAGATCCGCCGGCTCGGCGGACATCTGCGCGAAGCGGGGTCCGTCGACGGGCAGAGCGAGCCTATGGTGAACTCGCGATCGACCGGCGAGTGAGGGGGATGCCGCGTGGCCATGGGTTCTGAGAAGCGGGTGGTCGTCTGGGGCACCGGTTTCGTCGGCAAGATGGTGATCCCCGAGATCGTCAGGCATCCGTTGTTCGAGTTGGTCGGCGTCGGGGTGAGCAGCCAGGACAAGGTCGGCCGGGACGTCGGCGAGATCTGCGGTCTGGACGCCGAAGTCGGCGTGACCGCCACCGACGACGTCGACGCCCTCATCGCGCTGAAGCCCGACGCGCTGGTGCACTACGGTCCGACCGCCAACCACGCCGAGGACAACATCGCGGTGATCACGCGGTTCCTGCGGGCGGGCATCGACGTCTGCTCGACGGCGATGACGCCGTGGATCTGGCCCACCATGCACCTGAACCCGCCGGACTGGATCGAACCGATCACGACGGCGTGCGAACTCGGGGAGTCCTCGTGTCTGACCACCGGCATCGACCCGGGCTTCGCCAACGACCTGTTCCCGATGACGCTGATGGGCCTGTGCTCGGAGGTCCGCAAAGTCCGCGCTTCCGAACTGCTGGACTACACCAACTACTCCGGTGACTACGACCGGGAGATGGGCATCGGCAAGCCGCCCGAATACCGGCCGTTGCTGGAGAACCAGGACATTCTCGTCTTCGCGTGGGGCGCGACGGTTCCGATGATCGCCCACGCCGCGGGCATCATGCTCGACGAGATCACCACCACCTGGGAGAAGTGGGTGACGCCCACCGAGCGCACGACCGCCAAGGGCGTCATCGCGCCCGGCAACGTCGCCGCGGTGCGGTTCACCATCAACGGCGTGTACCGGGGCGAGACCCGGATCCAGCTCGAGCACGTCAACAGGATCGGCAACGACGCCGCCCCCGAGTGGCAGTCGGGCAGCCAGAACGACGTCTACCGGGTGGAGATCGAGGGCACACCGAGCATCACTCAGGAGACGGCGTTCCGGTTCACCGACGGGTCGGGACGCGACGCTGCCGCCGCGGGTTGCCTGGCGACCGGCCTGCGGGCACTCAACGCGGTCCCGGCCGTCAACGATCTCTCGCCGGGATGGGTCACCGCGCTGGATCTACCTCTGATTCCGGGCGCTGGCACAATTCGCTGAGTAACGCGAGCGCCACCCGGTGAGATGCACTACGGGAAGGGCTCCCTTCGAGACGGGACGAGATGGCTGACGGGGTCGGGCTGTCGGTTGGTGCCACCAACCTGGCGGCCGTCGTGGTGGGTAGGACCGCGCTGATGCGGTCGCCGGTGCTGACGCGCTTCGCGCACCGGCCGCCCGAGGTCGGCGTGCCGAGCCAGAACCCCAACCTCAACGAGCGCGGGCTGATCCTGACCGACTTCGTCGACCGCGTCGGCGACCCCGTCGGCATCGTCGCCGCCGACGGGTCCACCCACCGCGCCGATGCGGTGCTCGCCGACGCGTTGCTGGCGATGCTCGTCGCGGTCGGCGGGGGGCGGCCACCAGCCGGGCCGGTGGCGGTCACCCACCCCGCGCACTGGCGCCCGGCCGCGATTGAGGCGTTGCGCGGCGCGCTGGCCGACAAGCCGGAGTTCGGGAGTGGCAAGGCCGTACCGGTCGTGTCGGACGCCACGGCGGCGTTGACCGCCCTGCAGGACGAACCCGGCCTGCCCACCCGCGGGATCGTCGCCCTGTGCGACTTCGGTGGCACCGGATCGGCCATCACCCTGGTCGATGCCGGCAACGGGTTCGCTGCCATCGCTCCGACCGTCCGGCACACCGATCTGTCCGGCGACCTGGTCGATCAGGCGCTGTTGACCCACGTCATCGAGGACCTGTCCGCGGCAGGCACGATCGATCTGTCCGGCACGTCGGCGATCGGGTCGCTGTCCCGGCTGCGTGCGCAGTGCCGCGGCGCCAAGGAACGGCTGTCCACCGCCGGGTTCACCACCCTGGTGGCCGACCTGCCCGGGCGCCGCAGCGACGTGCGGCTGACCCGGACCGAACTCGACGATGTCATCCGGCAACCGCTGGCCGACTTCGCCGATACGGTAGCGGACACGTTGCACCGCAACGGTATTCGCGGCGCCGACCTGAGCGCGGTCGCGTCGGTCGGTGGTGGGGCGCTGATCCCCATCATCACCACCACGCTGTCCGAGCGGTTCCGGGTGCCGGTGATCACCAACGGTCAACCGGATCTGGCCGCCGCGATCGGTGGCGGGCTGGCCGCCGTGCGCGGCACGGTCGAAGAGGGCATGACGGCGCTGTCGGCGGCGCCCGGTGTCGCGGCGGCCGCCGCTGCGGCTACCGCGATGGCGCCCGAGGTCCCCCCTCCCGACGAGGTGGCCCAGTCCGGCAGTTTCAACGCCCTGGCCTGGTCGGACGCCGACGACGTGCCCGACGTCGCGCCGACCGATCCGTACGACTACTCCGCGCCGGGGGCCGGCGGCGCGGCCGATGTCCGGCCGCAGATGCATTTCGGCGACGACTCGTGGCACGAAGTGCCGCCGCGCGCTGTCCCGTGGTATCGCAATCCGGCGGTGGCGATGGGCGCCGGGGTGCTCACGGTGCTGGTGGCGCTGATCGCCGCGGTGGTGTGGGTGATGAGCGACGACAGCCTTCCGGCGCCCGCGTCGACAACAGCGCCGCCGATCACCGCGACGCCACGGCCCGCGACCCCCGCGCAGTCACCGGACGTTCCGCCGCCCGCCACGCAGGCACCGCCGCCGCGCACCGTCTATCAGGCGCCCCCACCCGCGACGCAGACGAGGACCGCGCCCCCGTCGTCTCCCGAACCGCCACCTCCACCGCCCCCGTCGTCCGAGCCGCCCCCGCCGCCCCCGCCGCCCCCGACGTCGGAGCCGCCCCCGCCGCCTCCGACCTCCGAGCCGCCGCCCACCACGCAGCCGCCGCCGTGGAGTCCGACGGCGCCGTATCCGACGATCCCGGGGCTGCCGTGGGTGCCTGCGCCGCAGCTACCTGGTCAACCACCGGGTCCGTGAGGTCGACGCGGCCTACGCTGACGCCATGGCGCAGACCGACGGCTTGCTGTTCAACCCGAATACCTACGATCCGCAGCAGTTCGACGCGGTGACCCGCCGGTTGCTGCGGGCCACCATCGACTGGTTCGAGGGTCGGGGTAAGAAGCGTCTCCTCGACGACGACCTGACCGCGCAGTGGCCCGCCGACTTCCTCGAGTTCGTCAAGCGGGAGAAGCTGTTCGCCGCGTTCCTCACGCCATCGGAATTCGCCGGTGTGGAACCGGAAGACGGGCCGGCCAAGCGCTGGGACGCGGCGCGCAACGCCGCACTCTCCGAGATCCTCGGGTTCTACGGCCTGACGTACTGGTACATCGAGCAGGTCACTATCCTTGGCCTCGGCCCGATCTGGCAGAGCGACAACGAAGCGGCCAAGCGCAGGGCGGCCCGCGACCTCGAGGCCGGGCACGTGATGGCCTTCGGACTTTCTGAACGTGAGCACGGCGCCGACGTCTACAGCACCGACATGGTGCTCACCCCCGCGAGCGAGCAGGACCGCGCCGACGGCATCCTGTACCGCGCATCGGGGGAGAAGTACTACATCGGCAACGGAAACGTGGCCAGCATGGTGTCGACGTTCGGGCGCCGGGGCGACGTCGACGGCAGTTCAGAAAAAGAGAAGGCATACGTCTTCTTCGTCGCCGACAGCCAGCACCCCAACTACCAGTTGATCGACAACCTGGTGCACATGCAGATCTACGTCAGCACGTTTCGGCTGCAGGACTACCCGGTGCGTGAGCAGGACATCCTGCACACCGGCGAACAGGCCTTCGCCGCCGCGCTCAACACCGTCAACGTCGGCAAGTTCAACCTGTGCACCTGCACCATCGGCATGACGGAACATGCGTTCTACGAGGCCATAACGCATGCGCACAACCGCATTCTCTACGGTCGACCGGTCACCGACTTCGGCCATGTCCGTGCGAATTTCGTCGAAGCCTATGCCCGGCTCGTGGCGATGAAACTGTTCAGCCAGCGTGCCGTCGACTACTTCCGCAGCGCCGGTCTCGACGACCGCCGCTACCTGTTGTTCAACCCGATGACGAAGGCCAAGGTCACCATGGAGGGCGAAACGGTGGTGCGACTGCTGCATGACGTCATCGCCGCCAAGGGGTACGAGAAGGACACCATGTTCCGCGAGGTCGCCCAACTCATCGGCACCTTGCCGCGGCTGGAGGGCACGGTGCACGTGAACGTCGGCCTGATGCTGAAGTTCATGCCCAACTACATGTTCAACCCCAAGGCTTACCCGCCGGTGCCGACCCGCGACGACGCGGCCGACGACACGTTCTTCTGGCACCAGGGTCCCACCCGCGGCGCGGCCAAGGTGCAGTTCGCCGACTGGTCACCGGTCTACGAGACCTACGCCCACATCCCCAACGTCGCGCGCTTCTACGAGCAGGCGCAGGCGTTCCGCACCCTGCTCAGCGCCGCGGCGCCGGACGCGGCCCAGCAGAAGGATCTCGACTTCATGCTGGTGGTCGGCCACCTCTTCTCCTTGATCGTCTACGGTCAGCTGATCCTCGAGCAGGCCGAGCTGACGCTGCTGGGCTCCGAAGGCGGGCAGGACATCGTCGACGAGATATTCGACTTCCAGATCCGCGACTTCAACGCCTATGCCGTGGCGCTGCACGGCATGCCGAGTTCCACGATCGCCCAGCAGGAGTGGGCCCTCGAGGCGGTGTGCAAGCCGGTCTGCGATGTCGACCGGTTCGACCGGGTGTGGCAGCGGGTGCAGGCCTACGACGGCGCTTACGAGATGCGGCCCTGACGCCGCCTCCCGGTCACCGTCGAGGGCGACGTCAAGAACGCGCCTTGGGCCGCTTGACCAGCACGACGTGCGCCATCGGGATGTGCATCTGCTCCGGCGCCGCGGCCAGCCGGGCGGCCAGTCCGGCCTCGAGACGGTCGAAGAGTTCCGTCGTGCGGTGCCCGGTCTCGTCGCCGTCGAGCCCGGCGGCCAGCGCGGGGAACACCGACGCCCGGCAGAAGGTCGCCCACTGCCGGCCGAAAGCCGTTGCATCCCCGTCCTTCTGATAGCTGTTCCAGTAACGGTCCTCGGCGTCGAACACCTCGAGATGCTCGATCTCCAGCTGTTCGAACCGGCCCTTGGGTGCGAAGGGTGCGAGAAAGTCCGCCTTGCGCCGGCCCACCGTGGGGATGGACATCCGGTGCAACTCCTCGGCGGTCACCAGGCTTTGGGCCGCCAGTTCGTCGAGGGTCTCCGTCAACGCGCCCAGCAGCGGACGGAAGCCGGCCTCGCCGTCGTCGTCGACCGCCATCGTCATCACCACCATGCGGCCGTCCTTGCACAGTTCACGGCCGCGGTAGGCGACGAACTCGTGCCAGTCGTGAGCGGCCTGCCTGGCGTAGGCGGCGCGGGCGTTCTCGTCGGCGCTGTAGGCGACCTGCACATGGTCGGGCACCGGCTGGGGAACCTGGCTGAGCCAGTGGATGGCCCATGAGCTCCAGCCCAGGTGGACGCTGTTGGACGGCACGATCTGGTTGTAGAACGAGCGGCCAACCGCCGAGGCGAAGGCAGCCTGGTCTTTCTGCAGATAGCTGTCCGGGTCTTCGGTGAGGGTGTTGAACATCGCGGTGAAGTCGTTGTCGGGCACATCGGTGTGCACCACCAGCACCGAGTGGTCTGCACGAGTTCGCTTGCGCAGCACGGCGATAGCGGCACACACCGGCATCAGCGAATTGTGGCCGGTCGCCGCTCCGTAGTCGGCGATCACGATCGGCTGTGGTGGTGAGGGCAGCGGTACGACGGCCGCGGCCTGCTCGAACAGGGCGATCGCGGGTTGCAGACCGGCGGCCTGCAACCGCGTGCTGGCGGTGTACGACCCACTGTCCATCGGTTCGGGCCGCACGACGATGCTGGACTCTGGCATCGCGACCTCCGTGACGTGCGGGCAAACCAATCGGTCGTCTTCGACGGTAGTCCTCGCGCCGGCCGTGCGCTGCCGCAGGCGGGCCCCGGGGGACCGCGCATCCGCGGCAATGACGCGCCGACGGCTGTCCAGTCGTGACAAAATCCGGCGCATGAGCGGAAGGGTCGCCTCGCGCGTCGCCGTCGTCGCAGCCGTCCTGACTCTGGTCGTCGCGCTCGTCGGGTTCGTCGTCACACTGGTGCTCAACGCCTTCGTTCTCGACGAGTACGACGCCTACGGCGAGGTGCCCATCCCCGGAAGTGCCGACCTCGAACTGCCGGCGGGCGAGGTGACCGTCAGTTTCCACACCATGATCACAGGGCGGTCGAGCAGCGGGTTCCCGATCCCGTCGCTCAGCGTCAACATCGAGCCGCCCGCCGGGGCGGCCGATCCGGTGGTCACCGAAAGCCTCAGCGGCACAACGACTGTCAACAGCGATCTGCACGTGCGGGTATGGGTGGTCGAGATCGCGGAGGCGGGGTCGTATCGCGTCTCGACGGACGGGGAGGTGGGCGGCTACATCCAGCCGTCCCTGGCGTTCGGCCGCGACGGCTCCCGCGGCTGGCTGCCATGGTTGTTCGGCGGGTTGGCCGCGGTGGGCATTGTGGCGCTGGTGGGCGCGCTGATCTGGTCGGCGCGCGCCGGTAGGAAGGCCAGACCGCTGGCACCGCACGAGCTGCTGGCCGTCGACGGGCCGACCCTGCAGTCGGCGTCCACGGTCTCGGCCGGCGCCGTCCCGGACGACCAGGCGATCCGGCTCGAGCAGCTCAGGCGGTTGGCGGCGCTGCGGGATTCGGGTGCGCTCACCGCCGACGAATTCGAGGCCGAGAAGCGCCGCATCCTCAGGACGTAGGGCTCCGGGCAAGGATGGCTAGTGGCCGCGGGCGACCCAGTCGTCGTAGTTGACGATCTCGTCGCCGATTGTGGTCGAGTCGCCGTGGCCGGTGTAGACCACCGTGTCGCCGGGCAGCCTGCCGAGTCGGCCCGAGATCGACTCGAGGATGGTGGGGAAGTCCGAGTAGGACCGACCCGTCGCGCCGGGCCCACCCTGGAACAGCGTGTCGCCGCTGAACACCGCGTTGAGCTCGGGGGCATGCCAGCACACCGAGCCCGGCGAATGGCCCGGCGTGTGCAGCGCCCGCAATTCGGTCCCCGCCACGCGCAGCGTTTCTCCGTCGGAGACGGTGCGGAACTCCTTCTCGGGGTGCGTCATCCGCCAGAGCACGTCGTCGGCGGGATGCAACAGCACCGGTGCGTCGAGCGCGTCACCGAGCTCGGGTGCGACGGTGACGTGGTCGTTGTGGCCGTGCGTGCACACGACCGCGACGACGTGGCGTCCGCCGACCGCGTTGACGATCGGGCCCGCGTCGTGAGCGGCGTCGAACACCACCACTTCGGAGTCGTCGCCGACGATCCAGATGTTGTTGTCGACTTCCCAACTGCCGCCGTCGAGTTCGAATGTCCCGTGGGTGACGACGCGCTGAATGGGTCCACTCACAACAGCACCACCGATCGCAACACGTCACCGCCGTGCATCTTGTGGAACGCCTCCTCGACACCGTCGATGCCGATGCGCTCGGTCACGAACCGCTCCAGTGGCAGGCGGCCCTGCAGATACAGGTCGATGAGGGTGGGGAAGTCGCGTTCGGGCAGGCAGTCGCCGTACCACGACGACTTCAGCGACCCGCCCCTTGAAAAGAAGTCGATCAGCGGCATCTCCAGCGTCATATCCGGTGTCGGCACGCCCACCAGCACAACGGTGCCCGCCAGGTCGCGGGCGTAGAACGCCTGTTTCCAGGTCTCCGGGCGCCCGACGGCGTCGATGACCACGTCGACTCCGAAACCGTCGGTGAGGTCCTGAATCGTCTCCACCAATTCTTCCTCGGTGAGTCCGCCGCTGTTGACGGTGTGGGTGGCGCCGAAGTCGCAGGCCCAGTCGAGCTTGCGGTCGTCGGTGTCCACGGCGATGATGCGCCTGGCTCCGACCAGTCGTGCCCCGGCGATCGCGGCGTCGCCGACCCCGCCGCAGCCGATCACGGCGACCGTGTCGTCGCGCCCCACCACACCGGTGTTGACCGCGGCGCCCAAGCCTGCCATCACCCCGCAGCCCAGTAATCCGGCCACCGCCGCGTCGGCCGCCGAATCGACCAAGGTGGCTTGGCCCTCGTGCACCAGCGTCTTATCGGCGAATGCGCCGATGCCCAGCGCGGGCGTCAACTCCGTACCGTCGGTCAGAGTCATCTTCTGCGCCGCGTTGTGGGTGTCGAAGCACAGATGCGGGCGCCCCCGCTTGCACGCGCGGCACTGACCGCACACCGCGCGCCAGTTCAGGATCACGAAGTCGCCCGGTTCGACGCTGGTCACACCGGCACCGACGGACTCGACGGTGCCCGCGGCCTCGTGTCCGAGCAGGAACGGGAAGTCGTCGTTGATGCCCCCTTCCCGGTAGGTCAGATCGGTATGGCAGACGCCGCAGGCGGTCACGTCGACCACTACCTCGCCGGGACCGGGATCGGGGACGACGACGTCCACGACTTCGACGGGTTCGCCCTTCTTGCGTGAGATCACACCGCGCACCGTTTGGCTCATGCGTCCAACCTAATGGGTGAGCACTGAGTTGGAATAGTGTCCATACCGATGTCCGGAAGCCGTCGGGCCGACTTTCCGGCAAGCCTGGCCAACGCTGCGGTGAACCCGGCGACCCAGAGGTACCGTTGTTCCCAGTGACATGATCACTACACGGATCGACCCCCATACCGAGCTGCTGCTGGCGGCCCGCAACGCGCATGTGCGCCGCGACTGGCACGCCTCCTACGAGGCGTTCGCGCGCGCGGGCGAGGACACCGCGCTGAACCTCGACGACCTCGACGCCATGGCGGTGGCGGCCTGGCGCCTCGGGCACGGCAAGGAATCGCTGCGCGTCGCCGAGCGGGTGTTCACCCAGCTCGCACGCACCGACCCGCCGTCGGCGGCGATGAAGGCCGTCGACGTCGCGCTGGCTTGGCTGACCCGCGGCGACATGAACATCGGACAGGCCTGGATGAACCGTGCCCGCCGGCTGCTCGACGGCGCGCCGGAAGGCACGGCGCACGGCTATCTGGCCTATCTCGACGCAGCCGTGGCGGTGATGAACAGGGACACCGGTGAGCTCAACCAGCGGGTCGGCGACCTGCGCGAGATGTGCGGGCGGCTCGACTCGCCCGCGCTGACCGCGCTCTGCCACGTCGCGCAAGGACTCGAAGCACTGTTGGCGGGCCGGCTGACCGAGGCCTACGGCTTGATCGACGAGGCGATGCTGCCGGTGCTCGCCGACCAGGTGCCCCTCGAGTGGGCCGGGGACATCTATTGCACGGTGCTGCACCACTGCCACCGGCTGGCCGACCTGCCCCGCATGCGGGCGTGGACCCAGTCGATGGAGCGTTGGTGCGCCCAGTTCGCGGGCTCGGTGACCTATGGCGGCGTCTGCGACGTGCACCGGTTGCAGGTGCAGGCCGCCACCGATGACCTGCGGCTGCTCGAGGAGCGACTCGACACCGCCAGCCGGACACTGGAAGGCGTCAACACCTGGGCCGCGGGAGAGGGCTACTACCAACTCGGCGAGGTGCGCAGGCGGCGCGGTGACGTCGAGGGCGCGTTCGCCGCCTACACCAGGGCGCGGACTCTGGGCATCGAACCACAGCCCGGCGAGGCGCTGTTGCGCTGTCGCACCGGGGACAGCGACACCGCGTGGACCGACCTGCGGGTCGCGCTGGCCGGGCTCGACCGGCTTGACCGGATGTGGTTGCTCCGCGGCGCGGTCGAGGTGGCCCTGGCGCGAGGCGACGTCGACGAGGCCGAAGCCCACTGCCGCGAACTCGAATCCGGGGCAGAAGCGTTCGCCACCCCGGGATTTCGCGCCTGGGCGGCGCACGCCCGCGGTGCGGTGCTTGTGCACCGGGGCCGGCACGAGGAAGCGGTCGGCTGCCTGGAGACGGCGTTACGCGAGTACCGCACCCAGCAATCGCGGTACGACACCGCGCAGGTCTACGAATGGCTGGCCCAGGCGCACCGGGGCCTCGGTGACCAGCAGACCGCCGCGGCCGACGTCGCCACCGCCGAGAACATCTACGGTCAACTCGGCGTCGAACCCGTCGAACCGTGTGGCGCGACCGCTGCCGGCGGTCTCACCAAGCGGGAGATCGACGTGCTGCGGCGGATCGCGGGCGGTGCCACCAACAAACAGGTCGCCGAGCAGATGTGCCTCAGCGAGAAGACGGTCGGGCGCCACCTGGCCAACGTCTACGCCAAGCTCGGCGTGTCCTCGCGGACCGCCGCGCTGGCCTGGGCCCACGACAACAACCTGTTGCAGTAGCCCGTGTACATCGTTCGCACCACAACGGCACATATGAAAATGCATGATTTGCCCGATGTTTCGCCACACCCGGCGGCATACCGTTTCGTTCATGACGACACTGAGTGAGAACCCCGTGACCACAACAGAGACCACCGAAGACTTCGCCGGACGCATCGTCGGCGCCATCGACAGCGCCAGCGTGGCGATCCTGCTGTCGATCGGGCATCAGACCAAGTTGTTCGACACCATGGCGGCGTTGCCGCCGGCCAGCAGCGCGCAGATCGCCGACGCCGCCGGGCTCAACGAGCGCTACGTACGCGAGTGGCTCGGCGGGCTGGCCGCAGGCGGCATCGTCGACTACGACCCTGCGGCTCAGACGTATTCGTTGCCGCAGCACCGAGCCGCGGTTCTCACCCACGCCGCCGGTCCGGACAACCTCGCCCGCGTCGCTCAGTTCATTCCGCTGCTGGCCGAGGTCGAGCAGAAGGTCATCGAGTGCTTCCACCGCGGCGGGGGGCTCTCCTACAGCGAATATCCGCGCTTCCATACGCTGATGGCCCAGGAGAGCGGCGAGGTCTTCGACGCGGCGTTGATCGACGTGATCCTCCCGATGGCCGAGGATCTGCCCGACCGCCTGCGTGCCGGCGTCGACGTCGCCGACATCGGTTGCGGCAGCGGCCATGCCATCAACCTGATGGCGGCCGCCTTCCCGGCCAGCCGGTTCACCGGCATCGACTTCTCCGACGAGGGGCTGGCCACCGGGCGCGACGAGGCGGCGCGCCTCGGCCTCACCAACGCGACCTTCGTGGCCAAGGACGTCGCCCAGCTCGATGCGACCGAAACCTACGACGTGATCACCGCTTTCGATGCGATTCACGACCAGGCCCAGCCGGCCCGCGTGTTGGAGAACATCCAACGGGCGCTTCGGCCGGGCGGGGTGTTCCTGATGGTCGATATCAAGGCGTCCAGCAATGTCGAGGACAACGTCGGCGTTCCGTTCGCGTCCTACCTGTACACGGTGTCGACGATGCACTGCATGAGCGTGTCGCTGGCGTTCGACGGCGACGGGCTGGGCACCTGCTGGGGCAAGCAGCTCGCCACGTCGATGCTGGCCGACGCCGGGTTCGCCGATGTGCAGGTCCGCGAGATCGACACCGACCCGATCAACTTCTACTACGTCGCGCGCAAGTCCGGGGCGTGAGAGCGATGACCGGACTCGACACCGCCGAAGCGGGCCGCGGCGCACGTCTGCCCCAGCTGACGGGTGACGGACTGTTCGTCACCGACGGGGGCCTGGAGACCGAACTGGTATTCCACGACGGCGTCGACCTCCCGTGCTTTGCGGCGTTCCCGCTGCTCGACGACCCCGAGGGCAGAGTGCGCCTGCGCGAGTACTACGAGCCGTATCTCGACATCGCCCGCCGGCTGTCCGCAGGCTTCGTGGTGGAAACGCCGACCTGGCGCGCCAACCCGGACTGGGCCGCACAGCTCGGCTACTCGGCGACGCGACTCGACATGCTCAACCGCGAAGCGGTGGCCCTGGCCGAGGACGTCCGTAGCGCCGCGACCGCCGACGGCATCACCACGGTGGTCAGTGGATGTGTCGGGCCGCGTGGCGACGGGTACGACCCCGGCGAGGCGATGACCCCCGACGAGGCGCAGGAGTACCACTCGGCACAGATCGCTACGTTCGCCACCACGACAGCCGACCAGGTCACCGCCATCACGATGACCAACGCGGCAGAGGCGATCGGCATCGTGCGTGCCGCCGCGGCGGCGGGTATCCCGTCGGCCATCTCGTTCACGGTCGAGACCGACGGCCGGCTCCCGACCGGTCAGCCACTGCACGAGGCGATCGACGAGGTCGATTCGGAGACGGGCGCGCGCGCGGCGTATTTCATGGTCAACTGCGCACACCCGGCGCACTTCTCGGCCGCACTCGAACGCGATGGAGCGTGGCGGCGACGAGTAGTGGGCCTGCGCGCCAACGCGTCCACCAAGAGCCACGCCGAACTCGACGAGTCGACCGAACTCGACGAAGGGGATCCCGACGATCTCGCCAGGCGCCATGCCGATCTTCGAGCCGTGTTGCCCGCGGTCACCGTGCTCGGCGGGTGTTGCGGCACGGATGCGCGCCACGTGGCCGCGATCTGCTCGGCCTGGCGGGGGGACTAAGCTCCGGCGCGATGAGCGCGCTCGATGTCCTCGATGTCATAGCCGACTGGCCGGTCCCGACCGCCGCCGCTGCGGTGGTCGGGCCGTCCGGCGTGGTGGCCGAACACGGCGACGTCGCCCACCGGTTCCGGTTGGCCTCGGTGACCAAACTGCTGGTGGCCCGTGCCGCGCAGATCGCCGTCGAGGAGGGCGCCGTCGGCCTCGACACCGAGGCCGGCCCGCCGGGAGCCACGGTGCGTCACCTGCTCGCACACGCGGCCGGTTACTCGATGCACTCGTCGGAGACGATGGCCGAGCCGGGCAAGCGGCGGGTGTACTCCAACTACGGCTTCGGAGTGTTCGCCGAAACGCTCGAGAAGGCGTCGGGCATCGAATTCGGCCGGTACCTGTGCGAGGCGGTGTTCGAACCGCTCGGCATGACGGACAGTTCCCTGGACGGCGGCGCCGAGGCGGCCGGGTACGGCGCGACGTCGACGGTCGCCGATCTGGCGCGGTTCGCCGGTGACCTGTTGCGCCCGACGACGGTGTCGCCGCAGATGCACTCCGAGGCGACGCAGGTGCAGTTTCCCGGGCTCGACGGCGTACTCCCCGGCTTCGGTTCGCAGCGGCCCAACGACTGGGGCCTGGGTTTCGAGATTCGTGACGACAAGTCTCCGCACTGGACGGGAGCGGGGAACTCTGCACGGACTTTCGGGCATTTCGGCCAGTCAGGGACATTCTTGTGGGTCGATCCGCAGGCCGATCTGGCCCTGGTTGTGCTGACCGACCGCGATTTCGGGGAGTGGGCGTACAAGTCGTGGCCTGCGCTGTCTGACGAAGTCCTGAGAGAATTCGGCGCAGACTAGCGCAACACGTGCCTCACAGGGCACAATAGACACGCACGACACAGCTGTAATTTCGGCATCTGCCAGGCCGCTTGGGGAAGACGTCCCTCGTGGAGCCGAAGGAGCAGCAGATGCGTGCGTTGAACCAGTTCGCCGAAGCGACGACGGGCGTGGTCTACATCCATGCCTCACCCGCTGCGGTGTGCCCACATGTCGAGTGGGCGTTGTCGTCGACCCT
The DNA here is from genome assembly GCF_022317005.1 of Mycobacterium sp. IDR2000157661. NCBI lineage: Bacteria > Bacillati > Actinomycetota > Actinomycetes > Mycobacteriales > Mycobacteriaceae > Mycobacterium > Mycobacterium sp. IDR2000157661. Next base: position 3,458,118 of record NZ_CP081006.1, read on the forward strand.
GTCGGCGCGCGCGAACTTGAAGTGGACCCCTCAACCGGCCATGCCCGGGCAGCTGCGCGCCGTCACCAACTGGGTCGGTCCGGTGGGTACCGGCGGCCAGCTGGCCAGCGCGCTGCGGTCCTGGTCGGTGCTGCGCTTCGAGGTCACCGAGGACCCGAGCCCGGGCGTGGACGGCCACCGCTGGTGCCACACCCCGCAGCTCGGTCTGTGGAGCGGCCCGATGAGCGCAAACGGCGACGTGATGGTCGGCGAGATGCGGCTGCGCTCGCTGATGGCCGAGGGCGCCGACATGCTCGCCGCCGAACTCGACACGGTGCTGGGCACCGCATGGGACGAGGCGCTCGAGCCCTACCGTGACGGCGGCGACGCCGCGGAGGTCAGCTGGCTGAGCCGGGGAGTGGGTTAGTCGACTTTCATGCCGGGCGCAGGATCTTCAGTGCGCCGGGGACTGCCGACACCTCGACCGGCAACGGGCACACATACTCCCCGTCGGCGTACGCCGGAATCTCGGGCGAAGCTTGGCACTCGACGGTGATCGTGCGGGCCCGCTCGGTGTGCACCTCGTCGAGGTTCACATGGGTCCCCTTGAACACGGTGGGAAACAACCGGATCAGCTTCGTGCGCGACGCGGACCGCACCATCGTCACGTCCAGCAGGCCGTCGGTGGGGTCGGCGTCGGGACAGATCAGCATGCCGCCGCCGTAGCTGCGGGTATTGCCGATCTCGGCCATGGTCAGCTCGGTCACCAGTTCGCGGCCGTCGAACGTCAGCCGGAACGGCAGCAGCCGCAACTGTGACAACTCGGCGAGCATCGCCATGTTGTAGCGCATCCGGCCGCGCGGCCACGTCATCCTGTTGGTGCGGTCCGTGACGAGCGAGCCGAACCCGCTCGCCATCACGGTGCCGAACCACTTGTCGGTGCCGTCGGCGCCGGTGATGCGACCCAGGTCGACGGACTGCACGGCGCCGTCGACGACGACGTCGGCGGCGGCCACCGGGTCACGGGGCGGAATGCCGAATTCGCGTGCGTGGTCGTTGCCGGTGCCGGCCGGGACGATGCCCAGCGGTATCTCGGTCTGGGCGAGCACCTGCAGCGCGAGCGAGACGATGCCGTCGCCGCCGACGACCACCAGAGCGTCCATGCCCTGTTCGAGGGCTCCTTCGACGAGTCGCCGCGCGTGCGCGGCGTCGGTGCCCGCGATGGCCACGACGTCCACGCCACGCTTCTGCAACCGCGCGACGGCGCGTTCGGCGGCGTGCGGTGCGCTGCCGTGTCCCGACGCCGGGTTGGTCAGGACGGTGACCCGCTCGATTTTCATCGTGCTCCTCGCGTCCGCGCGCGCTTCATGCTCCTCGCGTCCGCGTCACGGAATCAGTTTGCCCGGGTTGAGGATTCCCGCCGGATCGAGGGCGGCCTTCACCGCACGCAGCATCGCGACGCCGACGTCGCCGACCTCGTCGCGCATCCACGGCCGGTGGTCGGCGCCGACGGCATGGTGATGGGTGATGGTGCCGCCGGCGCTCATCATCGCCTCCGACGCCGCGGATTTCGCCTTCTGCCACTGTTCGATCGGATTGCCGCGCTGCGCGGCGACGACGGTGAAGTACAGCGACGCCCCGGTCGGATAGACGTGCGAGATGTGGCACAGCACCAGCGCGGGCGTGCCCGACTCGCCCAGCGACTTCGTCAGCGCCTCGGTCACCGCCACTTTCAAAGCGGGCACATTCGACCAGTTCGTCGCGGTCTCCAGCGTCTCGCACAGGGCACCCGCCGACAGCAGCGAGTCCCGCAGGTAGGGCGCCCCGAACCGGCCGTGTTCCCACGCGCGGGCCGGAGCCTCGCCCAACGACGTGCCGCCCGCGGCTTGCAGCATCGCGCGTGTTTCGGCGTGCCTGCTGGCGACGTGCGCGTCGGTGCCCTCGAAGACCGTGATCCCCAGGCAGCCGCCGGTGATCTGCTGCTCGCCGATGTTGCCGGTCGTCGCGAGGTTGACGCCGGTCTCGGCCTCGTCGGACAGCCGGATCACGGTCGGCCCGGTGCCGGTCTGCACGACGGCACGCAACGCGTCGGCGCCCGTGGCGAAATCCGGGAAAGACCAGGCTTCGTAGCGGGTGGCCGTGGGAACCGGATGGACCCTGACCCGGACGCGGGTGATGATGCCGAACACGCCTTCCGAACCGATCAACACCTGGCGCAGGTCCGGGCCCGCCGCAGACTCCGGTGCCCGGCCGACGTCCACCACACCGACGGGCGTGACCGCACGCAGGCCCCGCACCATGTCGTTGAAGCGGCCGTAGCCCGCCGAGTCCTGCCCCGACGAGCGGGTCGCGGCGAAGCCGCCGATCGTGGCGAACTGGAAACTCTGCGGGAAGTGGCCCAGCGAGAAGCCGCGCTCGCCCAGTAGGCGTTCGGCGTCCGGGCCGGTCAGCCCGGCGCCGAGGTCGGCCTCGCCGGACACCTCGTCCAGCCCGTGCAGCCGGTCCAGTCGGCGCAGATCCAGCGACACGACGGCGGTGAAGTCGCCGCGGACCGGGTCCAGGCCACCGACGACGCTGGTGCCCCCGCCGAACGGAACCACGGCGATGCGGTGCTCAGAGCAATACCGCAGGATGTCGGCGATCTCCCCTTCGCTGCCCGGCAACAGCACCGCGTCGGGGGCGTCCTGCTCGTCGGTGTCCCGGCGGCGCAACAGGTCCAGCGTGGACTTCCCACCGGCGCGCAGCAGCCGGCCGCGGTCGTCGGTGTGGCAGTAGTCCGACCCGACGATGCCGGTCAGTGCCTCCCGATCGGTGTCGGGCAGCGCCGACGGACGCAACGGCACCTGATCGATCTGCAGCTCCGGGGTCGCGGCGTCGTCGACCTCGAGCGCCTGTTTCAGCAGCGCTCGAATGCCCTCGGAGAGCGGCTTGGCCGCCTCAGGATCGCCCCAGGCGTTCCACTTCATCGGAGGCAGGAGTGCTGTTGGTTGGGCGTCCGGACGCGTCATGCGTTACAGTATTACATATGTCGTCAATCCGTAACGCTGAGCCGAGCGTGGAAGACCGCGTCCTCGACGCTGCGGCGGCTTGCGTGCTGGCCGTCGGGGTCAAGCGGGTGACCCTGACCGATATCGCCCGGCGTGCCCGGATGAGCCGCCCGACCATCTACCGCCGCTGGTCGGACACCAACGGTGTGCTCGCGGCCCTGATGACCGCGCGCATCGCCGGCGTGCTCGACACGGTGCCGAACTACGGACCCGGCCGGCAGGCGCTGGTGGCCCGGGTGGTCGCGGTGGCTGAGCATCTGCGTAACGACGCCGTCGTCATGTCGGTGCTGCACGATGCTCCCGAGTTCGCGATGGTCTACATCGCCGAACGCCTCGGCACCAGCCAACTGATCCTCATCGACGCGCTCGCCGACGCGATCAAGCTCGCCCAGGACGACGGCAGTGTGCGCGCAGGCGATCCCCGCGAACTGAGCGTCATGTGTCTGCTCATCACGCAGTCGACGATCCAGTCGGCGCAGATGGTGCAGAAGCTGCTCGACCGCGAAGCCCTCAGCGTCGAGTTGGCACGCTCGTTGAACGGATATCTGCAACCGTGAACGGACAAACGGCGTTGAACGCGGCGCGGCGGGGAAGCGAACTCGCCAAGCTGGCCGACGGCAAGCGCCTGGACGTCATCGTGATCGGCGGCGGCATCACCGGGGCCGGCATCGCGCTGGATGCCGCTACGCGCGGGCTGAGCGTTGCGCTGGTGGAGAAGCACGACCTCGCGTTCGGCACCAGCCGATGGAGTTCGAAACTGGTCCACGGTGGCCTGCGCTACCTCGCTACAGGCAACCTGGGCATCGCCAGGCGCAGCGCCGTCGAACGCGGAATCCTGATGACCCGCAATGCCCCTCACCTGGTCACGGCGATGCCGCAGCTGGTTCCGTTGCTGCCGTCGATGAATGAAGCGTCGCGGGCGCTGGTGCGCGTCGGGTTTGCGGCGGGCGACGGACTGCGCAGGTTGGCCGGCACGTCGGCGACCACCCTGCCGCGGTCGCGGCGGATCGGCGCGGCCCGGGCGATCGAGCTCGCACCCACCGTGCGGCGCGACGGCCTCGACGGCGCCCTGCTGGCCTACGACGGCCAGTTGATCGACGACGCCCGCCTGGTCGTCGCCGTTGCACGCACCGCGGCGCAGCACGGCGCCCGGATCCTGACCCGCGTCGAGGCGTCGAAGGCGACCGCGACGTCGGTGACGCTGACCGACCGGATGTCGGGCGACTCGTTCGAGCTCACCGCTCGGGCGGTGGTGAACGCCACCGGTGTGTGGGCCGGCGAAGTGGATCCGTCGCTGAAGGTGCGGCCCAGCCGCGGCACGCATCTGGTGTTCGACGCGTCGGTCTTCGGTAATCCCGTTGCGGCGCTGACCGTTCCGGTTCCCGGCGAGATCAACCGCTTCGTGTTCGCGATGCCCGAACAGCTGGGCCGGGTCTACCTGGGCTTGACGGACGAGGATGCCCCCGGGCCGGTCCCCGACGTGCCCGAGCCCACGGCGGAGGAGACGAAGTTCCTCCTCGACACGGTGAACACCGCACTCGACGTCGCGCTGGGGCCGTCCGATGTGCTCGGCGCCTACGCGGGCTTGCGGCCGCTGATCGACACAGGTACAGGCCGAACCGCAGACGTGTCGCGCGAACACGCGGTGACGGAGTCACCGTCGGGTGTCATCAGCGTGGTCGGCGGCAAGCTGACCGAGTACCGCTACATGGCCGAGGACGTCCTCGACCGGGCGATCGCGTTGCGAGGACTGAATGCCGCCGACTGTCGCACGCGCAACATGCCGCTGGTCGGGGCGCCGTCGAATCCCGTTGCAACGCTACGCTCTCCGGTCGAGGTGCCTGGGTCGCTGGTGGCCCGCTTCGGTGCCGAGGCGCCCAGCGTGATCGCCGCCGCCAGTTGTGACCGGCCGACCGAGAAGGTGGCCGAAGGCATCGACGTCATCCGGGCGGAGTTCGAGTACGCGGTGACACACGAGGGCGCGCTAACGGTCGACGACATCGTCGACCGCCGCACCCGTATCGGCCTCGTCGAGGCCGACCGCGAACGCGTGCTGGCGGTCGCCGAAGAATTCGTCGCGATTGCCCGCTGATCGCCGAATAGACGCAGGGGCTATTGCGGCTGCTCGCGAAGAATACAGCGGAGTTTCATCGCCGGGGTGGCCGCCCGACTGTGCGTCGCTCGACATCCGCTGAAGCGGTTGCCTGTGCGGTGGACCAGTCAGGTCAATGCGGCGATACCGTCAGCCACCTCCGCGGCGGTAGCGGGACGCGCGTCGTCGGGGCCGATGCACCGTTGCACCAAGGCGGCTTCGGCCTTTCGGAGTTTGACTGAGACCCGCGCCTTTCCGGACACGACGGCCCGGATGGCCAGCATCGGTTGGTCGAGCGGCAGTTCTCCGTAGAGCCCTTCGCCGGACAGCGCGCGGTTGATCGTCGCGCCCAGCGAGAAGATGTCCGAGGCCCGGGACTGCGCTTCGCCCTGGAGCAGGTCGGGATCCGTGAACTCGACTGAAGCAGTGGGAGCGAAGCTGGTGACGTTGCCCTGTGCCTCTTCGAATACGCGGGCAAGCCCGAGATCTGAGAGCCTACCCCCGTCGGCGGCGACCATGACATTCGCGGGTTTCACGTCACCGTGCACAAGGCCGTGCTCGTGGAGCTCGTGCACCGCTCGCGCCGCATCTTCGAGCGCCCGCAGCGTTTCGGTTCGGGACAGCTCACGGGCAGGTAATGCCAGAGAGCCGAGGGGAAAATACTCCATCGCGTAGAAGAAGTTCTCCTCAAGGACCACATCGTAGATTTCTACGAGCCTGGGCGAACGCACCGCAGCGAAGGCCCGCAGTTCACGAACGCCGCGACGGTACGCGTCCGCGTCGACGGCCGCGTGAAAGACCTTCAACGCCACTCGGTCGGCCGCCAAGCCGAGCCGATCAGGCGGTTCAGCGAGGTAGAACCGCCCGTGGTTACCCTGACCGATCATCCCGAGGATCCGGTAGTCAGCAATCGCCGCCGGGATGGAAGTTGCATCGACGGGCATCTTTGCGTCCTTGGGTCGGGCAAGTGCTCGCATGCGGCGGGCATATGCGGCGGATGAGTGTCGCGGCACTGCGATTATGGTGCACTATTCGCCGTGGCACACACGTTCGCATACGTCATGCTCGACATCGCGGTGATCATCGTGGTCGCGCGAGTGTTCGGACGAGTCGCGCGAAGGCTGCGCCAACCTGCGGTGGTCGGCGAGATAGTCGCCGGTATCGCACTGGGGCCGAGCCTGCTCGGCTGGCTGCCCGGGAACCTCGACACAATTCTTTTCCCGCCTGAGGTGTTGCCCTACCTCAAGATTCTCGCTCAGCTCGGCCTGGTCCTGTTCATGTTCATCGTCGGGCTCGACCTCGACCTCTCGCTGATCCGCGGACGGCATAAACGGGCGGGCGCGATCTCGCTGCTTTCGATCATGGTGCCCTTCGGCCTCGGCGTCGCATTGACCATGGTGCTTCACCCGCTGCATGACCAGGTCGACGGCGAGAGCGTTCCGTTGGTCGGTCTGATGCTGTTCATGGGTGTGGCGATGTCGATCACCGCCTTCCCCGTGTTGGCCCGGATCTTGACCGAGCGCAGGATGAACCGGACCGCAGTGGGGGTGGTGTCACTGGCCGCAGCGGCAATCGACGACATCGCGGCGTGGACCTTGCTAGCCGTGGTGTACGCGGTCGTGACAGGCGGCAGCCTGCTCTCGGTGCTTCGGATTGTCGCGATGTCGGCCGTTTTCGTCGCGGCTATGTTCCTCCTAGTCAAACCGGCATTGGCCCGATTGCTTGACTGGTACGGGCGCGCCGGGCGAGTCACGCCGGACATGTTGGCCGTCATCCTGGTCGGCATTCTCTTGTCGTCGTTGATCACCGAAAGAATCGGCATCCACGAAATCTTCGGCGCCTTCCTGTTCGGCACAATCATGCCTCGAGCCGGCGCGCAGCACTTCACCCGTGACATCCTCGAACGGATCGAACAGATCAGCGTCCTGTTGCTGTTGCCGATCTTCTTCGTCGTCGCCGGGTTCGGCGTGAACGTTCGCGCCTTCGCAGATGCCAGCCTACTGTGGCAGCTCGCGTTGATACTGCTGTCCGCCATCGGCGGTAAATTCCTCGGCGCGTTCCTCGGTGCCCGGTCCCAGCGGATGACGGTTCAACACAGCAGCGCGATCGGGGTGTTGATGAACACCCGGGGATTGACCGAGTTGGTCATTCTTCTGATCGGAGTCCAACTGGCGGTTCTCGACACCGCGATGTTCACGATGATGGTCATCATGGCCTTGGTCACCACAGCGATGACCGAGCCGTTACTTCGCTTCGTCTATCCCGAAAAGGCTGTCCAGCGCGATATTGAGGCGGCCGCGAAGGCCGCTCTGGGACCTGACCAGAGGAGCCGGGTGCTCGTCGTCGTGGACTCGACGCCCAATGCGTTCACCGAGCGGATGGTGCAGTTGGCCGACGCGGTGCTTCCCGAGCGTACGCACGGTGAGATTCTGTTGACTCGCTTCCTGACCGCGGATGAGGACTCCCACCCCTTTGAATTGGGAGCCGGCCCGATGGCCGACTTGGCCGGCATGGCCGAGGCGGTGGAGGCGCTGAATCGGTTCGCCGCAGGAACTACGGCGACCACTGCCCGGCTTCAGGTGTGGTGCCGGTTCAGCTCGGTACCGGAACAGGATGTGCTTCGACAGGTGGCCACATCGGCAGCGGATTATCTGATCATCAGCGAAACATGGATGCGCCGATATCCGGAGGCATTCGAGGCGCTCGATGCCGTCACCGTGCTGGTAGTACCGGCCGAGCTTCCTGCGGCGTGGATGGCGGCTGGGGGGGACGCGGCGTTGGCGCTCTCCACCGACGTGGTGTATCTCCGAGATGACGGCGAGGCCGACGGTGCCCGCGCCGCGTTGGTCGCCGCGCGGGCCGCTCGGCAACTCGGCCGTCGTCTGACGGCTGTGGTGCCTGGCGATAGGGCACGCCGGCGATTGCAATTAGCGTTCGAGCCCTTGCGCGACATGGACATCCGCATCGTGCCAAGCGGCGAGCCGGAGCGGCTCTGGGACGGTGAGGTGACCGCGGCCGCCCGCGTGCTGGACCGGACCGGCGGGTCACAGCTCAATCTGCGGGACGCGGTCGCGGACCTCGGATAGGTCGCCTGCGTGCACCGGTTCGTTCAAATGTGGGCGGCCGGGGACTCGAAAGTGATTCGACGTCCGCCTATCTGCACCTCGGCCCCAGGCTTCAGCAGGTGGGGGCGTTGCGGCGCAATGCGCCGCCACAAGTCCTCGTTCGCCTGCTTGACTCGAGTGCCGTTGGTGGAATTAAGGTCGACGACCGAGACGTCCCAGTCGATCAGGCGAATCGCGATATGAGCGCGCGACAACTCCCCGGCGGGATCGACCAGTTGAATCGGCGTCGCGCTCGAACCGGCCGGTGACGATATGTTGGGATCGCGACCGATGACCAGGTCGCTGTTCAGCACGATGGTCGTCCCGTCGTCGAGAACCAGGAAGCCCAATGGCGGGCGTTCGCCGAAGATGATCTCCTTGGTCTGGTTCATCCGCAGCCCGCATAGGCGGCAGAAGCTTACCCGGGGATCATTAAAATGCCTTCGTGCGCATATGATTCCGCCGACACCCCGCTCACGGGTGCGCGGCGGGGGCTGTCGTTTAGCTTCGGCGCGCCGCCGGACCGGCAACGGGGCGCGCCGTGGTGGTGGCTGGTCGTCGGGTTTGAAGGTTTCGAAGACCTTGGGTGGCACCAAGTCGACCGGATGCCGGCTGTCCGGAACTGCCGGTGGGATGGGTTCGGCAGGCGAGGCGACCGGAAAGCGGACCTCCTCCGGCCATACCACCGCTCCCGAACCCTGCGCCACCCCCTCGACCAGTGAACCGATCCCTCGCTCGGTCGGCACCGTTGCAGTCGACCCGTCCTGCTCCACGACGTAGAGCGCCACACGGCGGGTCACCGGTCGCACGACACGCCGCGGCGGTGCCGGGGGTGTCGCTCCATGCAAGATTTCCGGCGCGTCGGCGTCATAGACGGTCACTGCCACCGCGCCCCTCAAGATCACCGCGTACCCGTCTGATGCCGGCGCCAAAATCCCGAACTCGACGTCGGCACCCTGCGCTGACGCCCACGAAGCCACGGATCCGGCCAACGCATCACCGAGCTTGTCGCCCGGGGCGGTATCGGCGGCGACGACGAGCGCATATAGCGCAGACCAGACGTTGAGCGCGTCCGAGTCAACGTTCACCGGCTTCGAGTCGCGATGCGCGACAACGCACGTCGCGCCCCGTGCACAAGCAACGAGGTGACCGCCGGCAAGAACCTCCACTTGGCTCCCGGTCACAAAAACCGCCCCCCCTTGAACCGCCAGCGGTGGAACACCGCCCGCATTGGGCCGTTGACAACTAACCAGAACACCAACCACGTCACGATGAACTGGATGAGGAAGGCGGCCACCGACGGTCGCATTGACTCGGGCACCACGGTGGTGGTGTAGCGCAGGAGCAGCCAGATCAGCAGTCCCTCGTTGATCGCGGTGAGCAGCCCGAAGAGGGTCGGCCAGTCCTTCTCCCAGCGAAACTGCTGCAAGAAATGGTAGAGCAGCTCCCAAAGCACCCCGACAAGCACAACCGCCAGCAGGACCGAAAACGTCACCCCGTAGCTCTCCGGTAGTGACAGCCGTCCCGTCGGCAGTACCGGCGTGAGGACGAGAGCGACGACGGCTCCGATGATGCCGAGACCCAGCACACGGGTCTGGATGCGGCCGTTCAGCGTTGGGAGCATGACCTTCTCAGATCCTGCTGTTGCGTGCCCATGACACCCACTGACTCATCGATCGTAGCGGGCCCATCCGAGGACAGAAGCCGTTGGCGGCAAGATCGTCGGCGATCTCCTGCGCCGCGATCTGAAGTCCGAGGAAGGTGTCAACGCCGGGAAAGTAGCCACCCAGAGTCGCGGTCCCCGAAGCGTACATCCGACCCTCGCCGCTGCGGGTGCCGATGAGCTCGAACGTCGTGTCGACGTCGAGGCGGCCCTTCGGATTGCGGCCGGCGCCAGAATGGTCGAGGAGGTCGGCCAGGACCCGGTGCTCACGGATATCCGCCTCAAGACCCGTACAGTCGATGACGAAGTTCACCGTCACGTCGAATGGATGTGTTGGTGATCGAAATGGAAGCGGCTGACGATGGTCGGGGACGATCGTCGCGGTCAGGCCTTGGTGATCGTGCGTCGGCCGCAGGTTGCGGGCGCTGCCCGCCATCACCTGATACCAGCCCTGACTGCGGCCCCGGTGTAACTGATTCTGCCAACTCTTGCGTACCGGGGTGTTGGTGCCGCCCATCTCGTCGTAGGCTCGCGCACGCGCCTCGCCTTCGAGTTTGCGCATCTTCGCCTTGAGTTGACCGCCCCACACCGACTTCGGATAGTTGAAGCCCTGGTGTGCCCACCCGTGGGCACCCTTGCGGCGCATGAAGATGCCGGATCCGTGCGACGACGCCACATACGTGCGGAAGAGGTGCAGGATCGTGGTCTGCAGCCCATAGCGGTCACGGTCGTCGATCAGCCGCTGCAAGACCCGTGATGCGACGATGCCACTACCGCGAATCATCACTGTGCCCGGACGGCGCTGAAGTGACTGGTAGACGTGCTCGTGCGGTTCATAGGCGATGACGACCTTCGACGGATCCTGGTATCTGACCCTGAATTCTTGAAGTTCGGGCAGCATCTGCAGTCCCGGGTAGCCGATGGCGATGTGGACATACATACTGCGGAACGCGACGCGCTTGGTCGGCGACGATCCCGGCGGCGGTGTCAGGATTGTGAAATAGCCGCCACCGTTGCGCCGCCGGGTCATCCTCACGTCGCCGAGGTGGACCGACTGCGCATATCCGACCCGGTTGTACTCCCGTTCGAGTGACTCGAATACCTGGCCGGCGGTGGGCGTGTAGTAGTTGGCGAAGATGGGCTCGACGAGCACACCCCACAGTGGTGTGAGGAAGCCTGATAAGGACTTGGCGGAGAAGGCTTCGCGAACCGCATAAGAGGGGAAACCCCAGATATTGTCGGGCGTCGACGAGGAATCGGAGCGTATTCGCTCGTTGCGTGGTATCTGGGACACCCTGGTGAGGTACTCATAGCTGGCCCACGGAATGGCTTCCGGACCGAGTACGGCGATCGCCGAGGCGGGCACACCGTATATGCGCAACGTGTCGAAAGTGACGAACGACCCGATGCCGCCGCCCACGGTCACGAACGGTACGTCGACGATCGGGATTCCGGCTGCTGCGACCATATCGTCGGCCCAAACGTCGGTATTGATCAGTTGCGGAGTGAGATCACCGGGCATGCACGCTCTCCAGGGTGAGTCTGCAGGGTCGGGCGAACCTTGATGACTGTGCCATCTTCGTCGAAGACGGGGTGCGTGCGGTCACCTCCGCATTTAACGGCGGTTAGCCACCCATCGCACGGTGTTTCGCGGAAAGCGGCCGACAGGTGCCACTCGGCGCAGGGAACTCACAGCGGGATGTTCTTGTGCCTGCCGCGGCGGGCGGGCGCCTCGGCCAGCGCCTGGGTCAGCTTGCTGCGGGTGTGTGACGGGTCGATCTTCTCGTCGACCACGCCGATGTCGATCGCCGAATCCACGCCGCCGGCGAGCTTCTCGTGCTCGGCGGCCAGCTCCTCGTGCAATGCCTCGCGCTCGTCCGCGGGCGCAGCCGCGAGCTTCTTCTTGTGCAGGATGCCGACCGCGGCCTTGGCGCCCATGACGGCGACCTCGGCGTCGGGCCATGCGTACACCTTCGTCGCACCCAGCGACCGCGAGTTCATCGCGATGTAGGCGCCGCCGTAGATCTTGCGGGTGACGAGCGTGACCCGTGGCACTGAGCACTCGCCGAAGGCGTGCAGCAGCTTGGCGCCACGCCGCACGACGCCGCCCCACTCCTGGTCCACCCCGGGCAGGTAGCCGGGCACGTCGACGATGTTGACGATCGGAATGCCGAACGCGTCGCACAGCCGCACGAAACGTGCTGCCTTCTCGGCACTTTCGGAATTCAGGCAGCCGCCCAGCCGCAGCGGGTTGTTGGCGATCACGCCGACGGTGCGGCCGGCCAGCCGGCCCAGGCCGATCACGATCGACGGCGCCCACTTGCCCTGGAACTCTTCGAAGGGCTCCGCGCCGTCCGCGCGCGAATCCAGAAGAGCCTCGACGATCGGGTGCACGTCGTAGGCGCGCCGCGCCGACTCGGGCAGCAGCGCATGCAGGTCGGTGTCACCGGCCTCGGCCTTGGCCCGGTCGAAATGGCCCTGCTGGCAGAACAACCCGACCAGCCGGCGGCCGCGTTCGTAGGCGTCGAGCTCGTCGTCGGCCACGATGTGGCACACGCCCGACTTCTTGTGGTGGGTGTCGGGGCCGCCGAGGGACGCCATGTCGACGTCCTCACCGGTGACGCTGCGGACCACGTCGGGGCCGGTGACGAACACCCGGCTCTCCGGCGCCATCACGATGACGTCGGTCAGTGCGGGTCCGTAGGCGGCGCCGCCCGCGGCGAAGCCGACGACGACGGAGATCTGCGGGATGTAGCCCGAGGCGCGGATCATGGCCTCGAACACCAGGCCGACGGCGTGCAGAGCCTTGACGCCCTCGGCGAGCCGGGCGCCGCCGGAGTGCCAGATGCCGACGATCGGGCTCTGCTCCTCGATCGCCTGGTCGTAGGCGTTGACGATGTGGGCACACCCCTCGACGCCCATCGCGCCACCCATGACGGTGCCGTCGGTGCAGAACGCGACGGTGCGCACGCCGTTGACGGTGCCCGCCGCGGCGAGCACGCCGGAACGGTCGCGCTCATGCAGCAGTTCGACGCTGTCGTCGTCGAAGAAGGTGCTCAGGCGCAGCAGCGGATCGCGCGGGTCCAGTGATTCGCTGACGGTCTCGGGCGCGGTAATCGTCATGAAGATCTCCTAAAGATCAGTACTTGCCGAAGGCGAGTGCGACGTTGTGCCCGCCGAATCCGAACGAGTTGTTGATCGCGTATTGGTAGTTGCCCTGCCGCGGCTCGCCGGCGACCACGTCCAGATCGATCTCCGGATCCAGGTTGCGCAGGTTCAGCGTCGGCGGGATGACTCCGTCCCGCAAGGCCAGCACGGTCAGGATGGACTCGACCGCGCCGACTGCGCCGACCGAGTGGCCGAGCGCGGCCTTGGGTGCGTACACGGCCGGATAGTGGCCGCCCATCGCGTTGTTGATCGCCTTGCCCTCGGCCACGTCGCCGACGCTGGTGCCGGTGGCGTGCGCGTTGACGTGGTCGATATCGGTGGGCTGCAGCCCGGCGAGCTGGATGGCCCGAGACATCGCGTGCCCGGCCTGCTCACCGTTGGGATCGGGCGCCACGATGTGGTAGCCGTCCGAGGTGATGCTGGCGCCCATGATGCGCGCCAGGATGTTGGCGCCACGGGCCTTCGCGTGTTCCTCCGTCTCGATGACCATCAGGGCGCCGGCCTCACCGAACACGAAGCCGTTGCGGTCCTTGTCGAACGGGCGGCACGCACCGGCGGGGTTGTCGTTGGTGGTGGACAACACGATTCGCATCTGGGCGAAGCCGGCGATCGGGACCGCCTCGATCTTGGTCTCGACGCCGCCGCAGATGGCGACGTCGGCTTCGCCGAGCACGATGTTGCGCCACGCGTGTGCGATGCCCTCAGAACCCGATGCGCAGGCCGACACCGGGGTGACGACTCCGGCACGGGCCTTGCGCTCGAGCCCCACGGCGGCGGCGGCCGCGTTGGGCATGTACATCTGCACGGCCAGGGGTGAAACGGCCTTGAGGCCCTTGGCACGCATGCCGTCGTAGCTGAACACCAGCTCCTCGGTGGAGCCCATGCCGGTGCCGATCGACACCATCAGGCGCTTGGGGTCCACCTCGGGCGAGCCCGCGTTTTCCCACACCCGCCTCGACAGCACCGTCGACATCTTCTGCAGGTACGACAGCCGGCGCAGTTCGACCCGCGTCAGCTCGTGGTCGAACCCCTCGAGGAGATGGCCGCCGATCCGCACCGGTAGGTCATACTCCTCGACGAACGGGTCCTCGAGCTTGCGGATCCCGCTCTGGCCGTCGAGCAGCTTCTTCCAGGTCTCGTCGGCGCTGGTCGCCGCGGCAGTCGTCATCGCGATGCCGGTGACGACCACGTTGGGAAAACCGTTCCCCGTCGAAAGGGGAACCAACCCTGCCATTACTGCTCGAAACCCTTTCCCGCTCAGTAGCGCCCGAAGGCTAGGGCGACATTGTGTCCACCGAACCCGAACGAGTTGTTGATGGCGTACTGGTAGTCGCCGTATCGAGGCTCGCCCGCAACAACATCGAGATCGATCTCCGGATCGGGGGTCTCGAAGTTGAGGGTCGGCGGGATCACGCCGTCGCGCAGCGCGAGCACGGTGAGCGCCGATTCCAGCGCACCCACCGCACCGATGGAGTGGCCGAGCGCCGACTTGGGCGCGTACACCGCAGCGTGCTCGACACCTGCCACCCGGATCGCGTTGGCCTCGGCGACGTCACCGATCGAGGTGGCCGTCGCGTGCGCATTGACGTGGTGAATGTCGCTGGGCGACAACCCCGCCGTCTCCATCGCACGCTTCATCGCCTGGCCGGCACGCAGGCCGTCGCTCGCCGGCGCGACCATGTGGAACGCGTCCGACGTGATGCCTGCGCCCATGAGGCGGGCCAGCGGCTTGGCGCCGCGGGCCTTGGCGTGCTCCTCGGTTTCGATGACCATGAGCGCGCCGGCCTCGCCAAAGACGAACCCGTCGCGGTTCTTGTCGAACGGCCGCGACGCGCCCGCCGGATCGTCGTTGTTGGTCGACATCGCGCGCATCATCGAGAACGCCGCGATCGGCAGCGCCTCGATACCGCCCTCGACACCGCCGACGACGGCGATGTCGGCGTCACCCATCACGATCTGACGCCAGCCGTGCGCGATGGCCTCCGAACCCGACGAACAGGCAGACACCGGGGTGATGACCCCGGCCCTGGCGCCCAGTTGCAGGCCGATTACCGCGGCCGCACCGTTCGGCATGATCATCTGCACCGCGAGCGGCGACACCTTGCGGGGGCCGCCCTCGTTCATCGCGTCGTAGGTCTCGACGATTTTCTCGCCGCCACCCAGACCGGTGCCGACGACCACGGCGAAGCGATCCGGGTCGACCTCGGGGGTACCCGCGGTCTCCCAGAGCTGGCCACCGAGATGCTTGGCCATGCGCTGGACATACGACATGCGTCGCATGTCCAGTCGCGTCATGTGGTCGTCGATCGAGTCGACGAGGTGGCCACCGATGCGGACCGGCAGGTCCCACTTGGTGACGAACTCGTCCTCGAGGACGCGGATGCCGCTCTCGCCGGCCAGCAGCCCCTTCCACGTGCTCTCGATGTCCGCCGCGACCGACGTGGTCGCCGTGACGGCGGTCACGACGACGTTGGGGAAACCGCCGTTAGCAGTGGAAGGTTTACTCATGCCCGATCGGCTTCGATCTGCGCGCGGATGGCCGCGGCCGCTTCGGGGTTCTCTTCCTCGAGCTTCTGGATGTAGGAGACGACGTCACCGACGGTGCGCAGGCCGGCGAGGTCCTCGTCCGGGATCTTCACTCCGTACTTGTCCTCGGTCTGCACGGCGATCTCCACCATCGAAAGCGAGTCGATGTCCAGGTCGTCGACGAACGACTTCTCCGGGGTGACCTCTGACGGCTCGATACCGGTGACCTCTTCGATGATCTCGGCGAGACCGGCGATGATTTCATCCTGACTGGCGGGCACAGTGGCTCCTTCTAATTGGTTGTTACTTCGGTGATTTGACGCTTTATGCGGTTGTACTGGCTAAAGCTCTGCGAGCCCGTCCAGATCAGCGGGGGACTTGACGGCGTGCGTCGGCACCCCCCGAAGTTCACGTTTTGCGATGCCCGTCAACGCCCCCGCGGGCGGGAACTCGACGATCGCCGTCGCCTCTGCTTCTTGGAAGCGCTGGCGCATGCTCTCGGTGCACAGGTCCCAGCGCACCGGCCTGGTCATCTGCGCGACCAGCTTGCTCATCGCGTCGGCCGCCGACGCCACCGGCTGACCGTCGGCGTTCGACAGTAGCGTCGTGGTCGGCTCATTGGTCGTTACACCGGCGGCGGCGGCGGCATAGCCGTCCAGTGCCGAGGCCATGTAGTGCGTGTGGAAGGCGCCGGCGGTGGCCAGCTTGCGCACCCGCGCCTTCTCCGGCGGATCCTCGACCAGCTTGTCCAGCGCTGCCACCGCACCAGCGGCGACGATCTGACCGGCGGCGTTGCGGTTGGCCGGCACCAGGTCGAGCGCCTCGAGCCGCGCCAGCACGTCGGCTTCCTCACCGCCGAGTACGGCGGCCATGCCGGTCGGCTCAACCGCGCACGCCTTGGCCATCTCGCGGCCGCGGGTGGCGGCCAGCTTGACGGCGTCGTCGGCGGAGATGACACCGGTCATCGCGTAAGCGGCGATCTCACCGACCGAATGGCCCGCCACCACGGTGTCGTGGCCGGCGATGACGCCGCGACGGGTCAGCTCCTCGTGGGCCAGCAGCGTGGCCGCCACCACCAGGGGCTGGGTGACCGCGGTGTCGGTGATCTCCTCGGCGGTCGCGGTGGTGCCCAGGGTGAGCAGGTCGAGCCCGCTGATCTCGGACCACGCGGCGAGCCGATCGGTCGCACCGGGCAGCTCGAGCCACGCGTTGAGCATGCCGGGGGTCTGAGAACCCTGTCCGGGCGCAAGGAGCGCGAGCGCAGTCTTCTGAGGCACGTCTCTAAGAGAACATTGTGAAGACGGTTTTGCGCCGTGTAAGAGATTATGAACATCGTCTTATGTTTTTGTGGGACCTCCACAAAACAGCATGTGATGCGACGCTACCGAGACCGCTCCGCTATCTGGACTTCGCTTACTGGACCGCGAATGTGGAGGAACGAAGGGCCGGACGGGCCGTGGCCACGGTGTTTGCCGAGCCTGTGTGGTATGGCTGGCGGCCCAGCCGGTTGACGGTGGCCGCCACCCGCAGGACATAGGCGTCGCGCGGCAGCGTCGGATCGCGGCCCGTGAAGTCAGCTATTCGTTTGAGCCGGTAGCGGACCGTGTTTGGATGAACGAACAATTTGCGGGCGCATGCTTCGATGGCGCCGCCGGAGTCCAGATAAGCGTCGAGGGTGTCGGTCAGCGCCGGGCCGGCGTCCGCCAGCGGTCGCATCACCTCTGTCTCGAGTGCCGTGATAGCCGACACATCGCCGAGCAGCGCCCGCTCGGGTAGCAGTTCGCGCGCCGACACCGGCCGCGGCGCTCCGGTCCAACCCGCCACGGCGTTCATTCCCGCGATGGCCTCGGTGGCGCTGCGATGCGCGGTTGCCAGGGTGGGCGCCGTCGGCCCGAACACGACGGGGCCGTCGGCGAACACGGTGAGGATCTCGGTGAGGAACCGATCGGTCGGCGACAGCCCGCCCGACACGATGGCCACCAGCCAGGTGCCGTGCACGTCGGACAGCGCCGAACGGCCGTGGCGGGCGACCACATCGTGAACGTCGTCGCTGGCCAGGTCGATGCGGTCGGGTGGCGGCAGCCCCACGATCACTGTGGCGGGGGCGGTCGCGTCCCAGTTCAGCGCGGCGGCCTGCGACTGCAGGTCGGGTCCGGTGTCGCCGCGCACCACCGCGTCGACGACGTTGGCCTCCATCCGGGTGTCCCAGGCGCCGCGCGCCTCGGCCTGATCGGCGTAGGCCGACGCCGCGGCGAACGCGAGATCGCGGCTGTACCGCAGGATACCCGCGGTCAACGCGGTCAACTGTTCCTCGGTGCGGGCCAGCAGCGGCACCACCTCCTCGAAGAACTCCATGGTGACGCGCACCATCTCGACCGACTGACGCAGCGCGATGCGCCGCCGTAGATCCTGCGGCACCACTTCGAAAGCCTGTGCGGTGTAGCTGACGTCGCTCCGCGGGTCGCGCATCCATTCGACGAAGTTGACCACTGCGGTCTGCACAACCAGTTGCACGCTGGCCCGCTGGGAGGCCTCGAGTTCGGCGAAGAACGGCAGCCGGTCCTCCATCGCCCGCACCGCTTCGGTGGACAGCCGGCCGGAGTACTGCTGCAGGCGCCGCAGCACGGAGTCGGGCACCGTCTCGAGCACCTCGACCGTCGACTTCGGCGGGACGAACCGGTTGTCAGGCATGCATAAAGGCTACGCCATCGCTATGGAGGAATCCTCCAACACGCCAGCGCGGAAGCGGGAGCGGGCAGTTAGGCCACGCCCGGGTCGGATGTCTGCTCCGGCGCGGCCATCACGTCGTCGATCTCGTAGCGCTGCGCGGCCTCCACCGCGACGGACTGGTCGATGTTCCCATCACGCGCCAGCCCCTCGAGCACGGCGACGGCGATCGACTCGCCGTCGGTGTTGTAGTAGCGCCGCGCGGCGGGCCTGGTGTCGGAGAAGCCGAACCCGTCGGTGCCCAGCGTGATGTAGGTGCCGGGCACCCAGGCCCGGATCTGTTCGGGCACCGCACGCATCCAGTCGGAGACCGCCACCACAGGGCCGGCCGCGTCGCCGAGCACCTTGGTGATGTACGGCGTGCCCGCGGGCCGGTCCGGGTGGCGCAGCGCGTTCTTCTCGATCTCGACGCCGTCGCGGTTGAGCTCATTCCAGCTGGTCACCGACCACACGTCGGCGGCCACGTCCCACTCCTCGGCAAGTAGCTCGGCCGCCTTGAGCGCGGACGGCATGGCCACCCCGGAGACCAGGATCTGCGCGACGTTGGACCGCTTTTCCGGCGCCGCCTGGTAGCGGTAGATGCCCCGCAACAATCCTTCGACGTCCAGGTTCTCCGGCTCGGCGGGCTGCACGTAGGGCTCGTTGTAGATGGTCAGGTAGAAGTACACGTTCTCGGGGTTCTCGCCGTACATGCGATGCAGGCCGGACTCGACGATGTAGGCGATCTCATAGGCGAACGCCGGGTCGTAGGCCACCACGGCCGGGTTCGTCGAGGCCAGCAGCAACGAGTGCCCGTCGGCGTGCTGCAGCCCCTCGCCGACCAGCGTGGTGCGCCCGGCCGTTGCCCCCAGCACGAAACCGCGGGCCATCTGGTCGGCGGCGGCCCAGAGGAAGTCGCCGGTGCGCTGGAAGCCGAACATCGAATAGAAGATGTAGACCGGGATCATCGGCTCGTTGTGGGTGGAGTATGAGGTGCCCGCGGCGGTGAACGTCGCCGTCGAACCGGCCTCGTTGATGCCCTCGTGCAGGATCTGGCCGGTTTCGCTCTCCTTGTACGCCAGCATCAGGTCCGCATCGACGGACGTGTAGAGCTGACCGTTGCGGTTGTAGATCTTGAGGCTGGGGAACCACGAGTCCATGCCGAAGGTGCGGGCCTCGTCGGGAATGATCGGCACGATCCGCTGACCGATGCCGGTCTTGTCCCGATCGCGCAGTATCTCCTTGAACGTCCGGACCGTCGCCATGGTGGTGGCGACCTCCTGCTTGCCCGAGCCTTTCTTCAGCGCCTTGTAGGTGTCGTGGCCGGGCAGCGTCAGCGCTCGCGACTTGGTGCGGCGTTCGGGCAGGAATCCGCCGAGCGCCCGACGCCGGTCGAGCATGTAGCGGATCTCGGGTGCCTCCGGACCGGGGTGGTAGTAGGGCGGCAGGTAGGGGTTCTCCTCGAGCTGGGCGTCGCTGATCGGGACGCGCTGCGCGTCGCGGAAGTACTTGAGGTCCTCCAGTGCCAGCTTCTTCATCTGGTGGGTGGCGTTGCGGCCCTGGAAGTGAGCGCCCAGCGAGTATCCCTTGATGGTCTTGGCGAGGATGACCGTCGGCTGGCCCTTGTGCTCGACGGCCGCACGGTAGGCGGCGTAGACCTTGCGGTAGTCGTGGCCCCCGCGCTTGAGGTTCCAGATCTCGGTGTCCGACATCTTCTCGACGAGCGCCTTGGTGCGGGGGTCGCGCCCGAAGAAGTGGTCGCGCACGTAGGCGCCGTCGTTGGCCTTGTATGTCTGATAGTCCCCGTCGGGGGTGCTGTTCATCAGGTTGACCAGCGCGCCGTCGCGGTCGGCGTGCAACAGCGCGTCCCACTCGCGGCCCCACACCACCTTGATGACGTTCCAGCCCGCACCGCGGAAGAACGACTCCAACTCCTGGATGATCTTGCCGTTGCCGCGAACCGGTCCGTCGAGGCGCTGCAGGTTGCAGTTGACGACGAAGGTGAGGTTGTCCAGCCCTTCCATCGCGGCCACGTGGGCGCAGCCGCGGCTCTCCGGTTCGTCCATCTCGCCGTCGCCGAGGAACGCCCAGACGTGCTGGTCGGAGGTGTCCTTGATGCCGCGGTCGTGCATGTAGTGGTTGAAGCGGGCCTGGTAAATGGCGTTCAGCGGGCCGATGCCCATCGACACCGTGGGGAACTCCCAGAAGTCCGGCATCAGGCGGGGGTGGGGATAGGACGGCAGTCCGCCGCCGGGGTGGCTGTGCTCCTGGCGGAAGCCGTCGAGTTGGTCGGCGGTCAGCCTGCCCTCGAGGTAGGCGCGCGCGTAGATGCCCGGCGAGGCGTGGCCCTGGATGAAGACGTGGTCTCCGCCGCCCGGGTGGGACTTGCCGCGGAAGAAGTGGTTGAAGCCCACTTCGTAGAGTGCGGCCGACGACGCGTAGGTCGAAATGTGGCCGCCCACACCGACTCCGGGCCGTTGCGCACGGTGCACCATGATGGCGGCGTTCCACCGGATCCAGGTCCGGTAGCGACGCTCGACGTCCTCGTCGCCGGGAAACCAGGGCTCCAGTTCGGTAGGGATGGTGTTGACGTAGTCCGTCGATGTCAGCGCCGGGATGGCCACGCGCTGTTCGCCGGAACGCTCCAGCAGGCGTAACAGCATGTAGCGCGCGCGGGCCGCGCCGGACCGGTCGAGCAGTTCGTCGAACGATTCGAGCCATTCGCCGGTCTCTTCGGGGTCGATGTCGGGCAGATACGAGGCGACGCCTTCGCGAATGACGCGGACACGATCGGGTTCGGCTGCGGTAGTGGAGTTTTGGGCCTGGTCCTGGCGCGCGAACTCGGTGGTCAACTTCCGCTCCTTGGTAGGCGGTAATGATGCTGACGTGATCGGCGCAGATGTTCGCTGCGCCCCTCACGTGCGCGGTGGGTGCCGTGCGCTCGTGTGCCCGGCCACTCCATCCTTCTCCCATCCTGCCGCACGCGCACCGTTAGGGGTGGCGACTGGAATGAACCTACGAGCGTCGGAGCGAACCGGTAACGTCTGCAGACCGTGGTGATCGGGGCGCGGTCCAGCGTGCGGCTGCGAATCGCGGCGCTGGCCGTGGGCAGTGTGGCCGCCGCAGGCATGGTCGTCGTCGGCTGCAGCAGCGTCACGGAGGGCTCCCCGAGCGTCGACAGCGCCGACGCGCCGGCCTACCGGGCGTCGGTCTCGGCGTCCATCGAGGAGTCGGCCGCGCGTTCCAGCGCCCGGGAGTCCGAGCGGCAGGCGTCGTTGACCACCGAGGCGATCCACTCGTCGTGTGAGGCGCTCAGCTCCAGCAGCGTCGACGCGATCACCGCCGTCAACGCCTACGTCGACGCCTTCAACGCCAGCGCCGCAGATGCGACCGCCAAGGCAGGACCGGCGATCGACGCCCTGAACCAGAGCGCTGACCTGGTGGCCAGCAGCGTGACCGATCCGCTGACCCCCGAGCTGCGCGACGCCCTCAACGGCTGGATCGACGCCGCCAGGGGAGTGGCCACCGCGATCGAGGGCAACTACGGACCCGACGAATTCAACGTGGCCATCACCCGGCTCAACGACACGAAGACCACCGCGCTGAACCTCTGTGACGCCTCATATTGACCAAACTATCGACCAACCTTGCCGCCAGGCATCTGCTCGCGCGCGTCGGCGTGCGACGATAGGGCTTGACTCTCTGCGCGTCGTGCGCTTGAGCCGGCTGAAGGAGGACCGACGGTGGTCGCGGCGGATGACGCCCCGAACTACGCCCGCAGACTGGGCATCCAAAAAGATCAGGTTGTGCAGGAGTTGGGCTGGGACGACGACGTCGACGATGACATCCGGGCCGACATCGAAGAAGCGTGCGGCAGCGAGCTGCTCGACGAGGACGCCGACGAGGTCATCGACGTGGTGCTGTTGTGGTGGCGCGACGACGACGGTGACCTCGTGGATGCGCTGATGGACGCCATCACCCCGCTCGCCGACGACGGTGTGATCTGGGTGGTGACGCCGAAGACCGGTCAGCCGGGCCATGTGCAGCCCGCCGACATCGCCGAGTCGGCTCCCACCGCGGGGCTGATGCAGACGTCGTCGGCCAACCTCGGCGATTGGATCGCCAGTCGGCTGGTGCAGCCGAAGTCAAAGGCCGCGGGGCGGCACTGATGTGGGGGCACCGCCCGCGCGGAGCGCAGGGGGACGCTTGCGCGAAGAAGAGAACAGGTCTGATGAGCGCTTGCGCGAAGAAGAGACAGGCTCGATGAAGAAGAGACATTCTGATGATTGAGGTGGGAACCGAGGCGCCGGACTTCACGCTCAAGGATCAGAACGGCCAGCCCGTCACGTTGAGCAGCTATCGCGGGGACAAGAACGTGCTGCTGGTGTTCTTTCCGCTCGCCTTCACCGGCATCTGCCAGGGCGAGCTCGACGAGGTTCGGGACAAGCTGCCCGAGTACGAGAACGACGACACCGCGACGTTGGCGATCTCGGTCGGTCCGCCGCCGACGCACAAGGTGTGGGCGACCCAGAGCGGCTTTACGTTTCCCGTGCTGTCGGACTTCTGGCCGCATGGAGCGGTCGCGGCGGCCTACGGCGTGTTCAACGAGTCCGCCGGCATCGCCAACCGAGGCACGTTCGTCGTCGACCGTGACGGCATCGTGCGGTTCGCCGAGATGAAGGGCCCCGGCGAGGCCCGTGATCAGGCGCTGTGGACGGACGCGCTGAAGGCGCTGAAGTCCGGCTGAGGTGATTTCTCCTCGCTGGTCGGGGGCGTGTAGCTTGCCCTGCAGGGGCGCGTAGCTCAGTGGTAGAGCTCTGGTTTTACACACCAGCGGTCGGCGGTTCGATACCGTCCGCGCCCACTCATCCCGGCGGAGCGAAGAACTCGAGCGCGATGCCGTCGGGTCGAGGCCCTGCGACGTTGCCCAGTGCAGGGAAGGCCATGATTACTCCTCGCTTGTCGTGAGTACGGTCATTCGCCGCTGGGGGCCAGGGCGGGTTTACACCGCAAACCGGCAAGGCAGTCGCCCCAGTTTGAGACGCCCCGGGTTGTGCGTCGGCGTACTCGCGGCGCGGCCTTCTGGAGCGCGCCGGCGACACCTTCGCGCCACTGGTCGCACCCGCCGATGGAGCGCCGCATCGACAGTTGGTCGCTCGGTTTGCCGCGCCGAGAGGAAGTGGCCGAGAGGAAGAAAAGGTCGCGTTCAACAATATTCCGGTTGATCAAATTGATCTAGATTGATTATCCGGCCGAGTTTATGTCTCAAAATGTGCGTGGGGCCTTGACGAAAGGCAAGAACACAGCGAAGATCTCCTCAAGGGGTGTCAGATGCGGCAGCTAATTCGTCCAAAGGTTGGATACCGCGATGTTTGCGCCGCGTGCGTTTGTGTATAGGTCAATCTAGACCAGTTGTCGGCAGAAGGTCGATCAAGATGCCCGTCATCAGACCAGCAAATAAAGTCGGCGTTTCGCCGCTACTCTCGCAATCGCCTAACGAAAAAGTCCCGCCGAGAAACTCGGCAAAAATTAGATATGCAAAGTACGTCGGCCGGACAGGCGCGTTGGCGCTCGTGCTGGGCATAGGTACGGCGGTAGCTGTTCCAGGTCTGGCGAATGCGGTGCCCGGGTCGGAAACTGACTCGGGCACGACCTCTACGGCTGCGGATCAGGCGCCTACTGAGACCGAGAGCCCTACGACAACAGCGGCGACCGGGGAAACTTCCGTCGGCGCGACGGGCTCCACCGCGACACCGCCAGACCTGAGTCCGTCGCCAGCGACAGTCGCCGAGACCAGCATCACGAATCGAACCTTGACGGTAGGTTCTGCGGACTCGCCGCCAGTAGTTGTAAGCAGCTCCGGCGGTTCACTTCAGTCGGCGTCCACTGAAGATCAGTCGGCGTCCACTGAAGATCAGTCGGCGTCCACTGAAGATCAGTCGGCGTCCACTGAAGTTCAGTCGGCGCCCACCGAAGTTCAGTCGGCACCGTCTCCGGCTGCTGCCACCCCCGGCACAGCGGTTAGGCCGACCCTGCCGGACACGTCGGCGGCTGACTCCCGACAACAGCGGGCGCCGGCCTCGCACGGCACCGGGCGTGCGTCGATACCAAGCGCTCGCACCACGGCCGATCTTCAAGCGCGGCCGCCGAAGGATACGGCGCAACCCAGCGCCAGCAAAGTAGTAAAAGTTGGCCTACCCTCGCCGACATCGGCACCCGTGCAGGACCCGTTGAATCCGTCGGCGTCAGTTGTCCGATCGCTTCCGGTAACCGCGCCGACAACGGTCTCAGAGGGGCCTACGACACTGGACGTGGCGGTGAACGCCCTGTCGCGGGTGCTGTCAGTGATGGGGTTCGGCGCCCCCGCCGACGACCTTCCCAACGCCCCTGCAGACGCCCTCTTGTTGGGGCTGTTGGGTTGGGTCCGCAAGCAGGATCGCGATCGCCTCGTGGAGCAGCCGATCGGGTCGTCCGTGACCGCCGCCTCAACCGGCGACGCCGGAGACACCTCGATGATCGTGGCTTCACGTGAGACGGCCGTTTCCGCTGCGGACACAAGCGGGTTCACGGCGAATGAGTTCCACAGCCAAGATGCCGCGGTGACGGAATCGGTGTTGTCGGCGCTCAGCCCGAATCAGGCACCGGTAGTGGCAACGACGACTCTCAGCGCGCCGGACCAGGCCACGGGTGTGGTCACCGGTGCGGTGACGGCCACCGACGCCAATGGTGATGCGTTGACCTATTCGTTGTCGGGTGGGCAGCCTGCCGCCGGCACGGTGACGGTCAATGCCGACGGGACGTTCACCTTCACCCCGACGCAGGCGGCGAGGTTGGCCGCCGGGCAGAGCAGTGGTGCTGATTACGCCGGTTTCACCGTGGCGGTCAGCGATGGTCAGAACAGCACCACCACCACGGTCAGTGTGGCGGTGTTGCCGGCCAACCTGACACTGTCGGGCACTTCGGCGCCCACCGGGGCCACTCCGCAGGGTGCGGTGGTGGTGGGCAACCGGGCCTATGTGGCCAACCAGGGCGCCCACACCGTGTCGGTCATCGACGTCACCACCAACAGCGTGGTCAAGACCATCGCGGTGGGTTATGCCCCGACCGGGATGGCCGCCAGCCCCGACAAGACCAGGGTCTATGTCACCAACGGCTGGTCCAACACCGTCTCGGTCATCGACACCGCCACCAACACCGTGTCGGGCACCATCGGGGTGGGTCAGGGCCCGGTCGCGGCGGCGGTCAGCCCCGACGGCACCCGGCTGTATGTCACCAACCTCATCGGCAACAGCGTGTCGGTCATCAACACCACCACCCGCACCGTGGTGGCCACCGTGGCCGTGGGCGCCTACCCCAACGGGGTCGCCGTGAGCCCCGACGGCACCCGCGCCTACATCACCAACCAGTACTGGAACGCGGTGTCGGTGATCAACACCGCCACCAACACCGTGGTCGCCACCGTGGCCGTGGGCACCAACCCGTCCGCGGTCGCCGTGAGCGCCACCCGCGCGCTGGTGACCAACCAGGGCGCCAACTCGGTGTCGGTGCTCAACACCACCACCGCCACCCCCACCGTGATCGCCACCATTGCCTTGGGCGCCGGCACCGCGCCGACCTCAGTCGTGCTCAGCAAAGACGGCACCCTGGCCTACATCGCCAACACCAACGACACCGTCTCCATCATCGACATGACCACCACCACCCCCACCCTGCTGCGCACCGTGGCCGCCGACACCACCCCCGAAACCGGCCACCACATCCTCACGCTGAGCCCCGAGGGCACCCGCCTCTACGTCGTCGACACCGCCGACAACGCCCTACGCTCACTGACATTGACGCGCGGCAACACCGCCCCGGTGGCCGGCACGCCCTCGCAGACCAGCCTCAACACCGACACCGGCGTGGTCACCGGCCGGCTCAATGTCACTGACCCCGATGGTGATTCGCTGACCTACACGGTCACCCCCTCACCCAGCGGGAGCATCACGGTCAGCCCGACCGGGGTGTATACGTTCACCCCCACCCAGGCCGCCCGCGATGCGGCCGCCGCGGGCACCGGACCGACCTCGGTGAGCTTCACCGTGACCGCCAGCGACGGCACCGCCACCCCGGTCTCGGTGCCGGTGAGCGCACCCATCACCGCCTCCCAGCCCGTCGCTAACCGTGCGCCGGTGGCGGGCACCCCCTCGGCGCCCACTGTCAATCAGGCCACCGGTGTGGTCACCGGTTCGCTGAATTTCACTGACCCTGATGGCAATACGTTGACCTACACGGTGCCCAGCCAGCCCAGTGCGGGCACGGTGACGGTCAGCCCGACCGGGGTGTATACCTTCACCCCGACCCAGGCCGCCCGGGATGGGGCCGCTGCGGGCACCGGACCTTCCACGGCGAGCTTCACCGTGACGGCTTCCGACGGTGAGTTCTCCACCTCCTCGGCGCCGATCACGGTCACCATCGTGCCCAGTAATCGTGCGCCGGTGGCCGGCACCCCGTCGGCGCCCACTGTCAATCAGGGCACCGGTGTGGTCACCGGTTCGCTGAATTTCACTGACCCTGATGGCAATACGTTGACCTACACGGTGCCCAGCCAGCCCAGTGCGGGCACGGTGACGGTCAGCCCGACCGGGGTGTATACCTTCACCCCGACCCAGGCCGCGCGGGATGGGGCCGCCGCGGGCACCGGACCTTCCACGGCGAGCTTCAC
This sequence comes from Mycobacterium sp. IDR2000157661, assembly GCF_022317005.1. NCBI lineage: Bacteria > Bacillati > Actinomycetota > Actinomycetes > Mycobacteriales > Mycobacteriaceae > Mycobacterium > Mycobacterium sp. IDR2000157661. Next base: position 3,485,107 of record NZ_CP081006.1, read on the forward strand.
CGTGACCGCCTCCGACGGTCAATACAGCACCTCCTCGGCGCCGATCACCGTCACCATCGTGCCCAGTAATCGTGCGCCGGTGGCCGGCGCGCCGTCGGCGCCCACTGTCAATCAGGCCACCGGTGTGGTCACCGGTTCGGTGAATTTCACTGACCCTGATGGCAATACGTTGACCTACACGGTGCCCAGCCAGCCCAGTGCGGGCACGGTGACGGTCGGCCCGACCGGGGTTTATACGTTCACCCCGACGCAGGCGGCGAGGTTGGCCGCCGGGCAGAGCAGTGGTGCTGATTACGCCGGTTTCACCGTGGCGGTCAGCGATGGTCAGAACAGCACCACCACCACGGTCAGTGTGGCGGTGTTGCCGGCCAACCTGACACTGTCGGGCACTTCGGCGCCCACCGGGGCCACTCCGCAGGGTGCGGTGGTGGTGGGCAACCGGGCCTATGTGGCCAACCAGGGCGCCCACACCGTGTCGGTCATCGACGTCACCACCAACAGCGTGGTCAAGACCATCGCGGTGGGTTATGCCCCGACCGGGATGGCCGCCAGCCCCGACAAGACCAGGGTCTATGTCACCAACGGCTGGTCCAACACCGTCTCGGTCATCGACACCGCCACCAACACCGTGTCGGGCACCATCGGGGTGGGTCAGGGCCCGGTCGCGGCGGCGGTCAGCCCCGACGGCACCCGGCTGTATGTCACCAACCTCATCGGCAACAGCGTGTCGGTCATCAACACCACCACCCGCACCGTGGTGGCCACCGTGGCCGTGGGCGCCTACCCCAACGGGGTCGCCGTGAGCCCCGACGGCACCCGCGCCTACATCACCAACCAGTACTGGAACGCGGTGTCGGTGATCAACACCGCCACCAACACCGTGGTCGCCACCGTGGCCGTGGGCACCAACCCGTCCGCGGTCGCCGTGAGCGCCACCCGCGCGGTGGTGACCAACCAGGGCGCCAACTCGGTGTCGGTGCTCAACACCACCACCGCCACCCCCACCGTGATCGCCACCATTGCCTTGGGCGCCGGCACCGCGCCGACCTCGGTGGTGCTCAGCAAAGACGGCACCCTGGCCTACGTCGCCAACAGCAACGACACCGTCTCCATCATCGACATGACCACCACCACCCCCACCCTGCTGCGCACCGTGGCCGCCGACACCACCCCCGAAACCGGCGCCCACATCCTCACGCTGAGCCCCGACGGCACCCGCCTCTACCTGACTGACGCAGCCGACAAGGCACTGCGATCGATGTCGTTAGTGCGTGGCAACACCCCGCCGGTGGCCGGCACACCGTCGCAGACCGACGTGGATGCGGCCGGTGTGGTAACGGGCCAACTGAATTACACCGACGCCGACGGGGATTCGCTGTCTTACACCGTGCCCACTGCGCCCACCACGGGCACAGTCACAGTAGACCCCGCTACCGGTAGGTACACGTTCAGGCCGACGGAAGCCGCCCGAGACGCGGCCGCGGCGACACCGAACGAGGATTCGGCGACGTTCATCGTAGTCGCGAACGACGGCACCGCCGCCCCTGTTCCGGTATCGGTGACCGTACCGATCGTGCCCTTGCAACCGGGTGACAACCGCGCGCCGATCGCCGGCATGCCGACGATCAACTCGCAAGATCCGGACACCGGTGTGATCACGGGTTCGTTGAACTTCACTGACCCGAACGAGGATTCGCTTACCTACACAGTGCCCAACCAACCGTCTAGCGGCACAGTCGAAGTGGACGACGCCACCGGAACTTATACGTTCACCCCCACGCAGACCGCCCGGGACGCGGCCGCGACGACCCTGGGTGCGGATTCGGTGACGTTCCTCGTGTTCGCCAGCGACGGCACGGCGCCACCGGTATCAACCTCAGTGACCGTCCTGGTTCTGCCGGACCCTGACGCCAATCAACCTCCCGAGGCCGACACGCCCTCGACGACATCGCAGGATTGGCTCACCGGTGCGGTCACAGGCGCATTCAACTTCGTTGATCCGAACGAGGACTCCTTGACCTATCTCGTCCACACTCAACCGAACAAGGGCGCACTCGAGCTGGACGACGTCACCGGCGTGTACACATATACACCCACTGTGGCGGCGCGGTTGGCGGCGGCGCAGACCGTGGGGACCGATACCGATTCGTTCACGGTGGCGGTCAGTGACGGCACCCTGACCACGACTACGACAGTGACAGTGACGGTGTTGCCGGTCAATCTCGGCTCGGCGATCGCGTCGACGAGCACGGGCGCCGGCCCGACAGGGGTTGCGGTAGTCGGCAACCGCGCCTATGTGGTCAACCAGGGTGCCAACGCCGTGTCGGTTATCGACACCGCCACCAACGCCGTGGTCAAAACGATTGCCGTGGGCGCTCGGCCGACCGGGGTGGCGGTGAGCCCCGATCAGACCACACTCTATGTGGCCAACAATTGGTCGAACACCGTGTCGGTCATCGACACCGCCACCAACACGGTCACCGCCACCATCGGGGTGGGGTCGGGCCCGGCCGCGGTGGCGGTCAGCCCCGACGGCTCGCGGCTGTATGTCACCAACCTGACGGGCTACACCGTATCGGTGGTCAACACCACCACACGCACCGTGATGGCCACCGTGGCCGTGGGCGCCTACCCCAACGGGGTCGCGGTCAGTCCCGACGGCACCCGGGTTTATGTCACCAACCAGTACTCCTACTCGGTGTCGGTGATCAACGCCGCCACCAATACGGTGGTAGCGACGGTGCCGGTCGGGTATACGCCGTCCTCGGTGGCGGTGGGTGCCACGCGCGCGGTGGTGACCAATCAGGGCAGCAACTCGGTGACGGTGTTCAACACCACCACCGCCACGCCGACGATCGTTGCCACAATCGCCTTACCTGCGGCACCGACATCGGTGGTGATGAGCACGGACGGCACGGTGGCCTATGTGGCCGGTAGCTACGACACCGTCTCGGTGATCGACCTGACGAGAGCCACCCCGGTCGTGGTGCGCACCGTCACGACGGATACCACAGTCGAATACGGCGCCCACACCCTCACGCTGAGCCCCGACGGCACCCGGCTCTTCCTGACTGACGCAGCCGACAATGCACTGCGATCGATGTCGCTGACGTCGACAGTCACGATCGCCCATGCGCCCCTTTCCATCCCGGGCGGCAACGGATATACGGTGAACGCCACGTGGTACTTCCCGAATCAAGCGGAACCGCCCGTCGGGCTGATCTACCTGCAGCATGGTTTCACCCGCTCCAGCGCAAATGCGACTGCGTTGGCCCTGGACCTCGCCGAACGAACCAACAGCATCGTGGTGGCACCGAATCTTTCCTCGTCACCGAGCGATCCCTTCTACATCTGGAACAGCCCGATAGCCCGCGCGGTTGCCACGATGTTCGAAGGCGACCGCGCAGAACTCACCGCAAGCGCAAGCGCGGCGGCCGGGCAGTCGATCGTGCTTCCTCAACAGTTCGTGCTGGGTGGAGGTTCTGCCGGCGGCAACCTGGTGGCGGAGGCCGCCGAGTACCTCGCGGACGACGGCGCGACCAGCGACCTGAAGGCCCTCATCCTCTTCGACACCACCAACCTCGCCCACGTGAACACCGGTCTGGTCAAAGTGAACGGCGTACCGGTCATGCTTCTGGCCGCGCCGCCCTGTTCCTGCAACGCCTTCGGCGGTCAAACGCAGAGCGTCCTCACCTACGCTCCCGACCGGTTCACCGCGGTGATGCTGGACAACGGGAGTCACCTCGACGCAGAAGGCACCACCACGGATGCAGCAGTCGTGCAGATATGCGGGGGGCCAATCCTTCCGCAGAACGCGACGGCAGTGCAGGTGATCACCGCGGGATGGATCAACGACGTCTTCACCGGTTCCCGCAATGGCATCTATGGTCCGTACGGGACAGTGACCTCGGTCGGCAGCGCGACCGCCCGGGTGATCGGGGTGGGTGACCTCCCGATATGACCATCGCCTTGTTGTGATCTCCCCGCCGCCATGTGAGACGCTGCCCGGGTGGCTGCGCCGGTGTATTCGGGCCGCGTCGCGGGGATCGCGGCCGGCTTCCTGGCCGATCTTGTGTTCGGTGACCCGCGGCGCGGGCATCCGGTGGCGCTCTTCGGTCGCGCCGCGGGCTCTATGGAGCGCGCGGGCTATGCCGACACCCGCTGGGCCGGGATCCGGCACTGTGGTGTGTTGCTCGGCGCGTTGGCGGTCTTGGGCGTCGCGGCAGAGCGCGCCGCCGTGCGGTCCGGCGCCGTCGCCGCCGCCACACTGACCGCGGCGAGCCTTTTCGTGTCGCTGGGCGGCGCGTCACTGGCACAGACCGGCGAGGACATGGCCCGCCGCTTGCGCAACGGTGACACCGCCGCGGCACGCCGACTGCTTCCCTCGCTGTGCGGGCGCGATCCCGCCGTTCTCGACGACGCCGGCCTGACCCGCGCGGCGCTCGAGTCCGTCGCGGAGAACACATCCGATGCCGCGGTGGCGCCGCTGCTGTGGGCCGCCGTCGGGGGCGTGCCCGCTGTGCTGGTCTACCGCGGCGCGAACACACTGGACGCGATGATCGGTCACCGCTCAACGCGGTATCGCCGATTCGGTTGGGCGGCAGCGCGGTTGGACGATCTGGTGAATCTCGCCGCGGCGCGGGTGACCGCGGTTCTGGTGGCTCTGTGCGCCCCTGTGGTGGGGGGATCGCCCGTGGCCGCGCTGCGGGCGTGGCGGCGCGACGCGGCCCGTCACCCCAGCCCGAACGCCGGAGTGGTGGAAGCCGCGTTCGCCGGCGCGCTGGCGGTGCGGTTGGGCGGGCCGACCCAGTACGCGCATGAACTCGAGATCCGCCCGACCCTCGGTGACGGCCGGCCCCCTCGGGTCGAGGAACTCGCCAGGGCGGTGCGGTTGTCCCGCGTCGTGCAGGCCGCCGCGGTCGGCATGGCGATTGCCCTCAGCGCCGCCGGCCGTAGCGGTCGGCAAGCTTGTCCTGGGGTGTGACGGGAACTTCGGCGCTCACCGCATCCTGTGCGGCCTTCTCCCGTCGGCGCTGCCGGATCTCGGCGTACACGAAGTAGCCAAGCCCGATCGGCGCGATGATGCCGAACGCGATCCACTGAATCCCGTAGGACAGGAACGGTCCGGCGTCGAGCGCGGGCAGGCTGATCTCGCCGAGTCCGCCGGGCTGGTCGCCGATCAGCTGGAGGTACGGACCGGCCAGCGCAACGCCGGTGAGTGCGGCGATCTGCTCGGTGTTGATCGAGTAAACCTGTTGCGTGCCGTCCTCGCGGAACGGTTCCCTGCCCTGCGCCACCGCCTCGGAGTCGCGCAGCCGCGCCACGATCGTCACCGGTCCGTCGGGCACCGGCGCGATGTCGGGAACCCGGGACCCGTCCACGGGCCGGACGTATCCCCGGTCGACGAGCACGGTGGGACCCCCGTCCACGGCGAACGGCACCAGCACCTCGAAGGCCGGTTCGCCTTCGATCACTCGCAGCCGGGCCAGCACCTGAGCCTGCGGGAGGTAGCGTCCGGTGGCCGTCACCCGCCGCCACTGCGCCTCGGGGGCCGACGAGTCCTGGTTCGGCACAAGCGATGTCAAGGGCACGGGATCGGCGCGCAGCGACTCGGCGATCTGCGCGTTCTCCCGTGAGGTCTCGGCGTTCTTGCCCAACTGCCACGGCGCGAGCACGGTGAAACACAGGTAGGCGAACGCGAGCACCACGACGAACAGCGCCAGCCAGGCGGGCTTGAACAAGAACGTGAACCGCCGCATCAGCTGGCCACACCGCGCCGGGCCAGTTGCTGGTCCACCCACTCGTGCAGGCCGGGCAGGGCCGCCTCGATGACGCGGTAGACGTCCTCGAAGTCGGACTGATCGCCGTAATAGGGGTCCTCCACGTCGAGCGGATGCGCACCAGATCGGGGGTCGAACGACCGCAACATCCGGATGCGGTCGGCCGGCACCCCGAGGTCGGTCAGCATGCGGAGGTGGTTGCGCCCCAAGGCGACGACCAGGTCGGCGGACATGTGGTCGTCATCCACCTGCGCGGCGCGGTGCGCCGTCGGGTAGCCGTGCGCGCGCAGCACGTGGCTGGCCCGACGGTCGGCGGGCTCACCGGCGTGCCATCCTCCTGTTCCGGCACTGGTCACCCGGACCGCATCGGCGAGCCCACGTTCGTCGATCTGGTGAGCGAACATCTTCTCCGCGATCGGGGAACGGCAGATGTTGCCCGAGCAGACGAAGGTCACGTGCAGCTGTTCAGACACCCAGCACCTCGCGCAGCGCGGCGACGGTCGGAACGTGCGCCAAGGCGGTCGGCGCATCCGGACCGGCGAAATCATCTCGGCCGTAACCCCATTGGACCACCACGGTATCGATGCCGTGCACCGCTGCGCCTTCGACGTCGTGAGCGCGGTCGCCGACCATCAGCACCCGCTCGGGCAGACCGCCCAGCTGAGCCAGCGCATGGGCGACGACGTCGGCCTTCTCGGCGCGGGAGCCGTCGAGGGTGGCGCCTGCGATCACCTCGAAGTGGTCGTCCAATCCGAAGTGGGCGAGGATGCGCTGCGCGGTGGGCTCGGCCTTGGAGGTGGCCACGGCGAGCCGCACGCCTGCGCTGCGGAGGTCGGCGAGAAGTGCGGGGATGCCGTCGAACAGCCGGTTGAGTGCCCACCCGCGGGTGGTGTAGTCGGCGCGGTAGGCGGCGATGGCTTCGTCGGTGCGCTCACCCAGACCGAGCCCGCGCAGCGTGTGATTCATCGGCGGGCCGACGACCATGGTGGCCAGGTCACCGTCGGGTACCGCGGCGCCGACCGAGCCGAGTGCATGGCGGAAGCTCGAGACGATGCCCTGCGCCGAGTCGGTCAGGGTGCCGTCGAGGTCGAAGACCACCAGTTGCGGGCGGGTTGCCGCGACGGTGGAGGCCAGCAAGTCGGTCACCCCCTCATTCTCCCCGATCGCCGGACGGGGACCAGCGGCGCACTACTGTCGTGATGTGGCGAGTCCTTTCCCTGCGGCCGCGCGCTACCACGGCGATCAGGCCGCGGTCCCCGGCATGCTGGACTTCGCTGTCAACGTCCGCGGTGATGGCCCCCCGTTGTGGCTGGTCGACCGGCTGACGGCCCGTCTGGTCGACCTCGGTCGGTATCCCAGCGCCGCCGACGAGCAGCGCGCCGTCGCGGCAGTCGCCGCCCGGCACGCACGCCCGGTCGACCAGGTCGCCCTGCTGGCGGGGGGCGCCGAAGGGTTCGCCCTGCTGGCGAATCTGCGACCGCGGCGGGCCGCGCTGATCGCGCCGTCGTTCACCGAGCCCGAAGCGGTCCTGTCGGCCGCCGGTGTGCCGTTCGACCATGTGGTGCTGGACCCGCCGTACCGCCTGACCGGTGGGCTGGTGCCCGATGCCGCCGACCTCGTCGTCCTCGGCAACCCGACGAACCCGACGGCCGTGCTGCACACCCGCGAGCAACTGCTGGCGCTGCGCCGCCCCGGCCGCATCGTGGTGGTCGACGAGGCGTTCGCCGACGCCGTCCCCGGTGAACCGGTGTCGCTGGCCGCCGATCCGCTGCCCGATGTGGTGGTGCTGCGCAGCCTCACCAAGACGTGGGCACTGGCCGGCCTTCGGGTGGGCTACGCGCTGGGCCCGGCCGAGGTGCTGACGCGGATGACGGCGCGGCGCCCGCACTGGCCGCTGGGGATCCTGCAGCTGGAGGCCATCACGGCGTGCACGACACCGGAAGCGGTGCACGAGGCCGACCGCGCCGCCCGCCGCCTGGCTGAGCTGCGCGCCGAGATGGTGGCGGCGCTGACTAGTATCGGCGTGCATGTCGTCGACGGCCGCGCCCCGTTCGTGCTGTTCTCCGTCCCGGATGCCGAGCTGATGCGAAAGCATCTCGAGCACAGGGGCATTGCGGTGCGGCGCTGCGACACCTTCGTCGGCCTGGACGGCGGGTTCCTGCGCGCCGCGGTGCGCCCGGAATGGCCGGTGCTGGTCGAGGCGATGGCCGAGGTGCTCCCATGAACGTGCCACTGTCCGAGATCATCGATGTGCTTGATGCCGCCTATCCGCAGGCACTGGCGCAGTCGTGGGACTCCGTCGGCCTGGTGTGCGGGGACCCGGCGGAGCCCGTCGACTCGGTCACCGTGGCGGTCGATGCGACGGCGGACGTCGTCGCCGAAGTGCCCGAGCGGGGCTTGCTGGTCGCGCACCACCCGTTGCTGCTGCGTGGCGTCGACACCGTGGCCGCAAGCACCGGCAAGGGCGCGCTGGTGCACCAGATGATCCGGACGGGCCGGGCGTTGTTCACCGCGCACACCAACGCCGACTCGGCGAATCCCGGAGTGTCCGACGCGCTGGCGCAGGCATTGGGGTTGACCGTCGAGGAGGTACTGGAACCGGTCAGCGCCGGACCCGACCTGGACAAGTGGGTGGTGTTCGTGCCCGCGGAGAACGCCGACGCGGTGCGGCGGGCCGTGTTCGCCGCCGGCGCGGGCCGCATCGGCGACTACTCGCACTGCAGTTGGAGCGCCACCGGCATCGGCCAGTTCCTTCCGCACGACGGCGCTTCGCCGGCCATCGGCACCGTCGGAACGGTGGAACGCGTCGCCGAGGAGCGGGTGGAAGTCATCGCGCCGGCCCGGTTGCGCGCCAAGGTGCTCGCGGCCATGCGTCAGGCCCACCCCTACGAGGAACCCGCGTTCGACGTCTTTGCGCTGGCCTCGATTCCCGGCGAGGTCGGGCTGGGCCGGGTGGGCGTCCTCCAGCGGCCGGAACCGCTGTCGGCCTTCGTTTCCCGTGTGAACGATGCACTGCCCGCGACGTCGTGGGGGGTGCGCGCCGCGGGTGATTCCGAAGCCGAGGTATCCCGGGTCGCGGTGTGCGGAGGGGCGGGCGACTCCCTGCTCGACGCCGTCGCGCGCGCAGGTGTCCAGGCCTATGTCACGTCGGACCTGCGCCACCATCCCGCCGATGAGCACCGCCGGACCTCCGGCGTGGTGCTGGTCGATGTGGCCCACTGGGCCAGTGAGTACCCGTGGTGCACGCAGGCCGCGGACGTGCTGCGTCGCCACTTCGGCGATGCGCTGCCCGTGCGCGTGTCGGCGGTACGCACGGATCCGTGGAATGTCGAAAGATGAGGCATGAAAGCTGAAGTAGTCCATCAACGCTCGTTGCTCGAGTTAGCCCAACTCGACGCCGAGCTGAGCCGCAACGACCACCGTGCCAAGAATCTGGCCGAGCAGCGGCGCGTCGAGGAGATCCAGGGCACGCACCGTGCGGCAAACGACCGCCTGGCCGCGCTGCAGATCGCCATAGAAGACCTCGACGCCCAGGTCGCCAAGTTCGAATCCGAGATCGACGGTGTGCGCCAGCGCGAGGACCGCGACCGGAGAATGCTGGCCGACGGGTCCGTCGACGCCAAGCAGCTCACCGACCTGCAGCACGAACTCGCGACGCTCGAGCGCAGGCAGTCCGCGCTGGAGGACTCGCTGTTGGAGGTGATGGAGCGGCGCGAGGAACTGCAGCGCGACCAGGGCAGCGAGCTGACCACGATCGACGAGCTGCAGAACGAGCTGGGCCTCGCGCAGACCGCCTGTGAGGCGGTGCGCACCGAACTGGACGAGGTGCGCAGGCAGAGCCTGTCCCGCCGGGAGGAACTGATCTCGGCCCTCGACGCCGACCTGGTAGCGCTCTATGAGCGGCAGCGCGCCCGCGGCGGTGCGGGTGCCGGCCAGCTCATGGGTCGACGCTGCGGCGCCTGCCGGATCGAGATCGACAAGGGTGAGCTCGCGCGAATCTCGGCGGCGCCCGACGACGAGGTGCTGCGCTGCCCAGAGTGCGGCGCAATCCTGCTGCGGGTCAAGGGCACCGGGTGAAGGTCATCGTGGAGGCCGACGGGGGGTCACGCGGCAACCCGGGGCCGGCGGGTTACGGCTCGGTGGTGTGGTCGGCCGACCGCAGTACGGTGCTGGCCGAGAGCAAGGAGGCGATCGGTCACGCCACCAACAACGTCGCCGAATACCGCGGCCTGCTCGCCGGTCTGACCGAGGCCGCCAGCCTGGGCGCCGACGAGGTCGACGTCTTCATGGACTCCAAGCTCATCGTCGAGCAGATGTCAGGACGCTGGAAGGTCAAGCATCCCGACCTGGCGCCGCTGCATCAGCAGGCCCGCTCGATCGCGGCCCGATTCGACCGCATTGCTTACAGCTGGATTCCGAGAGAGCAGAACAGCCACGCCGACCGGCTGGCGAACGAGGCGATGGATGCCGCTGCCGAACTCGCCGCCGCCGCGGTGCAACCCGTTGGGCAGCAGACGTCGAGTCCCGCCGGCTGGACCGGTGCACGCGGCGCGCCGACTCGGCTTCTGCTGCTGCGGCACGGTCAGACCGAACTGTCGGTCAACCGGCGATACTCGGGCCGCGGCAATCCTGCGCTCACCGACCTCGGCCGACGCCAAGCCGAAGCCGCCGCACGGTATCTCGGCGACAAGGGCGGCGTGGCCGCGGTCATCACCTCGCCGTTGCAGCGGGCCTACGACACCGCCGCCGCGGCGGCCAAGGCGCTGGGGCTCGACGTCTCCGTCGACGACGATCTGATCGAGACCGACTTCGGCGACTGGGAGGGATTGACGTTCTCCGAAGCAGCCGAACGGGATCCGCAGCTGCATCGGAAATGGTTGCGTGACACCAGCGTATCTCCACCGCAAGGCGAGAGCTTCGACGCCGCCGCCGAACGCGTGGATAGGGCGAGGGCACGCATCATCGCCGAGCACACCGGTGAGACGGTGTTGGTCGTGTCGCACGTGACCCCGATCAAGACGCTGCTGCGCACGGCCCTCGACGCAGGGGCGGGCATCCTCTATCGGTTGCACCTGGACCTGGCGTCGCTGTCCATCGCCGAGTTCTACCCCGACGGTGCGGCGTCGGTGCGGCTGGTCAACCAGACGGTGTATCTCGATCAGTTGTGAAGGTGCAGGCGTTCGCCGTGCGGCCCGAAGATGGTGATCGCCTCGGCCGGGCCGTCGACGAAGCCGAACCAGTGCGGTGTCCAGGTTGAGAACTCAACGGCCTCACCAGGTTTCACCGTGAAGTCCCGCTCGCCGAGGATCAGCCGGAGCTGACCGGACAACACATACATCCAGTCCCATCCCTCGTGCACCGGCAGCTCGGCGGGAGGGGTGCGGCGGCGGGCGCTGATGCGCACCTTGAACGCGTGCAGACCGCCGCCTGCCTGGCGGGTGAGCGGCCAGTAGGTGATGCCGTGGGCGGTGTGCGAACCGCTGCGCACCCGCGGGTCCACAGCTTCGGGAATGCGCAGCAGGTCGTCCGTGCTGACCGACAACGCGGCGGCCAGCCGGGGTAGATGGTCCAGGGCGAGTCGGCGCTTACCGGATTCCAGTCGGCTCAGTGTCGACACATCGATGTTCGACCGGCCCGCCACCTCTTCGAGCGTGAGACCGCGTTGCTGGCGCAGTTGGCGCAGCCGACGCCGGACCTGTGCGTCGACACCGTCGTCTTTTGCCTCCATGGCAAGAAAGCTTGGCAGGACGCCTCGACGGTTGCAAGGTGGTGACATGGGAAATGAGCGCGACTGCATCGTCGGTGACGGCGCGGAAGGGAGAGATCGTGTCAACGCCTGATACCAAGCAGCACTGGGAGGACCACTACTCCGAACGCAAGCGGGTGTGGAGCGGTCGCGCGAACGTCCGTCTCGTCGAGGTCGCGTCGACCTTGGCGCCCGGCGCGGCACTGGATCTCGGCTGCGGAGAAGGTGGCGACGCCATGTGGCTCGCTGAACACGGTTGGCGCGTGGTGGCGGTCGACATCTCCGACACCGCGCTGGCCCGCGCCGCCGAGGACGCCGAGCAACGAGGGGTGCGCGACCGGATCGACTTCCAGCAACACGATCTGTCGGCGACCTTTCCCGTCGGCGAGTTCGACCTCGTGTCGGCGCAGTTCTTCCACTCGATGCTGCCGCTCGACCGGACGGCGATCTTCGGCAAGGCGGCCGCAGTGGTGCGGCGGGGCGGTGTGGTGATGATCGTCGACCACTGTGGTCCACCACCCTGGGCGTCGAAGCTCGACCATGACCACCACCACACGTTCGTGGCCCCCGAGGAACTGCTCTCGTCCCTGGCGTTGCCCGAGGCCGACTGGGAGACGGCGCGGGTGGACACGGTGGAACGCGAGATCACCGATCCCGAGGGACGGCCGACCACGTGGATCGACAACGTGATCGCGCTGCGGCGGCGCTAGTCACGTCGCGTCGTGGAAGATCAGGCCGAGGGTGTAGCGCTCGCCGGACCGGTGGCGGCCCATGTCGACGGTCGTGCGGAACAAATCGTCGGCGGCGTAGAGGCCGCGGATCTCGCGTGCTTCCGGCTTGGTGAGTAGCCGGGGGAGCAGCGCGCCGCCGACCTCGTCGAGTTGGGCGGCGATTGCGTCCCAGTCGCCGGAATCCACCCGGGTGTGCCACTTCGTCTGCGCCATCTCCACCACCATGCATGGTCGAGTGCCTCGCCGCGCCATGGGCCCGTATTAGGTGGCGCGTGGCGTCATCCCCGGTTCCGCCGCCAGAAGCCGCCGAATCTTCGCCCGGTTCTCTCCACCTCGGCGCTGCGTTCCCACCGCCACGTGTGGCCGTTCTCCGCGGCCACAGCGTCGCACAACCTGGATAGCTCGCGGGCATCGTGCGGTGACAGAAGGCTGACGAACAGTGGGCCATCGCGGCTCAAGCGGGTGATCACCTCCTGCAGCAGCGGCAACGACTCGCCTTCCAGGGGGTCCGGGTTGTCGTGGACCCACATGAGCTTCCTTCCGAGGTAGGTGTAGATGTAGTCGTCCATCCGATCTAGCTACCCCGCCGACGTGCTGGCCAAGCCGACAATGAGTTCTGCGCCGGCTACGGCGCAGATCCACCGCCGTTCTGACTGCGGTACTACGAGTCCGTCAACTGGGTCAGCCGCACGCTGTTGCCGGACGGATCGCGGAAGCCGGAGTCGATTCCGTACGGCATCTGATTCGGCGGCTCGGTGAATTCGACTCCGCGGGCGGTCATTTCCTTGTACGCCGTCTCGATGTCGTCGGTCGTGAGGAACACCGTTCCGGCGAAACCCTTCGCGGTGAGGTCGAGCACCTGCTTGCGTGTCGCCTCGTCCATCATCGGCCCACCGGGTACCGCCATCAGAACCAGGTTGACGTCATCCTGTCCGGGCGGGCCGACGGTGAGCCACCGGAAGTCGCCCATCTCCTCGGGGAACGAGACGTCCTCGCGCAATTCCATTCCGACCTTCTCGGTCCAGAACCTCAAAGCGACTTCCTGATCGTGAACCCATAAGTGGGCGCTGCCGATTCTCATCATGGCGCCGACGCTACGGCCGACCGGCGCCGCCCGTCTTCTCCCCGTGTGCTGTCTTGCGGACCCTGCTGCCGGCCCGCGGACGGGTGTCGCGTTTGAGGATGCAACTCGGGATCCGGGCGTGCGTCGCCGCGGGCGGTAGGCCTGCCCGGTACGCGGCGGGCGGCTTGCCGTAGACGCGGGCGAACGTGGTGGTGAACGACCCGACGCTGTGCAGGCCCACCATCACGCAGATGTCGGCGACTGACCGATCCGTGTGGCGAAGCAGCGCGGCAGCCCGCTCGAGCCGCCGGGATTGCAAGTAGGCCCGCGGCGATTCACCGAACGTCCGGGTGAACATCCGGCTGAAGTGGGCCCGGGACAGGCCGGCCGCGGCGGCGAGGTCGTCGACGGTGATCGCCTCGGCGTACCGGGCGTCGACCAGATCTTTCGCGCGCAACAGATAGCGGGCCGGAGGTACCTGCGCCATGGCCACAAGTATGTCTCGCTCGCGGAACAGCGACCACACGCAGTACGTTGTTAGCGCGGATGAGTTGGCCGGGCGGCCGCGGAATCGAGGTTCACCTGGGTTTCGAGGAAAGTCCGGACTTCACAGAGCAGGGTGATTGCTAACGGCAATCCGAGGTGACTCGCGGGAAAGTGCCACAGAAAACAGACCGCCACCGGCGACGGTGGTAAGGGTGAAACGGTGCGGTAAGAGCGCACCAGCACTCCGGGTGACCGGAGTGGCTAGGCAAACCCCACCCGAAGCAAGGCCAAGAAGGCCGCAACCTGGTTGCGGCCGCGCAAGCGTCCGAGGGTTGCTCGCCCGAGCTTGCGGGTAGGCCGCTCGAGGCACCCGGCAACGGTGTGTCCAGATGGATGGTCGCCGCTTCGCCGCCGTGGTCAATGCGGCGGCGAGGGACAGAATCCGGCTTACAGGCCAACTCATCCGCCCCCGCCGGGAACTCAGCGTTCCTTGCGCACCGCCTTGTCGAGCTTGCGCAGGGCATCGTCCAGTTGGTCGCGGGAGCGCTGTGCCAGATCGTCCTCCATCTGGTACAGCAGGCCGTAGGTGAAGGTGTCCTCGCCCGCGGCGTGCGCTACCTCCGCCTGCTGGCTCAGATGCGTGCGGCTGACGACGCTGTCTTGGTGGTCACCGAGCAGCGACTGGATGGTCTTGGCTCGTTCCGACACCTTGGCCTTGCCGGTTGCCGCCGCGGTGTAGCGAAGCCGTTTGGCCCCCTTGCGGATTCGGTGCAGGGCCTCGTCCTTGTCGTCGTCGGCGCCGGCCGCGGCCGCGGCCTTGGCGGCCTTGCGGACACGCTTGTACGCCGAATCGATGCCGGCCGGCGCCCGCTCCTCCTCGCCGGGTTGGGTCGGCGCCGGCTCGGCTGCGACAAGACCTTCCAGTGCGTCCAGCAGCCGGAAGTAGCGCTCCGACCGCATCGCGATCAGCGAGCGCCTCAGGCCGGAGGCATACCGGCGTTTCGCGCCGTCGACCAGTCGCTCGCGCACGGGTCCACGGATCAGCTCTGCGGGCAATCCCTCGAGTGCGCGTTCGTAGCGTTCGGCGAGCACTTCCGCGTCGCGGGCCACACCGAGGATTGCCGCGAGTTGCCGTAGCTCGTCGAGGATCCAGGCATCGCCGGAGATGCCGAAAGTGTCGCGCGCCGACTGCAGCAGGCTGCGGATCTTGCGCGTCGTCACCCGCATCTGGTGCACCGAATCCCACACGTCGGCCCGCACCGCGCGATCCCACTCGATCAGCGCATCGACCTGCTCGGCCACCGCGCGGTGGATGGGATCAAGCGGCTCGGGGGCCTCGTCCGGTACCGGCGTGTCGCCCAGTACCCGGGCCAGCTTCGATCCACTGGAGGCCGGGACGGCGCCGGCATCCAGCAGCCGGTTCGACAGCCGGTCCAGGAGATCGGGGTCCACGCCCTCGGTCAACTCGAGTTCCCACTCGCGCCACGTCTGCTCGGAACTCTGCGCGTCGGCCCGGGCCGTCACCTGGTCGTCACAGAACTCGGCGATGGCAGTGCCCTCGGCGCCGCAGAGCATCTCGACGGTCCGGTCGGTCACGATGCGCGCGACGGGCGACAGCGGGCGATCGCGCACGATGGCCAGCACGATGTCGCGCAAGTCGTCGGGCACCTCGCCACCCTCGCCGAGCGGCAGTCGCACTTCGGTGCGCGCGTCGGGTTCTGCGGGCAGCTTGAGATGCCAGCCCTCGTCGGGCCCTCCGGTACGACGGCGCAGCGTGATCCGGTGGGCGGCCAGGTCGTGCTCGGGGGTGTCGAAGTACACCGCCTCGAGTCGGTAGGACGGGGACCGCTCGACCCGCGACACCGACGACAGACCCTCGAACGACGGCGACACGGTCGATTCCACGACGTCGAACTTGCGCTCGACCTCCAGGTGACGTGACTTCTGATCATTCGGTTTGCCCATGATGCGAGATAGATTGCCACATGCAGGTGAACACGATGGAGTGCGGCGACGTTAGAGTCCACGTGTGACCGATTACCAAACGCTGACGTTCGAGCAGTCCGGCCCCATCGCCCGCATCACGCTCAACCGGCCCGACGCGGCAAACGGCATGAATGACACCATGACCCGCGAACTGGCCGCCGCCGCCAAGCGTTGCGACACCGATGCCACCAAGGTGGTCGTGCTCACCGGCGCCGGTCGCTTCTTCTGCGCCGGAGGCGATCTCAAGTCCTTCGCGTCGGCACCCGACCGAGGCGCCCACATCAAAGGCGTCGCCGACGATCTGCACCGGGCGATCTCGACCTTCGCCCGGATGAACGCGGTCGTGGTCACCGCCGTCAACGGCACCGCCGCCGGAGCCGGTTTCTCGCTCGCGGTGACCGGCGATCTGGTGCTCGCCGCCGAGTCCGCGTCGTTCACGATGGCCTACACCCGCGTGGGGCTGAGCCCCGACGGCAGTTCCTCGTACTACCTGCCGCGGCTGATCGGCATCGCCAAGACCAAGGAACTGATGCTGACCAACCGCACGCTGTCGGCGCAGGAGGCCTCACAGTGGGGACTGGTCACCGAGGTGGTGCCCGACACCGAACTGGCCGAGCGCGCCGGTGCGCTGGCCGACCAAATGGCCGCCACCGCAGCAGGTTCCAACGGCGGGGTGAAGAACCTGCTGCTCGCGACGTTCAACAACGGCCTCGAGGAACAGCTCGAGCTGGAGGGCCGGCTCATCGCCGAACGCGCCCGGTCCGCCGACGGCCGCGAGGGTGTGGACGCCTTCATGGCCAAACGCAGGCCGCAGTTCGCGTAGCACGATCCCTAGAACGAGTGCTCGTCGGCGGGGAACGTGCCGCTGGCCACTTCGTCGGCGTATTGCACGGCGGCACGGCGCAGCTCGTCACCGACAGCGCCGAACCGCTTGACGAACTTGGCGGTCTTGCCACTGGTCATGCCCGCCATGTCCTGCCACACCAGCACCTGCGCGTCGCAGTTGGGGCCCGCGCCGATCCCGACGGTGGGAATCGTCAGCTTCCCGGTGATCTGGGTGGCCAGCTCGGCGGGCACCATCTCCATCACGACGGCGAATGCGCCCGCCTCGGCGACAGCGATGGCGTCGTGGATGGTCTGCTCGGCCCCGTCGCCGCGGCCCTGGACGCGGAAGCCGCCGAGCCCGTTGACGCTCTGCGGGGTGAACCCGATGTGCGCCATGACCGGGATGCCTGCGGCCGACAGCGTGGCGATCTGCTCGGCCACCCGCTCGCCGCCCTCGAGCTTCACCGCGTGCGCACCGGTCTCCTTCAGGAACCGGGTTGCGCTGGCGAGCGCCTGCTGCGGACCGGCCTCGTAGCTGCCGAACGGCATGTCGGCTACCACCAGCGCATGCGGCGCGCCGCGGACCACGCCGCGCACGAGCGGGATGAGCTCGTCGACGGTGACCGGCACGGTGGTGTCGTAGCCGTAGACGACGTTGGCCGCCGAGTCGCCGACCAGGAGGACGGGAATGCCTGCGTCGTCGAAGACGCGGGCGGTGGAGTAGTCGTAGGCCGTCAACATGGCCCACTTGTGGCCCTCGGCCTTCCACTTCTGCAGATGAAGGGTGCGTGTTCGGATGCGCGGTTTGACCTCGGCAGCACCGTAGACGGTCTGCTCAGACATCGCTGTCTCCCACAGGGGTGAGTCGGGTCGAATCCTCGAGGCCGTCGAAGGTCCCCGGGTTTCGTCTGACGTTGTCCAGTCTGCCACTGCAGGCCGAGGAAGTGGAAAGCCGTGTTGAGTGGATTTGCTCACACCCGTGTCGGGCAGGCATAGCATCGCGGCATGCAACGGCTCAGCGGACTCGACGCCAGCTTCCTGTACCTCGAAACCGCACAGCAGCCGTTGCACGTGTGCTCGATCCTCGAACTCGACACGTCCACCATGCCGGGGGGCTACACCTTCGACCGGTTCCGCGACGCGCTCGACCAGCGGATCAAGGCGATGCCGGAGTTCCGCGAGAAGCTCGCCGACAACCGCTTCAACCTCGACCATCCGGTCTGGGTGGACGACAAGGACTTCGACCTCGACCGCCATCTGCACCGCATCGGGCTGCCCACCCCGGGCGGCCGCAAGGAACTCGCCGAGATTTGCGGGCACATCGCGTCGCTGCCGCTGGACCGGACCCGCCCGCTGTGGGAGAAGTGGGTGATCGAGAACGTGTCGGGCACCGACCCGAAGGACGGCGGCTGCATCGTGGTGATGACCAAGGTGCACCACGCCGGTGTCGACGGGGTGACAGGCGCCAGCATGATGTCGCAGCTGTGCAGCACCGAACCCGACGCGCCGCCGCCGGATCCGGTCGACGGGGTGGGCGAGGCGAACGCGCTCGAGATCGCGGTGACGGGCGCGGTCAGGTTCGCGACCCGGCCGCTCAAGCTCGTCAACGCGCTGCCGGTGACGCTGTCCTCGGTGGTCGACACCGTGCGCCGCGCGCGCAGCGGGCTGGCGATGACACCGCCGTTCGCGGCGCCCAAGACGGCGTTCAACGCCAACGTCACCGCGCACCGCAACGTCGCGTTCGCCCAGCTCGACCTCGAGGACGTCAAGACCGTCAAAAACCACTTCGGAGTCAAGGTCAACGACGTCGTCCTGGCCCTGGTGGCCGGCGTGTTGCGCAAGTTTCTCGACGACCGGGGAGAACTGCCGAAGAATTCCCTGGTCGCGATGGTGCCGGTGTCGGTGCACGACAGGTCCGACCGGCCGGGCCGCAACCAGGTGTCGGGCATGTTCGCCCGCCTCGAGACGCACATCAAGGACCCGGCGCAGCGCCTGAAGTCCATCGCCGAAACCAATTCGGTTGCCAAACAACACAGTTCGGCCATCGGCGCGACACTGCTGCAGGACTGGACGCAGTTCGCGGCGCCCGCGGTCTTCGGGGTGGCGATGCGCGTCTACGCCGCGAGCAACTTGAGCGGCGCCCGTCCCGTGCACAACCTCGTCGTCTCGAACGTGCCCGGCCCGCAGATGCCGTTGTACTACGTAGGCTGCGAGACCAAGGCGATGTACCCGCTGGGCCCGATCTTCCACGGCTCGGGACTCAACATCACCGTCATGTCGCTGAACGGCAAGCTCGACGTCGGCATCGTTTCTTGCCCGGAGTTGGTGCCCGACCTGTGGGACATGGCAGACGACTTCGCGGTGGCCCTCGACGAGCTGCTGGCCGCCACGCGATAGCCGCCTAGCCAGCACCGATGCCTGTTCATGGCAGCATGTGGAGCCATGAACCGCATGATCGGCGTCCTGGCGCCCACGGTGCTTGTTCTCGTCGCCGGTTGCAGCAACCTGGTGGAGGGGCGCGCCATGGTCGCGGTGCCTCCGCCGGGCACTCCGATCGAGTGGAGCGAGTGCCAGACCGAGCCGAGCGACGAGGCCCGCGTCCCGGCCGGCGCCGAGTGCGGCATGCTGTCGGTGCCCGTCGACTACGACGACCCCGACGGTGAGGTCGCCCGGCTCGCGATGATCCGCTTTCCGGCCGCCGGCGACAAGATCGGCTCGTTGGTGATCAACCCCGGGGGGCCGGGTGAGTCCGGCGTGGAGGCCGCCGCCAGCCTCGTCAGTTCGCTGCCCGAGTCGGTGCGCCAGCGCTTCGACCTCGTGGGGTTCGACCCGCGCGGGGTCGCCAACTCCACGCCCGCGCTGTGGTGCAATTCCGACGCCGACAACGACCGGCTGCGCGCGCTGCCTCAGGTGGACTACTCACCCGAGGGCGTCGCCGAGATCGAGGAGGAGACCAAGGCCTTCGTCCAGCGCTGCGAGGACAAGATGGGCGAGGAGTTCCTTGCCAACATCGGCACCGAGAACGTGGCCCGCGATCTCGACACCATTCGCGAGTCGCTCGGCGACGACAAGCTGACCTACCTCGGTTATTCGTACGGCACGCGGATCGGCGCCGTCTACGCCGAGCAGTTCCCGGACAAGGTGCGCGCGATGGTGCTCGACGGCGCCGTCGACCCCAACGCCGATCCGACGGAGGCCAACGTCCGGCAGGCCGCCGCGTTCCAGACCGCGTTCAACGACTATGCCGCCGACTGCGCGAAGGACCCGTCGTGTCCGCTGGGCACCGATCCCGCGAAGGCCACCGAGGTCTACCACGATCTGGTCGACCCTCTGGTGGAGGAGCCGCTGGAGACGCAGGACCCGCGCGGGCTCAGCTACTCCGACGCGCTCGTCGGCACGATCCTGCCGCTGTACTCGCCCAACCTGTGGCGTCATCTCACCCAGGCGCTCAACGAGATGCAGGCCGGCAGGGGTGACACCATGCTGGCGCTGGCCGACCTCTACATGGGTCGTGATGAGCAGGGCCACTACAACAACTCCACCGACGCCAGGGTGGCGATCAACTGTGTCGACAAACCGGCGGTGACCGACCGGGCGGAAGCCGTCGAGGAGGACCGCCGGGTACGCGAAGCCGCACCGTTCATGAGCTACGGCGAATTCACCGGGCACGCGCCGCTGAGCACCTGCGCCTTCTGGCCGGTACCACCGACCAGCGAGCCGCACGAAATCCAGGTGAATGGACTGCCGCCGGTGCTCGTGGTGTCGACGACGAACGACCCGGCCACACCCTATGAGGCCGGCGTGGAACTGGCCAAGCAGCTCGGCGGCGTGCTGGTGACCTACGACGGGACTCAGCACACCGTGGTGTTCCAAGGCGACCAGTGCGTCGACGACATCGCCGCGCGTTACCTCGTCGACCTGACGCTCCCGCCGCCGGATAGCCGCTGTACGTGACCTGATCACAGCCTGGTCACCGTTGGATCCCGGCTACAGACGCCGGCGCGTCGGCGTGCAACCATGGCTGCCATGTGGCGGGTGGGCAGTATCGTCGCGCTCGCGATCCTCGTAGCGTCGACGGTCGCGGGCCCGGCTGCGTCGGCGACGCCGGAGTGGGGTGATTGCGAGCGGTTCCTCGACACCGCCGATATCCCCACCGCGCAGTGCGGGATGGTGGCGGTACCGGTCGACTACACCAAACCCGAAGGCGCACAAGCGCAATTGGCTGTGATTCGAATCCCTGCGAGCGGCAACCGGATCGGTGTGCTCATGGTCAACCCCGGCGGACCCGGCGCGTCGGCGGTCGAGACCGTCGCGGGCATGGGCGCGGCACTGGCCGACACCGAAATCGGCCGCAGCTTCGACCTCGTCGGCGTGGATCCGCGCGGCGTCGGGCATTCGACGCCCGAACTGCGGTGCCGCACCGACGCGGAGTTCGACGTATTCCGCCGCGAACCGCTGGCCGACTACAGCCCCGCCGGGGTCGCCCACATCGAGCGGCTGTACGGAGAATTCGTGCAGGCGTGCGTCGACCGGGTCGGCACCGAATTCCTGGCCGGCGTCGGCACCGCGACCGCGGTGCAGGACATGGACGTGGTGCGCGCCGCGCTGGGCGAGCACCGGATCAGCTACCTCGGGTTCTCCTACGGCTCCGAACTCGGCGCTGCCTACGCCGCACGGTATCCGGACCGGGTGCGCGCCATGGTCTTCGACGGCGCGATCGATCCGCGCCTCGACCCGATCGCCAGCCGGATCCGCCAGATGAGCGGCTTCCAGGCGGCGTTCGACGACTACGCCGCCGACTGCGCCCAGTCGCCGGGATGCCCGCTGGGCACCGACCCTTCGCAGTTCGTCGCCCGCTTCCACCAGTTGGTCAACCCGTTGGTGCAGCGGCCCGGCTACACGTCCGATCCGCGTGGGCTCAGCTATCAGGACGCCATCACCGGAACGGTGAACGGCCTGTACTCACAGCGCTATTGGACGTATCTGACCAGCGGTCTGCTCGGCCTGCAGCGGGGCACCGACGCCGGCGACCTGTTGCTGCTGGCCGACGAGTACCAGGGCCGCAACGAGACGGGTCACTACACCAACCAGCAGGACGCGTTCACCGCGATCGGATGCGTCGACGCGCCGTTCCCCACCGACTCGGCCACCTGGGTCGAGGCCGATCGGCGGGTACGCGAAGTGGCGCCGTTCCTGTCCTATGGCGGATTCACCGGCTTCGCGCCGCGCGACGTGTGCGCGATGTGGCCTGTCCCGCCGACTTCGGAACCGGGCCCGGCGTCGTCGCCGGGCCCCGGCAAGGTGATCGTGGTGTCTACCACCGGGGACCCGGCCACGCCGTACCAAGCCGGTGTCGACCTGGCCCGGCAGATGTCTGCGCCGCTGATCACCTTCGAAGGCACCCAGCACACCGTCGTCTTCAACGGTGACGCCTGCGTGGACACCGCGGTGGTGAATTACCTCGTCGACTCGGTGGTCCCGCCCGACGGCCTGCGGTGCTGAAGCGTCACGTTTCTACGGGATGTCCCAGTGCCCCGCCGTCCCTTCGAAGAACGGGTTCTCGAAGCCCTGGACCGTCGGCAGCTTCCTGAGCTCGTCGGGCGCGATCCCGAAGAACGGGTTGGGAACTCCGTTGATCACTTCCTCGGTCGTCAGCTGCTCAGGCCGTAGTTGCTCGGACGGCAGGCCGAAGAAATCGTCGACCTCCGGCAGGCCGGGCCACGCGTCAGGCACGCCCCACTCCGGGATCTCCCAGTGGCCGGGCGCCTCGTCGAAGAACGGGTTCTCGAAGCCCTGGACGGTGCGCATCTTCATGAGCTGCCCGGGCGGGATGCCGTAGAAGGGGTTCGGGATCCCGTTGATGAAGGCCGCGTTCTTCAGCTGCCCGGGCGGGATCTTCGCGCCGCCCAGCTTGAAGTAGTCGTCGACCTCCGGCACGTCCGGCAGGAGGTCCGGCAAGTCGATCTCCAGTGGCGGCGGCACCTGCCCCGGCGGCACGTTGCCGAGCGGTCCGGGCGGCACGTTCGCGGGCGGTCCGGGTGGAACGTTCGCGGGCGGTCCGGGTGGAACGTTGGCCGGCGGTCCCGGTGGCACGTTCGCGGGCGGTCCCGGTGGCACGTTCGCGGGCGGTCCGGGTGGCACCTGCCCCGGGGGCAGCTTGAGGTCCGGCCCACGCGGTACGTCGACCTTCGGGGCCTCGGCATTCGGCCCCGGGGGCCCCGGAACCGGAGGCACGGGCGGGGTGGGGAACTTCGGGTCGGCCTGCACGGCGCCGGCTCCGAGGCCGAGCGCGGTGGCGCCACTCAGCGCCCCGGCCACACCTGCTGCGACTGCCGCTTTCTTCAAATTCATGAATCGCTCCTTGCCTCGCGTCGTCCGGCCCGCGATCTCGTCGTGCGCGCTTCAGACGTGTGGGTTCTGGTCGGCCCGAGCGTCCTGAGGACGGCCCCGGCCGCAAGCGACCCCCCGATTGAGGCGATAGATACCCCGCGGGGCCGACACACCAAACCTCATCCGGCGGAAATCGCGGCCATGCGTAACTCCGCGCGCTGAACTATGGCGACGCACGTAACACAGATTTAACAGCCGCTGCCTACGCTGCGGATATGGACCGGCAGAAGGAATTCGTGCTGCGCACGCTGGAGGAACGCGACATCCGCTTCGTCCGGCTGTGGTTCACCGATGTGCTCGGATACCTGAAATCGGTCGCCATCGCGCCCGCCGAACTCGAGGGTGCGTTCGAGGAGGGCATCGGTTTCGACGGCTCCTCGATCGAGGGTTTCGCCCGCGTGTCGGAGGCCGACATGGTGGCCCGCCCCGACCCGTCGACGTTCCAGGTGCTGCCGTGGGCCGACGGCTCCGGCAAGCACCATTCGGCGCGGATGTTCTGCGACATCACCATGCCCGACGGCTCGCCGTCGTGGGCGGACTCTCGCCACGTGCTGCGCAGACAGCTGGCCAAGGCCAGCGATCTGGGCTTCTCCTGCTACGTGCACCCCGAGATCGAGTTCTTCCTGCTCAAGCCCGGCGAGGACGACGGGACCCCGCCGACTCCAGCTGATAATGGCGGCTACTTCGACCAGGCCGTGCACGATTCGGCGCCGAACTTCCGCCGCCACGCCATCGACGCGCTCGAGCAGATGGGCATCTCGGTGGAGTTCAGCCACCACGAGGGGGCGCCGGGGCAGCAGGAGATCGACCTGCGCTATGCCGACGCGCTGTCGATGGCCGACAACGTGATGACCTTCCGCTACGTCGTCAAGGAGGTCGCCCTCGGTGACGGCGTGCGGGCGTCGTTCATGCCCAAGCCATTCGCCGAACATCCGGGCTCGGCGATGCACACCCACATGAGCCTGTTCGAGGGTGAGACCAACGCCTTCCACAGCCCCGACGACGTGCTGCAGCTGTCTGACGTCGCCAAGTCGTTCATCGCCGGAATCCTCGAGCACGCCAAGGAGATCAGCGCCGTCACCAACCAGTGGGTGAACTCCTACAAGCGGTTGGTGCACGGCGGTGAGGCGCCGACGGCCGCGTCCTGGGGTGCGGCGAATCGCTCGGCGCTGGTTAGGGTTCCGATGTACACGCCACGCAAGGCGTCGTCTCGGCGCATCGAGGTGCGCAGCCCCGACTCGGCCTGCAACCCGTACCTGACGTTCGCGGTGCTTCTCGCCGCCGGACTGCGCGGCATCGAGAAGAACTATGTGCTCGGACCGCAGGCCGAGGACAACGTTTGGAACCTCACCCCGGAAGAGCGCAACGCGATGGGCTACAAGGAGCTGCCGGGCAGCCTGGGCGTCGCGCTCGAGCAGATGGAGAACTCCGAACTGGTGGCCGAGGCGTTGGGCGAGCACGTCTTCGATTACTTCCTGCGCAACAAGCGCGCGGAGTGGGAGAACTACCGGAGCCACGTGACGCCGTTCGAGCTGAAGGCCTACCTGTCGCTGTAGCACCACGGATCGTGCTACCTGCGATACCGGCTGCGCTACCTTTCAGGGGTGGCCAAACCCGCGACGCAGCGCCCGAAGCTGCCCAGCGTCGGGCGTTTGGGGCTGGTCGAACCGACCGCGCAGGCGGACCTCGACCGACTCGGGTGGAACACCGACGCCTGTGTCGAGCTGCTGTGGTCACTGTCGCGGGCGCCCGACGCCGACGGCGCGCTGCGCACGATGGTCCGACTGGCCGAAGCGTTGGGCTCCGGCTGGGACGAGCTCAACAATGCCGTGCAACAGGACCGCGGCCTGCGGGGCAGGCTCTTCGGCGTCCTGGGCTCCTCGATGGCACTCGGCGACCACCTTGTCGCCCATCCGGGCAACTGGCGCCTGCTTGCCGGTGATGTGGTGTTGCCGTCGGTCGAAACGTTGCGCGACACGTTCGTCGCTGCGGCCGAGGAGGCCGGTGAGCCCGCCGCTGCAGTGCAGCCGATGCGCGCGCTCTACCGCGACCGGCTGCTGGTGCTGGCAGCCCTGGACCTGGCCTCGGTGGTGGAGAACGAGGCGGTGCTGCCCTTCACCACGGTGGCCGCCCACCTATCCGATCTCGCCGACGTCGCGCTGGAGTCCGCGCTGCACATCGCGATGCGCTCGGCGGGCGGTGAGAACCCGCCCCGGCTGGCGGTGATCGCGATGGGCAAATGCGGTGCCAGGGAACTGAATTACGTCAGCGACGTCGACGTCATCTTTGTGGCCGAGAACGCCGACGCGGTCACCACCCGAGTGGCGGGTGAACTCATGCGCTTCGCCGCCGACGCGTTCTTCGAAGTCGATGCCGCGCTGCGCCCCGAGGGCAAGCACGGCCAGCTGGTCCGGTCGCTGGACTCGCATGTGGCCTACTACCAACGGTGGGCCAAGACCTGGGAGTTCCAGGCGCTGATGAAGGCGCGGCCCGCGGCCGGTGACTCCGAACTGGGCCGGGCCTACGTCGAGGCGCTGATGCCGATGGTCTGGACCGCTTGCGAGCGTGAGCATTTCGTCTCCGAAGTGCAGTCGATGCGACGACGCGTCGAGGAGCTGATCCCTGCCGAGCGGCGGGCGCGCGAGATCAAGCTGGGCACCGGCGGACTGCGCGACGTCGAGTTCGCCGTGCAGCTGCTGCAGCTGGTGCACGGCCGCAACGACGAAGCACTGCATGTGGCCTCGACGGTGGATGCGCTGGGCGCCCTGGGCGAGCGTGGATACATCGGCCGCGACGACGCCGCCAACCTCACCGCCTCCTACGAGTTCCTGCGGCTGCTCGAGCACCGGCTGCAGCTGCAGCGGCTGGTGCGTACCCACCTGCTGCCCGACGAGGACGACGACGAGTCGCTGCGGTGGCTGGCCCGTGCCGCACACATGCGCCCCGATGGCAGGCACGACGCCCTGGGTGTCCTGCGCGAGGAGCTCAAGCGTCAGACGCTGCGGGTGTCGCGGCTACACGAGAAGCTGTTCTACCAGCCGCTGTTGGAATCGGTCGGCCAACCGGCGCTGGGCATCAGCGGGGTGTCGGGGGTCTCGGAGGGGATGAGCACCGAGGCCGCGCAGCGCCAGCTCGCCGCGCTGGGCTACGAGGGCCCGCAGAGCGCACTGACCCATCTGGCCGCGTTGACCGGCGGGAGCGGGCGTCGCGGCCGGGTACAGCAGGTGCTGCTGCCGACGCTGCTGGACTGGCTGTCCGACACCCCCGACCCCGATGCGGGGCTGCTGTCGTACCGGCGCATCAGCGACGAGCTCGCCGAGCAGCGGTGGTATCTGTCTACGCTGCGCGATGAGGGTGCGGTGGCCAAGCGGCTGATGCAGGTGCTCGGTACGTCTGCCTACGTGCCCGAACTGCTGATGAGGGCTCCCGAGGTGATCCAGTCGTACGCCGACGGACCCAACGGGCCGAAGCTGCTCGAGGTCGAACCGGACGGGGTGGCGCGCGCGCTGGTCGCCTCGGCCGCGCGGCATCCCGATCCGCAGCGGGCCATCGCCGCGGCGCGCACCCTGCGCAGGCGCGAGCTGGCCCGCATCGCATCGGCCGACCTGCTGGGGATGCTCGAGGTGACCGACGTGTGCTGCGCGCTGACCACCGTGTGGGTCGCGGTCCTGCAGGCCGCACTGGAAGCGGTGATCCGGGCCAACAGCACCGACGGCGGTCCGCTCGCCCGCATCGCCGTCATCGGCATGGGCCGGCTGGGCGGCGGGGAACTGGGCTACGGGTCGGACGCCGACGTGATGTTCGTCTGCGAACCCGAAGGCGGCGTTGAGGAGTCGGCCGCGGTGAAGTGGGCCGTCAACGTCGCTGAGAAGGTGCGCACGCTGCTGGGCACACCGAGCGCGGACCCGCCCCTGGAGGTCGACGCGAACCTGCGGCCGGAGGGGCGCAGCGGTCCGCTGGTGCGCACGCTGGGCTCCTACGAGGCGTACTACACGAAATACGCTCAGGTCTGGGAAGTTCAAGCGCTGCTGCGGGCGCACCGGGTCGCGGGCGATCTCGAACTCGGTGAGCGCTTTCTGCTGATGGTCGACAAGATCCGCTACCCGCCGGACGGGTTGTCGCCGCAAGCCGTGCGCGAGATCCGGCGGATCAAGGCACGCGTGGACGCCGAGCGGCTACCGCGCGGCGCAGACCCCAACACCCACACCAAGCTCGGCCGCGGCGGCCTGGCCGACATCGAGTGGACCGTGCAGCTGCTGCAGCTGCGCCATGCGCACGAAGTGTCTGCCCTGCACAACACCTCGACACTGCAGGCGCTCGACGCGATCGGCGCCGCGGAGCTGATCGCCGAGGGCGACGTCGAGCTGCTGCGGCAGGCCTGGCTCACCGCTACAAGCGCGCGCAACGCGCTGGTGCTCGTGCGCGGAAAGGCGACCGACCAGCTGCCCGGTCCCGGCCGGCAACTCAACGCGGTCGCGGTGGCCGCCGGCTGGGACAGCGACGACGGCGGCGAGTTCCTCGACAACTATCTGCGGGTGACACGGCGGGCAAAAGCCGTGGTACGAAAGGTTTTCGGGGAATGAGGCCCAGCGAATGAGGCGTAACGTATGAGCATGGATTTCGGGTTCGACGTGATCACCGAGGACGAGTATCAGCGTCAGCGAGCGCTGTACGGGCCGCTGACCGAGGCGGTGCGCCGCCTCGTCGATGCGAGCCTGCACACCGAACTCGACGAGGTGGCGGTCCGCGACGCGCAGGCGCAGGTCGAGGCGGTGGCCGAACTGCTGGAGAGCAAGCAGCGCGCGGTGACGTCGACCCTGCGGCATGAGAGCACCGGTCGCCCCCTGGCCTGGGCCAATCCCGCGGTGGGACTGCGTAATGCCATCGCCCCGCCGATGGTCATCCACCATGAGAACGACGGCCGGTGCTGGAGCGAGTTCACCCTCAGCGGGGCATACGAGGGACCGCCGGGATGGGTGCACGGCGGCATCTGCGCGCTGGTGCTCGACCACCTGCTGGGCGAGGCGGCCAGCGAGGGGTTAACCCAGCCGAAGTTCACCGGCACCATCTCGCTGCGTTATCTACGCGGCACTCCGTTGGGGCCGCTGCGCGCCGAGGCCTTCGTCGAAAGGTCCGAGGGCGTCAAGACCTTCGCCCGCGGCGAACTGATGGACGCCGACGGCGCCACAGTGGAGGCCGAGGGTGTGTTCATCCGGCCGGTGTGGGCGCGCGACGCCGGATGAGATTCTATGTCAGCCTCGCGTTCCTGGACACCGGTGAGGTGGTCGAGATCGCCAAGGCCGCAGACGATCTCGGTTACGACGGGCTGGGCATCCCCGACCACGTCGTGAATCTGGAGACCCTGCAGACACCGTATCCGTACACCAAGGACGGGCGACGACGGTGGGAGGCCTTCACGGACTGGCCGGACCCCTGGGTGCTGATCGGCGCGTTGGCCACGGTCACCGCGCGTATCCGGTTCGTCACCACGGTCTACCTGCCCGCGATGCGCGATCCGTACTCGGCGGCGAAATCGATCGGCACAGCGGCGGTTCTGGCTGGCGGCCGGCTGGAGCTCGGCATCGGCGTCGGTTGGTGCTCCGAGGAGTTCGCGCTGATGGGCCAGCAGTTCGCGCGCCGCGGCAAGCGCACCGACGAGATGCTCGCGTTGATGAAGGAGCTGTGGAAGCCGGGATGGACGGAGTTCGAGGGCGAGTTCTACTCGACGCCGCGGCTAGAGATGGAGCCCACGCCGCCGCCGATCCCCGTGTACGTCGGTGGGCTCTCCGATGTCGCGCTGCGCCGGGCAGCGCGTCACGACGGCTGGATCGGTGACCTCATCACCACCGAGCATGCGCTCGAGCGCGTCGCCAAGCTCCGTGAGTTGCGCGCCGAGAACGGGTTGTCCATGGACGATTTCACCGTCATCACACCGCTGACCGACGCGTTCACCTCCGAGCAATACGACCGTGCCGAGGCTGGCGGAATCCAGGGCATCGTCACCATGCCGTGGATGTTCTATGCGGGCCCGCAAGCAACGCTGGCGGAGAAGATCGACGGGATGAAGCGGTTTCGCAAGGACCTCGGGCTGGACTGACGTCGCGGCGTCGGGCATGGCACGGGTGCCGCAAGTGGCGACCCCTCGCGTGGTCTCTTGCCACTGAATGTGCCGAAGCGATCGGTGTCGAGGTTCGGCGGTGTCACGAGATTCGCGCCCAGATGAGCGGTGAACGACGGTGCCAGCTGCTCACCGTTCCCATGGCGCGCGCCCACGGCGACCTGACGACTGCGATAGTGACGAATGCGCGTCATATGAGAATCGTAATTCACGAAGCTTGACAGATGTAATTAAAAATACGTAATCTACTTCGTGTGTTGGAATCGGCCGTCTCAGTCGAAGTCCTCCAGGGTGTGTTGATCGCCGTCCTGGCGGCGCCCGCAGTGGTGACGGCGTTGGCCTGCGCGGCAGGTAGGCGGCGGCCGCGGTGGACCGCACGCATCGCCACCCTCTCGGCCGGCCTCGGCTTCCTCGGCGCCGCGGTACTCGCGACGAACGTCACCGTCGGTGACGCGGTATCGGTGACCGCCGGCGGCGGGGTCGTCGCGGTCTCGGCCGACCGGCTCAGCGTGGTCCTGCTGTGTCTGGTCTTCGGGATCAGCGCGTTAGTCCAGAGTTTCGGGATCCGGTACCTCGCCGGTGACCCGAAAGCGGCCCGTTTCACGGCCGGGGCGAACCTGGTGACCGCCGCGTCGGCCGGACTGGTCGCCTCTGCGACCCTGTTCACGCTGGCTGTGTTCTGGACCGCCGCCGGGATCGCGCTGTGTCTGCTGCTGGCCATGTATCCCGACCTGCCGGCCGCCCGCGACGGTGTCGTCCGCACGGCGAAGGCGTTCTTCGTCGGTGACCTCGCTCTGTGGACGGCCGTCGCGCTCATCACGGCGCGGTGGGGCAGCGTCGACCTGCGCACCCTGGCTGAGCGCGGCATCGACGGCACCGCGGCCGCGACGGCGGCGGTCCTGATCGTCGTCGCCGCACTGTCGCGGTCGGCCCAGCTGCCGTTCGTGCGCTGGCTGCCCGCGACGCTGGCGGCGCCGACGCCGGTCTCGGCCCTGTTGCACGCCGGCGTGGTCAACGCAGGCGGGGTGCTGCTGGTCAAGCTGTCGCCGCTGCTGGCGGGCGCGGATATCGCACGGGCGCTGACCATCCTCGCGGCGGCGGGGACCGTGGTCTACGGCGCGATGGTGATGCTGGTGAAGCCGGACGTCAAGGGTGCGCTCGCGCACTCGACGATCGCGCAGATGGGATTCATGGTGCTGGCCTGCGGGCTCGGCCTGTCGATCGCGGCGGTCCTGCACCTGGTCGCGCACGGCTTCTACAAGGCGCGACTGTTCCTGGCCTCCGGGTCGGCGGTGGCCGAGCACCGCGGCCGATCAGCGCTACCCCCAGCGCCCGTGTTGACGCGGCGCCGGCACGCCACGATCGCCGTCACCGCGGCGATGCTGTCGGGCAGTGTGCTGGTCATCGCGCTGCTCGTGACGCCGCTGCCCAAGGGTGCGGACGAGGCCATGCTGATGGTCTTTGCGTGGGCGACGGCGGCCGCCGCGACCCTGGGATGGCTGCGGCGGCGTCCCACGCTGGCCGGGACGGCGGCGGCGGCGGCCTTCCTGGCACCGGCCACCTTCGGCTACCTGCTCCTGGTCAGTTCGCTGAGCCGGTTCCTCACTCCCGCGGTACCGGAAGTGCCCGCGCCGACGCCGACCGTCTGGGCACTTCTCGCGGTGATCGTCGCCCTCGCCGGTCTTGCCGTGCTGCGCACGACGGCCCGGCGTGGTGGGTCCGCCCGGCTGCAGCGCGTGCTCTACGCCCACGCGCTGAGCGCCGGCCACGTCGCGGCCCCCAGTGCACATCGCCCACCCGCAATGACAGGAGCGTCGTCATGACCGTCGAAGTCCTTCGCGCCCAACTGCGCGCCGACATCGCACTGGCCGCCAAGGTGGTGCCGACGCACTACCCGCTCGGAACCTTCATCGCCGTCAACCCCCTGGCCGGACTCGAGGCCGTGCCGTTCGAGCAGGCCGTGCACCGGGCCGGTGACTTGTACGGCACCCCGGGCACGCTGCCTGAGGAGGCGTTTCGCGCGCTCTATCAGGCCGGGCGCATCACCGATGCGAACCTCGACGACGCGCTGGGCCGGCGCTATCCAGGGGTAGTCGCCCAGCCTGCGCTGCAACTGGGCGGCCGGGAGGTGTCGCCGTCGGAACTACTTCGCCAGGACATGCTGCACGGTCGTCCGGCGCCGAAGCCGATGCGCCGCTTCCTGAGTCGGGCTGAGGAGACGCGACCGCAGGTCGCCGACACCGTGGACGCGCTCGCGGGCAAGTGGTGTGCGGCGTTCTTCGGTTCGGCCCCGTGGCCGATGCCTGGGCGAGAGGACGGATTCTTCCGCGCCTGGCGCGCTCTGGCGCCCGCGGACCGAACCCTGCCGCGCCGGACCCGCAAGGCGCTGCGCGCTCTCCCGGCGCGGGCCGACGACGCCGCCCTGCACGCGTTGAGCGCTCTCGACGTCGGCGCCGACGCCCGCACCGGCTACCTGCAGGCCCACCTCACCCGCCTGCCGGGATGGGCCGCCCACGTGCAGTGGTGCACTGGCCGGGATCAGGGCATCGATCTGCTCGACTACCTCGCCATGCGGCTCTCCTACGAGGCGGCCCTCCTCGATGCTGCCCGGCCGACGCTCCCGCGTAGCGACCTGGGGCAGCGGGTGCCCTCGGCGCGCCAACGGGCTGCTCACCTGGCCGCACGGTGGGGGCTCGAAGCCGCCCCCACTGAACTCACCGCGGCAGCCAGGGTGCTGTCCGCGGTCCCCGTCAGTATCCGAGAGGCACTGTGGCAGCAGGCGTTTGAATCGAACTACCGCGATCGACTGCTCGCCGACCTCTCCACGCACCGCGGTACCGGCACGAGGTCGCCCGCGGCCGCCCAAGTGGTGTGCTGCATCGATGCGCGCTCGGAAGGGCTGCGCCGGCACCTCGAAAGTCGCGGCGGCTACGAGACCTTCGGCTTCGCGGGCTTCTTCGCGGTCGCTATCCGCTACACCGATCTGGCGGGCGGGGCGGCAGCGGACCTGTGCCCGGTCCTGATCAACCCGAACCACGACATCCGGGAGGTGGCGGCCGACGGTGCGCAGGGTGCGGCGGCGCGCCGGCTCTCGGGCACCACCGCGATGGCGGGTGCCGATTCGGCCTTCCACGCCGCCAAGGACGCGTTCCTCGCGCCGTTCACCCTGGCCGAAGCCGCCGGGTGGGTGGCGGCGCCCATGGCCACCGTGAAGACGTTGCTGCCCACGGCCAGCGCGAGCGCCCGCCGGGGGCTGCACCGCCTGGCCGCGCCGCCCGCACCGACGGTCGTCGACGTCGACGGCGTCGACCTCGAGCAGCGGGCGTTGTTCGCTCGCGTCGCGTTGACCACGATGGGGCTCACGGATTGTTTCGCCAGGCTGGTAGTGCTCTGCGCCCACGGCAGCAGCACCGAGAACAACCCCTACCAGGCAGCGCTGGACTGCGGGGCGTGCGGCGGGCAGCCGGGCGGCCCCAACGCGCGTACCGCCGCGGCCATCCTGAACCAGCCCGCGGTCCGCAGCCGGCTGAGCGAAGCCGGCATCCGAATTCCCGCCGACACCTATTTCCTTGCGGCGCAACACGACACCACCACCGACCGCGTCCGTGTCTTCGACCACCACCTCGTGCCGGCCAGTCACCGCGCAGACCTGCAGCGGCTCGTCGGAGACCTGGCCCACGCCGGCGAGGCACTGGCGGCCGAGCGCTCCGCGATGCTGCCCGGCGCGCCGAAGCGGCGGTCCACCGGCCGGGCGGCACGCCATGTCGCGACGCGGTCCGCGGACTGGGGCCAGGTGTACCCGGAATGGGGACTTGCCGGCAACGCCGCCTTCGTCGTCGCACCGCGAGCGGTCACCGAAGGCCTCGATCTCAAACGGCGGGTATTCCTGCACTCCTACGAGGCCGATGTCGACGCCGACGGCACAGCACTGGAGACCATCCTCACGGCGCCGCTGGTGGTGGCCCAGTGGATCAACTGTCAGTACTACTTCTCCAGCGTGGCCCCCGACGTCTTCGGTGCGGGCACCAAGGTCATCCACAACGTAGTCGGGACGGCGGGCGTGCTCTCCGGGCACACCGGTGACCTGAGGCTGGGACTGCCGTGGCAGTCGGTGGCCGGCGAAGACGGTCTGGTGCACGAGCCGCTCCGGCTACTGGCGGTGGTCCAGGCGCCGCTTGCTCGCATCGACACGATCGTCGCCCGAAATCCGATTCTGCAGCGGCTGTTCGGCAACGACTGGGTCGGCCTGGCCGCGCGGGACCACCCGGGGCAGAGCTGGCAGCGCTGGACCCGCTGCGGGTGGCAGGACTGGAACCAGACACCGATACCGGTACCACTCATGGACGAGGAGATCACGCGATGACATCGACCGGACTGACCAAGATGACCAAGATCGAGGTGGTCGTCAGCGGTGACGACGCCGCGGCGGTGCACGACCTGATCCGCAGCGTCGGCGGCACCGGCTACACCAGCGTGTCCGGTGTCTCCGGCCTCGGACATCACGGCTACCGAGAGGGCAGACTGCTGTTCAACCAGCAGGCGGCCTTGGAACTGCTGATCACCGTGGTGCCCGACGCGAAAGTGGAAGCGCTGCTGGCCGGTCTGCGACCACTGCTGGGCGCTTCCTCGGGCGTCATGTTCGTCTCCGAGACCTATGTCAGCCGGGCCGAGTACTTCACCTGACCCGGAAATCACCACCACGAAAGGATGTCCGATGTCCGAACCCAACGCCGCCTGGCAGAAGTTGAGCGCAGGCAATCAACGATTCTTCGTTCCGCTGGTCTCCGGACGGACGGAGCCCGCGGAAAGCCGGCCGGCCGCCGCGGTCTTGCAGTGTGCGGACGACGGGGTCTGCGCCGAAATGGTCTTCGGCCAGGCGTGGGGCGCGCTGGTCAACGCCCGCAGCTGGGGTCATGTGATCGACACCGGCATCATCGCGACGATGGAGTATGCCGTCGGCACTCGACAGGCGCCGCTGATCGTGGTTCTCGGTCACCGCGAATGTGCGGCCGTGGCAACCGCATTGCGGGCGTGGGATGAGGCGGTCATGCCCGAGGGTGCGCTGCGCGCGGTCGTCGAGCAGGTCAGCTCGTCGATCATCCGGCGCGGCGCGGGGACCGCGGAGCCGACCCACGCGGCCATCGCCCATGTCATCGAGACCGGAGTGGCTCTGCTGCAGCGTTCGCCGCTGATCGCGCAGCGAGTCGATGCCGGGCAGTGCGCAATAGTCTGCGCTGTACCGAGTTCGGACGGCCACGTCGAAGCGATCGCCACGATCGGCGACGTCGACGCTCCCGAAGACCGCTTGCTGGAGTGCGTTTGACGGCCGGCTAGCGCCGGAAACGGCTCAGCAGTCCGCTGCGGCGACGGGGCGCCGCCCTGCCGCCGGGCGCCGCGGTACCGCCGGGCGCCGCGGTGCCGCTCACCACCCGGCCCGGTGCGCTACCGCCGACGCGCGTGCCGCGGCGGGCGTCGACCGACCAGGCGCCCGCGCCCAGCGCGGCGATCGCCAGGAAGCCGAAGCAGAACAACAACACGACTTCGCCGCCGTTCTCCGAAGGCCAGAAGCTCGCGGGCGGGCCGTCCAGCGGCGGCCAGTGCTTCCAGAAATACGCCACCGCCATTTCCCCGGAAGCGATGAAAGCTGCTATGCGCGTGAACAATCCGATGGCGATCAACAGCCCGGCGACGAGTTCGATCAGCCCTGCCCACCAGATCGGCCAGGTGCCGACCGGCACGGCCTCCCCGTACGGCCAGCCGAAGAGCTTCGAGGTGCCGTGCAGCGCGAACAGTAGTCCCGCGACGATACGGAACAGGCTCAGAAACGGTGACGAGTAACTGGCGAGACGGTTGTCGAAGGTCGTCATGGACAAGACCCTACGCTCGCCGTCCGGGAAGTTCACCGCTTCGTGTGAGGCGGAAACACACTTCGGGCCGGGGGAGTGAACTCCGCCCGGCCCGAAGGGGAACTGTCGGTTACCTGCCTCGGTCAGACGTCGAAATAGAGCGCCACCTCGTACGGGTGCGGGCGGATCTGCACCGGCAGGATCTCGTTCTCGCGCTTGTACGAGATCCACGTCTCGATCAGGTCCTCGGTGAAAACGCCGCCCTCGGTGAGGTAGTCGTGATCCTGCTCGAGCTTGTCGATCACCGCCGACAGGGAGGTGGGCGCCTGCGGGATGGCGGCGGCCTCCTCCGGCGGCAGCTCGTAGAGATCCTTGTCGACCGGGGTCTGCGGCTCGATCTTCTTCTTGATGCCGTCGATGCCTGCCATCAGCATCGCCGCGAACGCCAGGTACGGGTTGCCCGAGCTGTCCGGGCAACGGAACTCGAGGCGCTTGGCCTTCGGGTTGTTGCCGGTGATCGGGATACGCACACACGCCGAACGGTTGCGCTGGCTGTACACCAGGTTGATCGGCGCCTCGTAGCCCGGCACCAAACGCTTGTAGGAGTTCACCGTCGGGTTGGTGAACGCCAGCAGCGACGGCGCGTGGTGCAGGATGCCGCCGATGTAGTGGCGGGCCAGATCCGACAGGCCCGCGTAGCCGGCCTCGTCGTGGAACAGCGGCTGGCCGTCCTTCCACAGCGACTGGTGGCAGTGCATGCCGGAGCCGTTGTCACCGAACAACGGCTTGGGCATGAACGTGACGGTCTTGCCGGCCTGCCAGGCGGTGTTCTTGATGATGTACTTGAACAGCAGCACATCGTCGGCCGCATGCAGCATGGTGTTGAACTTGTAGTTGATCTCGGCCTGGCCGGCGGTGCCGACCTCGTGGTGGCCCCGCTCGAGCACGAAGCCTGCGTTGATCAGGTTGGTGGCCATCTGGTCGCGCAGGTCGACGTAGTGGTCGTACGGCGCGACGGGGAAGTAGCCGCCCTTCGGCCGCACCTTGTAGCCGCGGTTGGCGCTGCCGTCGGCCTCGACCGGCTCGCCGGTGTTCCACCAGCCTGAAATGGAGTCGACCTCGTAGAAGGTGCCGTTGATCTTCGAGTCGAAGGCCACCGAGTCGAAGATGTAGAACTCGGCCTCGGCGCCGAAGAAGGCGGTGTCGGCGATGCCGGTGCTGGCCAGATAGTTCTCCGCCTTGCGGGCGACGTTGCGGGGATCGCGGGAGTACGCCTCGCGGGTGAACGGATCGTGCACGAAGAAGTTCATGTTCAGCGTTTTGGCGGCGCGGAACGGATCGATGCGCGCGGTCTCGGGGTCCGGCAGCAGCATCATGTCGGACTCGTGAATCGACTGGAAGCCGCGCACCGACGACCCGTCGAAGGCGAGGCCGTCCTCGAAGACGTCCTGCGTGAATGCCGAAGCCGGGACCGAGAAGTGCTGAACGACGCCGGGCAGATCACAGAACCGGATGTCGACGTATTCGACGTCCTCGTCCTTGATCAGCTTGAGAATGTCGTCGGCGGTCTTTTCTGCCACTTGAGGTCTCTCCTTTATCTGGTAACCCGCGGGTTGACGCTAAGGACACGATGTTGCGCGGTCGTCAACCGCATGTTGCGCCGAAGTTACGCAATCGGTGGTCAGCGTCTGCCGCCGGCGGCCGACTGAATAGCGTCGAGACCCGCATATCCTGACAGTATGGCCCGAACAATGGGGTCTTGGCTGTCGGGTCCCGATCCGCGCAGCGAGACCGGACCCAACGACTACCCCGGTCAGCGCCTCGGCCTGCCCGAGAGCGGACCCGGATCCATCGCCCGGTTCGGCAGGCGCATCGGCGCGCTGCTGATCGACTGGTTCATCGCCTACGGGTTGGCCGCCCTCGCGATGTCGCTGGGCCTACTGTCGCTGAACATGCTGTCCACCGCGGTGCTGGTCGTTTGGCTCGTGCTGGGTGTGGTGTCGGTGCGGCTCTTCGGGTTCACACCCGGCCAACTGGTGCTCGGGTTGCGGGTGGCCTCCATCGACAACCGCATGCATGTCGGCATCGGTCGCGCCACCGTGCGCGGGCTGTTGATCGCGCTCGTCATCCCGGCGCTGTTCACCGACGCCGACTTCCGCGGCTATCAGGACCGCTTCACCAACACGGCGGTCGTGCGGCGCTGATCTTCCGCCGCGAATCTGAGCGTTTGCTCGAAATCTGAGCGGATTTTCGATCATTAGCTCAGTTTCGAAATCAGACGTCGGTGCAGAGGGCGCGGAATTACCTGCGGCGGACCGTGCGCTGCACTCCGCGCATCTTGGCCTGCGTCGGCAGCGGGCCTTTCGGCATCGCGGCGGGGCCGACCTTGGTGCCGAGCGCGGCCAGCCGCGACTCCAGCGAATCCATCTGCTTGACCGTGATGTTGGCGGGCAGCTTGTTGAGGTGACGCTGCAACTTGCTCAACGGCACTTCGCCGTCGCCGTTGCCGATGATGAAGTCGTAGATCGGCACGTCACCGACGATTCGGGCGGTGCGCTTCTTCTCCTGCGCCAGCAGCGGCTTGACCCGGTTCGCCGCACCCTCTCCGACGAAGATGACACCGGGCCGCCCGATCACCCGGTGGACGGCGTCGAAGTGGCCGGTCGCCGCCACCCCCGGCGTCACGCGCCACTTGCCCTGCAGCTGGTCCAGCGCCCAGGCCGCGGCGCCGGTCTGGCCCTCGGCCTTGCGGTACACCGACTTCTGCGCGCGCCTGCCGAAGATGATGAACGCCACCAGCGCACCCAGCACGACGCCGAGGGGGATCATCATGTAGGTGGTGAATCCGCCGGCGAAGAGGCCCAGCGCCACAGACGCGCCGACGATCAGCACGAACGCGGCGATCATGTACGGCAGCAGCCGCTTGTCCTCTTTGCGCTGAATCTGGAACGCCTGCCACAGCTGGGTGCGTCGCTGCTTGGAGGCCGCCTTGCGGGCCGCCTTGGCCTCTGCTTTCGCCGCCTTGGTGGCGGCCGGATTGCGGGATTTCGCCATTGGTTCAGGATACGGAGTCAGATGCCGCTGCCGTGGCTGCTCCTGCCGGCCGCGACGCGACCGCCTGCGCATACAGCCGGCCGGCCCGGTACGACGAGCGCACCAGCGGGCCCGCCAGCACCCCGGCGAAGCCGAGCTCCTGCGCGAAGCGCTCGTGCTCGACGAATTCCTCGGGGTGGACCCACCGCTCCACCGGATGGTGTCGCGCCGACGGGCGCAGGTACTGGGTGATGGTCACCAGGTCGCAGCCGGCCCGGTGCAGGTCGACCAGGGCGGCGCGGACCTCCTCGGGTGTCTCGCCCATGCCCAGGATCAGGTTCGACTTGGTGACCAGCCCGTAGTCACGGGCCGCGGTCAGCACCGCCAGGCTGCGGTCGTAGCGGAACGCCGGGCGGATCCGCTTGAAGATGCGCGGCACCGTTTCGAGGTTGTGCGCCAAGACTTCCGGGCGTGCCTCGAAGACCTGCTCGAGCAGTGCGGCATCACCGTTGAAGTCGGGGATCAGCAGCTCGACTCCGGTGTTCGGGTTGAGCCGTTTGATGGCGCGCACCGTCTCGGCGTAGAGCCAGGCCCCGCCGTCGGGCAGGTCGTCGCGGGCCACGCCGGTGACGGTCGAGTACCGCAGACCCATCGCCTGCACGCTGTCGGCGACGCGACGCG
Source organism: Mycobacterium sp. IDR2000157661 (assembly GCF_022317005.1). Lineage (NCBI taxonomy): Bacteria > Bacillati > Actinomycetota > Actinomycetes > Mycobacteriales > Mycobacteriaceae > Mycobacterium > Mycobacterium sp. IDR2000157661. The sequence continues at coordinate 3,523,792 of NZ_CP081006.1, forward strand.
GTTCGTCGCGATCCAGTTCGGCGGGCTTGCCGGTGTCGATCTGGCAGAAGTCGCAGCGACGGGTGCACTGCTCGCCGCCGATCAGGAAGGTGGCCTCGCGGTCCTCCCAGCATTCGAAGATGTTCGGGCAGCCGGCTTCCTCACAGACCGTGTGCAAACCCTCGCGGCGGACCAGCGCCTTGAGCTCGGTGTACTCCGGGCCCATCCGCGCCCTGGTCTTGATCCACGGCGGCTTGCGTTCGATCGGCGTCTCGGCGTTGCGAACCTCGAGACGCAGCAGCTTCCTACCGTCTGGCGCGACCGTCACTGTGTCGAGGCTACCCGCAGCCGGCCGTCGAGCGCCTCGTCGACGGCCGTGGCCACCTGTGTCATGACGTCGTCGACGCCGATCCGGCGGCCGAGTTCGGCCGTCAGCGAGGTCACCCCGGCGTCGGCGATCCCGCACGGCACGATCGACGCGAAGGCGCTCAGGTCGCAGTCGCAGTTCAGGGCGAAACCGTGCAACGTGGTCGCCCGCGACACCCGGATCCCGATCGCGGCGATCTTGCGGGCGGGTCCGCGGTCGTGGGCGGGCACCCACACTCCGGACCGTCCGGCCACCCTTCCCGTCTGCAGCCCGAATCCGGCACAGACGGCGATCAGTGACTCCTCAAGTCGCCGAACGAAATTCACCACGTCGAGCGGTTCGGCCAATCCGACGATCGGATAGCCGACCAGCTGGCCGGGGCCGTGCCAGGTGATCTTGCCGCCCCGGTCGGTGTCGACGACGGGGGTGCCGTCAAGTGGGCGTTCGTGCGCCTCGGTGCGCCTGCCCGCGGTGTAGACCGGCGGGTGCTCGAGCAGCAACAGCGTGTCCGGCCCACCCGCGACCCGCGCGTCGGCCAGTTCACGCTGCAGCCGCCACGCGTCCTGGTAGCCGACCGTGCCGAGCCTGCGCACCTCGATCGGCCCGGTCTGAGACCGAATCGACGTTGTCACGCCTTCGACGCTACCCGCCGTCACGCGTCGGCGGATGCGGTGGCGAAGGCCAGCGCCTCGCCGATCGTGTTGTGGCGGAACACGAAGCCCGCGCGTTCGAGCGCCGCCGGTATCGCGCGCTGACCGCCGAGCAGGCCCTCGTCGGCGAACTCGCCGAGCACTGTGCGCAACGCGAAGCCGGGCGCCATCAAGGCGGTCGGCCGGCCCAGCGCGCGGCCCAGCGCGGTGGTGAACTCGGCATTGGTGACGGGTGCCGGCCCGGTCAGGTTGACGGCCCCGGACAACCCGTCGTCGCTGATCGCGAACAGCAGCGCACGCACCTCGTCCTCGAGACTGATCCAGGGTATGTACTGGCGGCCGTTGCCCAGGCGTGCGCCGAGACCGAGTGAGAACAGCGGGCGCAGCCGGCTCATCAGCCCGCCCGACTGCGCGAGCACCAGCCCGGAGCGCACCAGCACCACCCGGGCGCCGTCCTGCTGGGCCGCCCACGTCGCGTTCTCCCAGTCGACGCACAGATGCGCGAGAAAGCCGTCGCCTGGTGGTGCGGTCTCGTCGGTGACGCGCGAGCCGGTGTCGCCGTAGTAACCCACCGCGCTGGAGTTGACCAGTACCGGCACCCCGGCCTCGGCGACCGCGGCGGCCAGCACCTCGGTCGGATCGATGCGGCTGTCGCGCAGGCTCTGCTTGAACGCCCCCGACCAGCGCTTGGCGCCGACGTTGACGCCGCACAGGTTCACCACGGCGTCCACCCCGGCAAGCACACCGGAGTCGAACTCGCCGGTGTCGGGGTTCCAGAACACCTCGTCGGCGGTCGAGGGGGCACGACGCACGATCCGTATCACCCGCCGGTCGGTGGCCCGCAGGGCATAGACCAGCGCCGTACCGATCAGGCCGGAGGATCCGGCTACCGCGACGACGGCGGACACGACAGGCGCAAGCCCTTCCCGGTAGGCGTTCTACAGACCCAGGTCCGCCTCGAACGCGCCGTCTTCGAGTCGGCGTTTGATGGTGGTCAGGAAACGGCCGGCGTCCGCACCGTCGATGAGCCGGTGATCGTAGGTCAGCGGCAGGTAGCACACCGACCGCACGCCGATCGACTCGTTGCCGAACTCGTCGGCGATGACTCGCGGCCGCTTCACGATCGCACCGGTGCCCAGCATTGCGGCCTGCGGCGGAACGAGGATCGGGGTGTCGAACAGCGCCCCCTGGCTGCCGATGTTGGTGATCGTGAACGTGCCACCGGACAACTCGTCGGGCTTGAGATCACCCGAGCGGGCGCGACCGGCGAGATCGGCGATCGCGCGGGCCAGCCCGCCCAGGGACAGATCACCGGCGTTCTTGATCACCGGCGAGAGCAGGCCCTGCTCGGTGTCGACGGCGATGCCGAGGTGCTCGGCGTCGTAGTAGGTGATCTCTTTGGTTTCCTCGTCGTAGCTGGCGTTGACGTTGGGATGCGCCTTGAGGGCGTCGATCACCGCGCGGGCGATGAACGGCAGGTACGTCAGGTTGACGCCCTCGCGCTCGGCGAAGTCATTCTTCGCGCGGGCACGCAGCGCCACGATCCGGGTCATGTCGACCTCGTGGGTTTGCGTCAATTGTGCTGTGGCCTGCAGGGATTCGCGGGTCTTCTTCGCCGTCAGCTGACGGATCCGGTTGGCCTTCTGCTTGGTGCCGCGCAGGTGTGCCAGTGCGGGGGCGGCCTGCTCGTCGGCGGGTGCCTTAGCCGCGGTCGGCGTCTTGTCCGGCGCCCCGGCGGCCTGCTCATCCGATGACTCGGGCGCCTTCTTGGCCTCCGCGGCGGCCAGCACGTCCTGCTTGCGGATGCGACCGCCGACACCGGTGCCCTTCACGCTGGCGAGGTCGACGTCGTTCTCCGCGGCGAGCTTGCGCACCAGCGGTGTGACATAGGGCCCAGAATCGCCCGACGGTTGCGCCTGCGGTTCCGGCTTGGGCGCGGGCGTGGCGTCCTGTTTCTGTTCCCGTTTGGGTTCCTGCTTGGACTCGGGCTTCGCGTCCGGTTTCGGTTCCTGCTCGGGTTCCGGCTCTGGCTCGGCTTCCTGCTTGGGCTCGGGCTCTGGCTCGGCTTCCTGCTCGGGCTCGGGCTCGGCTTCCTGCTTGGGCTCGGGCTCTGGCTCGGCTTTCTGCTCGGGCTCGGGTTCGGGCTCTGGCTCGGATTCCGGTTCGGAATCGGTGGCGTCGGAATCGGCGGCGTCGGCATCGCCCACCTTGGCCAGCTCCCCGCCCACCTCGACGGTGTCGTCCTCCTCGGCGGTGATGGACAACAGCGTGCCGGCGACGGGCGACGGGATCTCGGTGTCGACCTTGTCGGTGGAGACCTCCAGCAGCGGCTCGTCGACCTCGACGGTGTCGCCGACCTTCTTGAGCCAGCGCGTCACGGTGCCTTCGGTGACGGACTCGCCGAGTTCGGGCATCAGCACCGGCGTCGCGTCACCGGAGGATTTCGCGGACTTCGAGTCGGACTTCGAGTCGGACTTGGAGTCGGACTTGGGCGAGTCCTTCTCCTCCTCCTCGGCGGCCGGTTCGGGCTGCGACTCGTCCTCCTCGGCTGGCTCATCCTGCTCGTCCTCATCGCCCGGCTGCTCATCGGCGGCCTCGTCGTCTCCGGAGGAGTCATCGGCGGCTTCGTCGTCTGCAGAGGAGTCGTCATCACCCTGGTCGTCCGAGGAGTCATCGGACTCGTCGCCGGAGTCATCGGAGCCGCCGTCCTCGGCCGAGTCCCCGATCACCGCCAGGTCGCCGCCGACCTCGACGGTGTCGTCCTCCTGGGCGACGATCTTCTGGAGCACACCGGACGCGGGAGCGGGAATCTCGGTGTCGACCTTGTCGGTGGAGACCTCCAGCAGCGGCTCATCCTGCTCGACCGTGTCGCCCTCTTGCTTGAGCCATCGGGTGATAGTCCCTTCGGTGACGCTCTCGCCTAATGCGGGCATCTGGACGGTCGTGGCCATTGATTGACTCCCTCGCTCCCCTGAACGGTCGTCAGTCCTGCTGGGTCGGACGTCTGCAAAACCCATCCTGTCATGTCCGGGCCGAGTGTTCGCCGTAGACCTTCGGACCTGTCGCTCTGGCACTATCGAAATGGAGGAGAAGGGAGTGCGGGCAGGAGTGGGAATCCTCGACAGGTTCCGGCGCACTACGCGCCGCGGCAAGGCGCCGGGCAGCGACCCGGCGGCGGATCTGAAGTATCTGCGCCAGTGGGTCGCCGAGCACACCGGTGTCGAGGCGTTCGTCGAACCGAAGACCACCGTCACCGAGGTCACCGTGGTGCTCGTGGCCGCCGACGGCGAGTGGACCAGGCGCCGCGCCGGGGGAGACGCCGGCGCGCGGCGGCTCTCCGAGCGGCTCGACATTCCCGTCTACGACGTGCAGAAGGTCGGCTACCCCCAGCGGATGCGCGACTACGACGAACGCAGGCGCATCGAACGTCGGCGTGCTGCGCGCGAGGAACTGGACGGGCACTGACGAGCGCTTGCGCGAGGAACCGACTAGCACTGACGAGCGCTTGCGCGAGGAACCGACTAGCACTGACGAGCGCTTGCGCGAGGAACCGACGGCACTGACGAGCGCTTGCGCGAGGAACCGACGGCACTGACGAGCGCTTGCGAGGAACCGACTAGCAATGAGGGCGTCCTTGGTACGGTACCGGCGGTTGCACCCAAGTCACGGGAGGTGTGATGGGGGAGATCGCCGAGCGCTACGTGGACAGCAGTGACGGCGCGCGCATCGCCGTCTACGAGCAGGGCAACCCCGACGGGCCGACGCTGGTGCTGGTGCACGGCTGGCCGGATACACACCAGTTGTGGAACAGCGTGGTGCCGCACTTGGCCGAGCGGTTCCGGATCGTGCGCTTCGATGACCGCGGCGTCGGCAAATCGTCCGTGCCCAAGCGTGTCTCGGCCTACCGGATGGCGCGCTACGCCGACGACTTCGCCGCGGTGATCGCCGCCGTCAGCCCCGGCGAGCCCGTTCACGTGCTGGCCCACGACTGGGGTTCGTCGGCCATCTGGGAGTACCTCGTCCGGCCGGAGGCCCGCGAGCGGGTCGCGTCGTTCACCTCGATCTCGGGTCCCAGCGCTGACCACCTCAACCGCTACATCATCGGCAGCCTGGCCCGGCCCTACCGGCCGCGGCGGTTCGCCCGTGGGCTCGCTCAGATGCTGCGCCTGACGTACATGGCACTGTTCTCGATACCGGTGGCGGCTCCGCTGATCATCCGTCGGGCGTTCCGTAGAGGCGCGCTGCAGCGGATGCTCACCCACGACGGCATCCCCGCCGAGCGGATCCACCACTCGCCCGACCTGCCCGTCGACGCGGCCAACAGTCTGCGGGTCTACGCCGCCAACTACTGGCGCTCGCTGACCAGGGCACGCACGGACCACTACGTCGACGTGCCGGTTCAGCTCGTCGTCAACCTCAACGACCGGTTCGTGCGGCCGTACGTCTACGAGGACACGCAGAAGTGGGTGGCGCGGCTGTGGCGGCGCGACATCGTCGCCGGCCACTGGTCGCCGATGTCACATCCGCAGGTGATCGCACGATCGGTCCTGCAGCTCGTCGATCACCTCGAGGGCAGGCCGCCGGTCCGAGAACTGCTGCGGGCACAGGTGGGTCGGCCGCGCGAATACTTCAGCGACACACTGGTTTCGGTGACGGGCGCGGGCAGCGGCATCGGCCGGGCGACCGCGCTGGCGTTCGCGCGCGAGGGCGCCGAGATCGTCGTCAGCGACATCGACGAGGGCACCGTCAAGGAAACCGCGGCCCAGATCGCCGCGCACGGGGGTGTCGCCCACGCCTACACCGTCGACGTGTCCGACGCCGACGCCGTCGAAAACTTCGTCGACCGGGTGTGTGCCGAACACGGCGTGCCCGACGTCGTGGTCAACAACGCGGGCGTGGGACACGCGGGGCTGTTCCTCGACACACCGCGCGCCGAGTACGACCGCGTGCTGGCCATCAACTTCGGCGGAGTCGTCAACTGCTGCAGGTCTTTCGGACGACGCATGGTCGACCGCGGCGCAGGCGGACATGTCGTCAACATCTCGTCGATGGCGGCGTACTCGCCGCAGCAGTCGATGAACGCCTACGCCACCAGCAAGGCCGCGGTGTTCATGTTCGGCGACTGCCTGCGCGCCGAACTCGACCGCTCCGGCATCGGGCTGACCACCGTCTGCCCGGGCGTCATCGACACCAACATCGTTCGTACCACCAGGTTTGACGCGCCTGCCGACAAACGCGCCATGGTCGAGGCCCGACGCGCCCAACTCGAGAAGAGTTTCCACGCCCGCCGTTACGGACCGGACAAGGTCGCCAAGGCGATCGTCTCGGCGGTGAAGAAGAACAAGCCGATCCGACCTGTCGCGCCCGAGGCCTACCTGGTCTACGGCGTCGCCCACCTGCTGCCGCAGGTGATGCGTAGTTCGGCGCGCGCCAGCGTCGTCTAGCCGTTGACCGCGATGTCCTCCAGGACCGCGAACATCGTCCGCGTCGGCACACCGGTGCCGCCCTTGCCGGTGTAGCCCCACGGTCCGCCGGTGTTGTAGGCCGGACCGGCGATGTCGATGTGGGCCCACTGCACGCCCTCGCGGACGAACTCCCGCAGATAGGTGCCCGCCACCAGCATGCCCGCATACCGTGACCCGCTGACGTTGGCCAGGTCGGCCACCGTCGACTTCAGATCGTCCTTCAGCTCCTCGGGCAGCGGCATGGGCCAGGCGTTCTCGCCCGCGGCCTGCGAGATCGCGGCGACGCGGTCGCGGAACTCGTCGCTGCCCATCACACCCGGGGTGCGCGCGCCCAGCGCCACCGTCTGGGCCCCGGTCAGCGTCGACGTCTCGATCAGGTAGTCCGGATCGTCCTCGCAGGCCCGAACGATCGCGTCGGCCAGGATCAGCCTGCCCTCGGCATCGGTGTTGAGCACCTCGACGGTGATGCCGCCGTACTGGGTCAGCACGTCGCCGGGCCGCTGGGCGGTTGCCGAGGGCATGTTCTCGGCCATCGGAACGGTGGCGGTCACATCGATGGGTAGCTTCTGCCTGGCGGCCAGCACCACAGTGGCGATGACGGCGGCCGCCCCGCCCATGTCGGAGGTCATGTGATGCATGTTGGCGGCCGGCTTGATCGAGATGCCGCCGGTGTCGAAGGTGACGCCCTTGCCGACGAGGGCGACTTTCTTGCCCTTCCGCTTCGCGCCCTTGTGGGACAGCCGTACCAGTCGCGGCAGGCGCGACGAGCCCTTGCCGACGCCGACGATGCCGCCAAAGCCGCCCTTCTCCAGGGCCTTCTCGTCGAGGACTTCCACCTCGAGCCCGGCAGCATCGCCCAATGCCTTTGCCCGCTTGGCGAATTCGGCGGGATAGAGGTGGCTGGGCGGAGTGTTGACGAAGTCGCGAGCGGTGGCCACTGCGGTGGCGATGTCGACGGCTCGGGCCGCTTCTTCCTTTGGTGCTCCTCGCGTGCGCGCGTCCTTCGTCTTCGCTTTGGTGTCGGCGGTCAGCGCGGTGATCGTGCGCAGTCCGGAATCCTTGGGCGCGGTCTTGTCGCTGCGGAACTCGCTGAACCGGTACGAGCCCAGGATCAGGCCCTCGATCGCGGCGGACAGGTCCAAGTCGGACAGCGTCGTGGTGACCGCTTCGGTGCCGTTGAGCGATCGCGCGGCCACGCCCGCGGCCCGGCGGATCACGTCGGCGCTGAAGTCGCGGCTCTTGCCCAGCCCGACTGCCAGCACGCTGGCCACCGGAAGCGACGGCGCGACGACGCGGGTCAGTTGCTCGGCGCCACCCTTGGCGCCGAGGGCCTCCAGCGCGGCCTCGATCTCTGCGACCGCCCGGGCGCCGAGGAACGGGTTGGCGACCACGGTCGCCGTCTTGTCCTCGTCGGCGTTGGCGACGACCGGCACGATCAGCACCGTGCCGCCTGCCTTGCGTTTGGGCAGCGACGAGCTGACGGTGACGGTGGGCGTCTGATGACCGGATGATGCTGGGCTCACGGGCAACCAGCCTATCTTCAGCGCGCGGCGTGCAGGTCATAGGCCGCAACTGCAGCGTCGAAACCTTTGAGCGACAACGGTTCCAGCGCTGCGGCGGGCCAGTCCGGCAGCTGGCCGTATACGTCGGGGCCGGCCAGGATCTGCCCCGGCGACGCCGCCCCGACCAGCCGGGCGGCGAGGTTGACCGCGGTGCCGAAGTAGTCCCCGCCGATGGCGAGCACCCGCCCGTAGCCCAGCCCGGCACGCACCTGCAACCCGGCGTCGCGGGCGCGCGGATGCTCGACGAGATCGACCGCCACCTTCGCCAGCAACTCCGGCGTCGAGGTCACCCACATGACCTCGTCGCCGATGAACTTGACCACCCGCCCGCCGTCGGCGTGCACCAGGTCGGCGATCACGCCCCCGAACTCCAGCAGCAGATCCGACAGCTCGTCCGGGCTGAGCCGTTGGGTGAGCGCGGTGAAACCCGTCAGGTCGGCGAAGCCGATGCCGCAGGTGACGCTGGCCGACGCGTCGGTAAGCCCGCCCTCGAAGTGCACCCGGGCGCTGTTGAGGTGCTGGCGCCACACGACGTCGATCAACGTGCTGAACCGAGAGGTCGATTCGGCGATCGCCCGGTAGGTCCGGGCCGTCCGGTATTCGTCGCCGCTGTGGCCCATCAAGATGTCGGGCTGGGCGAGGCGCACCATCGTCGAGCCCGCCTCGGCCAGGCGGGCCATGGCGTTACCCATCACACGTAGGAAGGCGAGCGCGGGCTCGTCGCCCATGACCGCCTTGACTTCGACCCAGCAGGCGAGCCCGTCGACGTCGGTCTGACTCAACGCCACCGCCCCGGGGTCGGACACCGACAGTCCGACGGCCGCCCACGCCTTCGTGACGTCCTCGACCGGCACACCGAGCCGTTCGGCCGCGGTGCGCAGGCTGTACGTCGGCGGCCCCGACCACTGCAGGACATCGCCGGCCAGGCCGAACAACCGGCCGCGTCGCTCGGCCTCGACCATCTCCTCGGCGGTGAAGCCCAGCGAGTCCAGGTAGGCGATCAGCGCCGCCCGCTGGTGCGCGTCGGCTATCCCCGCGGCCTGCAGGGCGTCGAGGTCCACCACCCGCACCAGTGTGCCAACCGCAGGACCGGATTAGGGTGGTTCGGCGTGACGCACGCTGAGATGAACCTGGAATGAGTGACGTGTTGAAGGGCCCGCTGGAGGACCGGCACCGGCAACTGGGGGCCAGTTTCGCCGAGTTCGGCGGATGGCTGATGCCGGTGTCCTACGCGGGAACGGTCAGCGAGCACACCTCGACCCGCACCACCGTCGGCCTGTTCGACGTCAGCCACCTCGGCAAGGCGCTGGTACGGGGTCCCGGCGCGGCGGCCTACGTGAACTCCGCGCTCACCAACGACCTGCGCCGCGTCGGGCCCGGCAAGGCGCAGTACACGTTGTGCTGCAACGACTCCGGAGGTGTGATCGACGACCTGATCGCCTACTACGTCGCCGACGACGAGATCTTCCTGGTGCCCAACGCCGCCAATACCGCCGCGGTGGTCGCCGCGCTGGCCGCACAGGCGCCGAGCGGGGTCAGCGTCACCGACGAGCACAGGTCATACGCGGTGCTGGCCGTGCAGGGGCCGAAGTCGGCCGAGGTGGTCGGCGGGCTGGGCCTGCCGACGGACATGGACTACATGGGCTACGCCGATGCCGACTTCGGCGGTGTGCCGGTGCGGGTATGCCGGACCGGCTACACCGGCGAGCACGGCTACGAGCTGCTGCCCGAGTGGGACCGAACGGCGGTGGTGTTCGATGCCCTGGTCGAGGCGGTCACCGCGGCAGGCGGCGAACCCGCGGGCCTGGGCGCCCGCGACACATTGCGCACCGAGATGGGTTATCCGCTGCACGGTCACGAGTTGTCGCCGGAGTTTTCGCCGCTGCAGGCGCGCTGCGGTTGGGCCATCGGCTGGAAGAAGGACGCGTTCTGGGGGCGCGAGGCGCTGCTGGCGGAGAAGGAGGCCGGTCCACGCCGGCTGCTCCGGGGACTCAGGGCGACCGGCCGCGGGGTGCTGCGCGCGGACCTGACCGTGCTCGACGGCGACCGCCCCGTGGGCGTGACGACCTCGGGAACGTTCTCTCCGACACTGAAAGTCGGCATCGGCTTGGCGTTCATCGACACCGCCGCCGACATCGCCGACGGTGACCGCGTCGCGGTCGATGTTCGCGGTCGCGCGGTGGAGTGCGAAGTGGTCAGGCCGCCGTTCGTCACCGCAAAAACTCGGTAGTGTGCGGATATACACTTGCTCCATGACTGACGGCCCCCTCGAGTTCACCGTTGAGCGCAACGCGCACCCGGCGAGCGATGAGGTACGGGCGTCGATTCTCGCCAATCCCGGATTCGGCCAGCACCACACCGACCACATGGTCTCGATCGATTGGCGGACCGACGGGGCCGAGGGTGCGGGATGGCAGAACGCCCGGGTGATTCCGTACGGCCCCATCGAGCTCGACCCGTCGGCGATAGTGCTGCACTACGCGCAGGAGATCTTCGAGGGGCTCAAGGCCTACCGCTGGGCGGACGGGTCCATCGTGTCGTTCCGGCCGGAGGCCAACGCCGGGCGGCTGCGCACCTCGGCGCGCCGGATGGCGATCCCCGAACTGCCCGAAGAGGTCTTCATCGAATCGTTGCGCCAGTTGATCGCCGTCGACGAGGCGTGGGTGCCGCCGGCCGGGGGTGAGGAGTCGCTGTACCTGCGCCCGTTCGTCATCGCCACCGAACCGGGACTGGGGGTGCGGCCGGCGAATCAGTACCGCTATCTGGTGATCGCCTCACCGGCCGGCGCCTACTTCACGGGCGGCATCAAGCCGGTGAGCGTGTGGTTGTCCACCGAGTACGTCCGCGCCTGCCCGGGCGGAACGGGGGCGGCGAAGTTCGGCGGCAACTACGCGGCGTCGCTGCTGGCGCAGGCCCAGGCCGCCGACAACGGCTGCGACCAGGTGGTGTGGCTCGACGCCGCCGAGCGCCGCTACGTCGAGGAGATGGGCGGCATGAACCTGTTCTTCGTCTTCGGCAGCGGCGGGTCGGCGCGGCTGGTCACCCCCGAGCTGAGCGGGTCCATCCTGCCCGGCGTGACGCGAGACTCGTTGCTGCAGTTGGCCACCGACGCCGGGTTCACCGTCGAGGAACGCAAGATCGACGTCGACGAGTGGCAGAAGAAGGCGGCCGCGGGGGAGATCACCGAGGTGTTCGCCTGCGGGACCGCTGCGGTGATCACCCCGGTGGGCCGGGTCAAGCACGCCGAGGGCGAGTTCAGCATCGCCGACGGCGAGCCCGGCGAGATCACGATGGCCCTGCGGGACACACTGACGGGACTGCAACGCGGGATGTTCGCCGACACGCACGGTTGGATGGCCCGGCTGGGCTAGTCAGGCCGAGTATCTCTCGAAGTCTCGTTGCAACAGTCGTTCGAGGTCGGACACCTCCCATCGATCTGCCGCCCCTTTTTCGCCGGGGTCGTAGTTCACCAGGTAGGCCCGGTTGTCGTCCGACGCGGCAAATCTCGGCTCGGGTGGTAGGTCGGGAACGAAGCAGTCCATGCCCACCCTGGTCTCCGTTTGACCGACCAGCATCATCGGAACCGCAAGAAGCTTGTCAGGGGTGTAGGGGATCGACCAACCAGGATATTCACGGACCACCCGGACGTATCCCTCCGTGAGGCCGAGTTCTCGCGCGAATTTTCGAATCCTTCGGGGAATGTGCTCACTGAGGTCGTAGCGGGTGCCGTAGCCACGCGTGGAGAATGCGTTGTTGAACAGCGTCCCGCTCCGGGGCAAGTCCCAGTACTCACCGATTGCGGACATCCTGCTGCGAAACATTGAGGACTGATCAAGCGCCACGATGTCTGGACGCACGCCGTTATCGCGAAGGCGCTCGCTCGCGTCCTGCAACGTGGCCGCGATTGCCCTCGACGTGCGCGGTATTGCGGCGCGCGCCGCCTCGAAGGCGTCGGCGATCTCCCGATCGGTGTGGTCGAGAATGAGAGCAGCCCCGCCCACCACGTAGCCCCGCTGGATGAGGTGAGTGATGCGGTCGAGTCGGCGTACGTCGTCGTCGCTGTAGCGGCGTCCGCCTCGAACCCGCGTGGGGGCGACCATTCCCTGACGTTCATAGAACCGCAGCGTCTTACCGTCGATGCCCGTCATCTCCGTCACAGCGGACGCGCTGTACCCACTGTGCCCTGAGCCTGATGCCCTGCCGTCGGTCATCCTGCTGCCCACATTTCATGTGCCGGTTCTTGGCGCACCCTACGGTGCGCGGCTGCTGAGCACCAGTCATTGAGCGGCCGACTTCCTAATACCGCCTCGATGTGTCAGGCCCAATCGCGTGAGCTACCCCTCTGCAGTGTCCACAATGACTGTGACGGCTCCGATCCGTTGGAAAGGTTGAATGCGCGGCATGGCGCAAACGCAAATAGAGTTCGGCGTGCTGGGACCGCTGCAGCTGAGCGTTGATTCGACGCCGATGCGGCTGGGCACCCCCAAGCAGCGCGTGATGTTGGCGATGCTGCTGATCAATCGAAATCGTCCGGTCGGGGTCGACGCGCTGATCACCGCGGCGTGGGAGCAGCGGCCACCGCCGGGGGCGCGTGCGACGATCCACTCCTACATTTCAAACCTGCGCAAGCTGTTGCACAACGCGGGTGTTGACTCGCGGGTGGTGCTGGCCAGCGCACCACCCGGGTACCAACTCAGCGTCCCTGATGACCAACTGGACCTCGGGCGGTTCATCACCGAGAAATCGGCGGGAGCACACGCCGCGGCGGCTGGCCGATTCGACGAGGCCAGCAGGCATTTCTCGGCTGCTCTGCAACAGTGGCGTGGTCCGGTCCTGGACGACCTGCGGGACTACGAGTTCGTCAACGCGTTCGCCGCCGCGCTCACGGAGGACAAGGTAGCGATGCACAGAGCGCGGGCCGAGGCCGAGATCGCTTGTGGCAGAGCACAGACCGTGATCGGTGAATTGGAAACGTTGACCGGCGAGTTCCCGTATCGCGAGCCGCTGTGGGAGCAGTTGATCACGGCCTACTATCTGCTGGGCAGGCAGGCCGACGCCCTCGACGCATTCCGTCGTGTCAAGACGACGCTGGCTGACGACTTGGGGGTTGACCCCAACCCAAGGCTGCGTGAACTCAATGCGCGGATCCTGCGCCAGGAAGACCTGGGAGCCAAGAAAGCCGCCAAAAGGACAGCCACCGCGACCGTCGTGCAGCTGGGACAACGGACGACGGTCACCTCGCCCTCGGCGGCAGCTCACCTGCGCGACAGCTCTGGGCGCTGCTTTCCACTGCATGGCGCGGCCACTCGCATCGGTCGGTCGGACGACAACGACGTTGTGCTCGACGATGTCCGGGTCAGCAGGCACCACGCCATCGTCATCGACACCGGCAGCAGCTTCGTGGTGACCGATCTGCGGTCGGCCAACGGAGTCAAGGTGGGGCGGGAGCGCATCCACGCCAGTGCCATGCTGGCCGACGGCGACTGCATTCACATCAGCGATCACGAGTTCACGTTCAAGCTCGGCCCGGCCTAAGTCACCGTGGCCGAGTCGCGGCGACCCGTTCGCGACCGCGGTCAGCGGTTATCAAGAATTCGTTGAGGAATCGTCAAGGGGTCGATCCGAAGCTGGAGCTGTCCGAAAAACAGCTCCGCCGAAAGGATTCCCGAAATGTCTGCTCCCCGCCGATTCGCCACCGCCACCATCGCCGCCGCCGCCGTCGCCCTTGCTGCGCTCGGCAGCGCCGCCACCGCCGCCGCGACCAGCGTCGACGACGCGTTCATCGACGTGATCAGCGAGCGGGGCATCGCGTTCACCTCTGCCGATGCCGCGGTCGAGGCCGGTCTGGTGGTGTGTTCGCTGGTCGATGACGGCGCCACCCCGGTCGAGGCCGCCGAGATCGTCGACGAGGAATCCGGGCTCAGCGCGCCTAACGCCGGGTTCTTCGTGGGGGCGTCGATCGCCAGCTTCTGCCCCGAGTACGGCGACTTGATCTGACCCGAGACGTCCAGGGCCCCGCGATGCGGGGCCCTGCCGTCGTCCGGCGTCGCAGGTCTCGAGCAAGACGTGGGCGGCCGTCCCGGTTCCGGCCGCACAGTTACCGAGGGCAGACTCGCCGGCATTCAACCGAGCTCGGTTCCGCCGCCGATGGCCCGAGTGTGACCTGCTCTCGCCGGAAAGTCTGTCAGCTCGATGACCGGTTCGGTGGCCACCTTGAACAGCGGGCCCAGGGACGTGTCCTAACAGGCCTCTCTGAGCGCATGGCTGGGGAACCCCCACAGGTTGTCGGGGCACGACCCGGAATCCGACCGCAGCCGGCTGTCGTCGGGGATCTGCGAGCAAGCGGCCAGGTAGCGGTAGCGGTCATAGGGTGCCGCGGCGGTGTGACGACCGTGAGTTGTTGAGTCGGCATTCCGGCCACCCCGGAGATGGTCGGCAAGGACGGGGGTCAGATCGCCGGGCCGAGTGCCGGGCCTTGGCGCGTTCACGGCGTCTCGCCCTTGGCCGCTTCGGCGACGTCGGAGACCTTCTTGACGACCGCGTCGACGAGGTTGCCGCGGAAAGTGTTGGCCACGTCGGTTCCGGCGAGGGCATCGTCGACGGTGAAGAAGGTTCCCGCGACGTAGCGGTCCTGCTGAACCTGCACGAAGAATTGCGTCGCGGGGGGCGCCCCGTCGGGCGGGGTGATCACCGATTCGAACACCGCGACGTTCTGGCACCGGCAGCCGACCAGTTTCGGGTCGGCGGGCGGCATCGAGACGGAGACGGTGCCGGCGGCGTCGGTATAGGTGCCACAGTCGGCCGAGCTTCGCTGCTCCCGCTGATAGCCCTCGGCGTCACGCGCGGTCTCGAACACCGCACCGGCGGTGGTGACCTGGGGAAAGGTGTCAGGTTCCTGGCTTGCCAGGTGGAAGCCTCTGTCTTGGAACTCCCGAGGTATCTCCGTGTGCACCACGTTGCAGAAGGCGCCCGTGGGATTGATGGAGTCAGTGGCCGACTGTTCCCAGACGTCGTCGCTGAGACTGCCTAGTTCGGCCGCAGTGAACTGCAGTTGCTCGGCGGCCTGTTCGTCGGTCAGCGCGGGCGGAGGCGGTGGAGCCGGCGGGTCGTCCGTGCCGGTGGCGGCAAGGACGCCGACGACCCCGACGGCCAAGATGATGACCGCGACCACGGCGCCCGCCCCGAGGAGCAGCGGCCGCCGGGAGCGTTTCGCCTTCGGCTGTTGTCCCGGTTGCCGCGGAATCGGGCCGCTCGGCGGGGACGGGATTCCGCCAGAGGGGGTGGGGCCGCGGGCGGGGAGGCCGCGGGGGTCGGCCCTGAGGGCGGACCACCCGCCCACTGCGGGCCGGACGCCCACTGCGGCCCGGACGGACCGGATGTCGGTCCGAGTCCGCCCGGCGCGGTGATCGTTTCGTCGGACACCTTGCTGGCGGGCGGGGGCGCCAACACCTGGTAGCTGCTGCGTGCCAGTCCGACGCTGTGGCGGGCCGCGCGAAGCTCTTCGGCGAACTGTGCGCAACTCTTCGGCCGCTCCGCCGGGTTCTTGGCCATCGCCCGCACCACCACGTCGGCGACTTGCGCCGGGACGCTGTGCTCGTGCAGCCGTGGCGGCGTGTCGTTGGCGATGCGCAGCAGCAGCGGGGCGATCGAGGTCTCGCGGTCGCGCATGAAGGGCGGTTCGCCGGTGACCAGGGTATGCAGTGCCGCTGCCAGCGCATACAGGTCGCTGGCCGGTGACGGCTCCTTGCCGCTCACGGTCTCGGGGGCGATGTATGCCAGTGAGCCGACGATGCTGCCCGCGGCCGTCAACGCTGTCTGCGCATTCGCCCGGGCAACTCCGAAATCAGCGAGCTTGGGCACCCCGTAGCCGTCGATCAGAATGTTGTCGGGCTTGATGTCGCGATGCACGATGCCCGCGCGATGGGCGGTCTCCAACGCACCGGCGATGGAGATCGCCATGTCCGTCGCCTCGTCCCAGGAATAGCGGCGCCCCTTTTTCACCGCGTCGCCGTATGAACCTCCCTCGCAGTACTCCATCAACAAGTAGGGGGCGCCCGCGGTGGTGGTGCCGTGTTCGTAGACGCAGACGATGTTGGGATGTCCAGACAGGCGGCCCACCGCGCTCACTTCACGCGCGAACCGCTTCTGCGCCTCGTCGGTGAGGTCCACATTGGCCAACACCTTGACAGCGACGAACCGGTTGAACGACTCCTGATGTGCTTTGTAGACGATTCCGAAAGCGCCCGCGCCGATCTTCTCGGCTCCACTGACACCCGGCACTCCGATCTCCACCGGCGCCCCTCTCCACCCGTATGCGCGCTGACAGACCCTGACTGCCGGCGTTACGCCATTCTTGCCGCGCTGCCGTCTACTAGCGATCGGCACGATTTCACCGTTGCGCCTCCTCGGCGACCTCGGACACGTTCTTGACCACTTCGTCGATCAGGTCGGCGGCGAATCTTTCGGCGCCGTCCTCGACGAGAATGGTCGGAATGCTGATGAAGGCCTCCGAGACGTAGCGGTCCTGCTGAGCCTGCACGATGTACTGCGTTGTCGTTGTCGCGTTGTCCGGCGGCGTGACAAGCACCTCGTAGACGTTGACGTTCTGACACCGACAGCCGACCAGGGTCGGGCTGATGGACGATATCGCCACGTCGATGCTGTTCGGACCGTCGGTGTAGGTGCCGCAATCCGCAGAAGTCTTCTGCTCACGCAAGTTTCGTTCGGCGTCACGCGCAGTCTCGAAAACCGCGCCACCCGCGTTCACCTCCATGAGGATGTCAGGCGGCGGGTCGGTCGGAACGAAAGTCCGCTGCCGGTACTCGCGCGGCAGCGTTTTCAGAGTCGTGTTGCAGAAGGCGCCGCTGGGGTTGACGGCATTGGTGTTGGGGGACTGTTCCCAATCGGTGCCCGCGTTGTTCACGTCGGTGGCGGTCAACAGCAGCTGGTCCGCGGCCTCATCGTCCGGCAGAGCCGACGCGGTGCCGGTTGGAGTCGCCGGGCCGGACCCGCCGCGGAACGCCAGAACACCGCCGATCACGGCGGCGATGAGCACGGCCGCGGCGACGCCGAGGCCGATTAGTAACGACTTGCGGGACCGCTTCGTGGGGTGTTGTGGGCCACTGGCTGGGGGCTGATGCGGCGCGACATAGCCGCCGGGTGGCGGCTGATGCGGCGGCACCTGATGCGACGGCAGAAAGCCGCCAGGCTGTCCGGCCGCCGGATTGGCCGGCCAGGTCGGTGCCGAGGGTGGTCCACCGGTCCAGGGCGGTCCGCTCGTGCCTGGCACCGGGGGGGCAATGGGCGCCACCCTGGTGGCGTCCGCCGCCTCCTGCCCGCCCGGCGGGCTCAGCGAAGCGGGGTCCGGTTCACCACCGTGCGCCCCGGCCTGCTGAGCGGCCGAGCGCAGTTCGTTGGCGAAGTCCGCGCATGAGGCGGGGCGTTCGGCCGGGTTCTTGGCCATCGCCCGCACCACCACATCGGCCACCTGCGGTGGCACCCCGTGGCCGTGCAGACGAGGCGGCGGGTCGGTGGTGATCCGATGAAGCATCGGGATGATCGTGGTGTCGGTGTCTCGGGCGAACGGCGACTCGCCGGTGATCAACGCGTGCATGGTTGCGGCCAAGGCGTAGACATCACTTGCCGGCGAGGGCTCCTCGCCCAGCACGATCTCCGGGGCGGCATAGGCCGCTGAACCGACGAATGTCCCCTGTGCGGTCATGGATGTCACATCGGCCGCACGGGCGATCCCGAAATCGGCCAGCTTCGCCGCGCCGTACCCGTCAATCAATATGTTGTCCGGCTTTACATCCCGATGGACGATTCCGGCCCGATGCGAGACCTCCAGGGCGCCCGCGACAGTTACTGCCACGTCGACGGCCTCTTCCCAGGAGAAGCGACGGCCCTTGCGCAACGCATCCCCGTAGGAACCCTGCTCGCAAAACTCCATCACCAGGTACGGAGCGCCGGAATCGGTCGTGCCGTGCGAATACACCGTGACGATGTTGGGGTGCCCCGAGAGCGAACCGATCGCACGAAGCTCGCGCGCGAACCGCTGCTGCGCGGCGGCGTTCAGATCGACGTTGGTCAGCACCTTGACCGCGACGGTTCGACCCCCAAAGGAATCCTGGCGTGCCTGGTAGACGACGCCGAAGCCGCCCTCACCGATCTTCTGGGAGGCACTTACGTCCGGGACCCCGATCTCCACTGGTGTCACTTTCGTCGTCAATACCAGGTGCTGTCGCGCACCCTAACGCCTCGGCGAACATCCTGCTTCGGATTGTCACGGGACACGAGAATCGGAACATAACCGTCACGAACGCCTGTCTCCACGGGCACACCTGGGGTTCGGGGCCGACACTGGGCCAGCGCTGCGGCCAGAAGGGCCAGAGGGGTAAGTCGGCAACAGGTTCGGTGTGCAGGCAGAAGCGATTCCCGGCTTCACGATCCGAGTCGGGTTCTTTGGTCTTTGTCAACCGGATCAGCATGAGGTGCGGCATCGCGTCGAGTTTCTTGCGCATGTCGCGCCCGCAGCCACGGCGGCCGTGCCGCGGATGTACGCATTTCTGATGATTGCGCTTGCGCATGCGTTTATGCTGACCTGAGCCGCCGGGGACGCGGTGTCGAACAACTGTGACCACCGGCGGTCATGTGCCGCGAAGTGCGCGGTGTTTACCGGTCAACCACGTGCACCGCCCGCGGGGAGTCGCTATCCTGATTGGCGTTGCCGGCGGGAAGGCGGGGCCGATGAGGACGGCCGAGCGAAAAGAGTTGCCGCACTTGGGTGTCGGCCTTGCGCGTCGCCCCCCTGCTGGCAACGCGTCCAGTGGTCGACGATCGACGGTTCCCGCAGGAGCGGTGGCAGTGGTCGTCGGGTTGGTGCTGAGCGGCTGTTCTCTGGTAGACCGGTTCACCGGCGACCCGCCGGTGCCCGAGCTGTCCGAATCCTCGCTTGACCGGCTGCTGCTGAGCGAACGACAGATCAACGAAATCGTCGGGGGACCGGACGCGAGAGTCACGTTCGAGGGTGAGGAGCTGGCCGACACCGCCGACGTGGTATCCGATCGGGACTGCCTGGGGGTGGTCTTCGACGGCGAGGAGCGGGTCTATCGGGGCAGTGGAGTCACCGCACAGCGCCGAGAAGAGTTGGAGGACGAGGACCAGGCCGAGAGCCTCATCACCCAGACCGTCGTGCTCTTCTCCTCCGCCGATCGGGCCAGGCAGTTCTTCGACGACTCGGTGAGACAGTGGCAGGAGTGCGCGAACACCTCGCTGGACCGGACCCTCGATGACGGGACCGACATCGCGATAGACATCCGTGATGTCGGCAATCCTCGGGAAGACGTGGTCTCGGTGACGATCGCCTTTCCCAACTCCGACTGTTCCCACGCAATGGGCGTGGTGTCGAATCTGGTCGCCGAGGCACGCGATTGCGGCGGCAGCGCAGGTGAAGCCGAGACGATAGCGACGACCATCATCGACAACGCGGCCGACACCGCCCGAGCCCAGTAGCGGCGAACTCCCGCCATGGTTCTGCGGCCGCGCACCCAAATACCTTTCGTGGTGGTGATGTGAGCCGCATCGGCGCGGTGCTGGCGAGTGTCGGAGTACTGGCGCTCGGCTCCTGCTCCGCAGAAGTTGACGGTGAGGCGGTGTCCAGCCTGAACAATCCGTTCCTCGTCGCGGGGTTGGCTGTGACCGACGGCCCCAACGGGCTACATCAGGACGCCCCGCCACCGACCCGGGAGCCGGTGAATTCCGACGGTGGCGGCGTAGACGAGCTCGCAGCGAGTGCGACCAGCGACGTCGAGGAGTTCTGGGAAGAGGCGTTCGGCACCGAGTTCGGCGACGAGTTCACCCCGGTGGACGAAATCGTGTCGTACGACGCCACCGAGCGACCCGGAATAGTGATCTGCGGCGAGGACACCGAGGGTTTCGTCAACGCCTTCTTCTGCGAATCCCAGGACATCATCGGCTGGGACCGCGGCGTGTTGTTACCGGGTCTGCGCAGGTCGTTCGGCGACATGGGCGTTGTGAAAGTCATCGCACACGAATACGGCCACTCCGTTCAGCGACAAGCCGGCCTGGTCGGCCGCCGCACACCGACACTGGTGTCTGAGCAGCAGGCCGATTGCCTCACCGGGGTGTACATGCGGTGGGTCGCCGAGGGCAGCTCACCGCGATTCACCCTGAACACGAGCGACGGCCTCAATGATGTGCTGGCGGCGACGGTTTCGATTCGTGATGAGCCGATGAGCGCCGACGAGGTCACTCCCGGCAGCACCGACCACGGCTCGGCGTTCGAGCGTGTCACTGCGTTTCAGATGGGCTTCACGAACGGCGCTGCGGCGTGCACGGCGATCGACGAAGAAGAGATCGTGCAACGGCGCGGCAACCTGCCGGTCCTGTTGCCCGAAGACGAAACCGGCGAGTTGCCGGTCAGCGAGGAGTCGGTGACGTCGGTAGTGGATGCGCTGAACATCCTGTTCGCACCGGACGACGAGCCCCGGCTGGAATTCGAGCGGTCTCCGGAGTCGTGCGCGGACGCCGACCCGAGCCCGCCGGTGTCGTATTGCCCGGCCACCAACACCATTTCGGTGGATCTGGCCGAACTGCGGACCGTCGGCGAGTCGTTCGAGGATCCAGGCGACTCGATGGTGCTGGCCGGAGACAACAGTGCCTATTCGATTCTGGCCTCGCGCTACATGCTGGCCATTCAGAAGGAACAGGGTCTGACCCTGGACAACCCGACGGCGGCGATGCGCACCGCGTGCCTGACGGGGGTGGCCACCACGCTGCTGGCGGAGGGAGGCGGCAACTCCGACGACCTGCCGATCACGCTGACCGCGGGCGACCTCGATGAAGCAGTGACCGGCCTGCTCAGCAACGGGCTCGTCGCCAGCGATGTGAACGGCGAAACGGTGCCCTCCGGCTTTTCCAGGGTCGATGCCTTCCGCAGCGGGGTGCTCGGCGACGAGGACCGCTGTCTGAAGCGGTTCCCCTAGCGGATCGCCAGGCCTAGTGCGGCGACCGTCGTCGTCACCTCGATCGCGGCACCCAGCACGTCACCGGTGAGGCCGCCGAACCGGCGCACGCAGTGGGCCACCATCAGCGCACCGCAACCCAAACCGACCGCGACGGCCACCGGGCCCTGCCAGAGGCGCGGACCGGCGAGCGCGGCCAGCGCCGCCACGGCGACGACCCAGGCCGCCACCACCCCGAGCGGCTGGGTCCCGGCGACCCGCGCGCCGAGTGAACTGCCCGCCGCGGCCGGCACCCCGGGCCTGCACGCCACGACCGCCGCCACCCGGCCGGCCGCCACCGCCGTCACCACGCCGGCCGCGCTGAGCTCACTGAAGGCCAGCGCCTGCGCCACGATCACGACCACCACCGACGCCACCCCGAACGGGCCCGCGGAGCCGTCGCGCATCGCGGCCAGCGCCCGGTCCGGGGGCCCGTAACAGCCCAGCCCGTCGGCGGTGTCCGCCAGCCCGTCCATGTGCAGCCCGCGGGTGGCCATTAGCACCACCGCCACCGCGAGCAGTCCCGCCAGCGGGCCCATGTCGAACGCCCACTGCGCGGCCCACAACGTCGCGGCGGCCAGCGCACCGAGCGCCAGCCCGACTGCGGGCAGGGCCGTCAGTGCGCCGCGGCCGACGGCCACCGAGCTGCGGACCGGAGCCACCGTGCCGAATGCGAAAGCCGAAGCGAGCGAACCGAACACGGCGGTCCTATTGTTCCTCGCCCGCGCGGCTGATGCCCGCCTCGTCGAACGTCGCCATCGACGTCAGCGTGGCGATCGCGGCTCCGACGATGGGCAGGGCTATCGCCGCACCGGTACCTTCGCCGAGTCGCATGCCCAGATCGACGATCGGTTCGAGGCCCAACCGGTCCAACGCGACGGCGTGGGCCGGCTCGGTGGACCGGTGACCCGCCTGCCACCACTGGCGCGCCCCCGGCGCCATGCGTTCGGCGACCAGTGCCGCCGCCGTGACCACCAGGCCGTCGAGCAGCAGGGGAGTGCGGCGCACCGCGGCCTGCGCGCAGAAGCCCGCGATCGCCGCCAGGTCCGCACCGCCGCAGATACGCAGCAGCGCAACGGGATCGGTGCGACTGTTTCGGCTGCGGTACAGCGCGTCGCGCACCGCGGCGGTCTTTCGGGCCCATCCGGCGTCGTCGATTCCCGTACCGCGGCCCACGACGGCCACTGGTTCGCAGTCTGCCAGCGCGGCGATCAATGTCGTTGCCGGCGTTGTGTTTCCGATGCCCATGTCACCGGCGATCAACACGTCGGCGCCGGCGTCGACCTCTTCGTCGGCGATGCGGCGGCCCGCCTTGATCGCGGCGGCTGCCTCATCGAGACTCAACGCGTCCTCGACGGCGATGTTGCCGCTGCCGCGACGCACCTTGTGCGCGGCGACCGGGCCGGAAGTATCGGCGTCGACGGCGATGTCGGCCACCCGCACCGTCGCACCGGCCGCCTCGGCCACGATGTTGATCGCGGCCCCGCCGACCGCGAAATTGGCCACCATCTGTGCGGTGACCTCGGCCGGATACGCCGAGACGCCTGCCGTTGCCACCCCGTGGTCGCCGGCGAAGACCACCACCCGGGCCCGCTCGAACGGTCGCGGCGGGCAGCTGCCCTGGCACGAGGCCACCCACACCGCCAGGTCTTCCAGCCTGCCCAGCGATCCGGGCGGCTTGGTGAGCCGGTCCTGGCGGGCCCGCGCGGCGGCGCCCGCGCCGGCGTCGGGCGGACCGATCGGCGGAAACTCCGGCGGATCCATCGAGGGAGACTCGGTCACACCGGCTCCTTGACCGAGACGGCCTGCCCCGCGATCACCAGCACCACCCGCTCGCACACGCCGGCCAGGCGCTGGTTCAGCGTGCCCAGTTCGTCGGCGAACCGGCGACCGGCCGCACTGGCGGGCACCACGGTCAGCCCGACCTCCGGGCTGACGATCACCAACGGGACGGCGAACGCACCCACCGCATCCACCAGGTCGTCGGTCTGCGCGGTGACCGCGGCCCCGTGCCACGCCCCCGAGCGGTCCATCGTGGCGGTCAGCCAGGCGCCTGCGTCGTCGACCAGTGTCGGCACCGGATCGGCGCGCAACTGCGCTGCCACATCGGCGCTTTCGACCGTGGCCCAGCGGTGCTGTCTGCGCTCCCGGTGGGCGGCCACCCGGGCGGCCCAGTCGGTGTCGTCGTCGGGCGTGGGCCCGGTGGCCACGTAGCGCAGCGCCGCGCCGTCGGCGACCTCGCCCATCAACGCGTCCTCGGCCCACCGCGACTTGCCCGAGCGGATGCCGCCGAGCACCAGGGTGCGCACCGGGTTCAGGCGACCTTGTCGCCGCGGTTCACCTGCGGGCGCGGCGCCCGCATCCGCCGCAGTTGCGATGCGCGGCTGGCCGCGTAGAAGCCCAATCGCCAGCCGGTTTCGGTGTTGTCCGGGAACTTGGCGTCGACCAGGCGGTTGACCTTGCGCCCGACGATGAAGCCGTCGACCACCATCACGATCACGAGCAGCAGCATTGCGGGGGACAGGAAGGCTTGCACCTGGACCGAGGGCACGGCGAGCATCACGAAGACCAGGCCGAGCGCGGACGGCATGAACAATCCGAGCACGTTGCGCCGGGCGTCGACCACATCGCGCACGTAGCGCCGGACCGGACCGCGGTCGCGCGGCAGCAGGTAGGCCTCCTCGCCGGCCATCATCTTCTCGCGGCGTGTCGACATCTCCTCGCGGCGGGCGAACTTGTCGGCCTTGCGCTCCTCGCGGGTCATCTTGGTGCGCATTTCCTTGCGGCGCCGCCGCGCCTCGGCGGCGGTCATCGGGGCGGGAGCCACCGGGCCGCGCTTTCGGGCGGCCTGGTTGCGTTTGGGTGTCGGCCTGCCCTTGGGCGCCGTGGTGCCCGCCTTGCCGTCGTCCTGGGGTCCGGCCTCGGCGGTGATCTCGGACACATCCTCGGACACATCGGTGTCCGGGTCCGGCTCGTTGGGTTTCTTGCTCTTGCGGCCCAGCAGGTTCACACCTGCCAGGTTACTTCCGCGGATGCGGCCGATCGCGGCCTGGGGACGATCTCGGGAATAGCGGCGAGAAGAGGTACCGTTGAACGAGTACGCCCCACACGATGAGGCTTTACAGGAGACCTAATGACAGTTCAGGAACAGTCGGCTTCGCAGGACGGGACGGCCACCGCCACCCATGGTGTGATCCTGACCGACGCCGCTGCCGCCAAGGCCAAGGCGCTGCTGGACCAGGAGGGCCGCGACGATCTGGCCCTGCGCATCGCCGTGCAGCCGGGCGGTTGCGCCGGTCTGCGCTACAACCTGTTCTTCGACGACCGGGCGCTCGACGGCGACCTGACCGCCGAGTTCGGCGGTGTGAACCTGACCGTGGACCGCATGAGCGCGCCGTACGTGCAGGGCGCGACGATCGACTTCGTCGACACCATCGAGAAGCAGGGCTTCACGATCGACAATCCCAACGCCACGGGTTCGTGCGCCTGCGGCGATTCGTTCAACTGATCCGAGCGGGTCAGAACTGACCGCCCGTACGCGGTAGGTACGAGCACACCAGTATCTCGTTGTCCTGGGTGAGTAGCTGGGCCACGGCCTGCTGCTCCCTGGGTTCCGATTGGCCGCGGCGCGAGCCGCTGGCCGGTTCCACCCGCATCGAGAAGAGCACCTGGGCCTGATTCGGCGACGGTCGCACCACCTTGTCGATGGACGTCACCTCGGCGCTGTCGTACTGCTTGCGGAATGCGTCGCTGGACAGACCGGCCAGCGCCAGGTCGGAACGCTTCTCCTTCACCGCGTCGAAAAGGCCGCACAGCGTGTGGCGCGCGATGGTCTCGTCGTCGCCGTTGATCAACGCATCCAGATACTCCTGGATCGCGGCCGTCGCCGACTCATCGGTCAGGGCCCCGGTGCGCGGTGTCTCGTCGTCCCCGCCGGCGAACACGATCGCCAGCACCGTGCCCGCGATCGCCAGCACCGCCACCCCCGCGCCCACGACGGCCGGCCACCGCCTGCGCTTGCGATACGGCACCGGCGGCGGAAGCATGCCCGGGTAGGCCGAGGGCACGTTCTCCGGGTAGGGGACCGACGGCGGATACATTTGCGGGCCGTTCGGTCCGGCGCCGTATTCGGGCGGGTACGGGCCGGTCATGGATTTGCTCCCCGGAGATGTGTGGCGGAAAGTGCCTGTCTACAGTGGCGGACGGGCGTTCGTAGGCAGGTTAGCGCACCGAAGCTCCGCCACGACTCGACGATGAAAGGTGACTATTCGTGACCATCGCGGTGACCGGATCGATCGCGACCGACCATTTGATGCGGTTTCCCGGCAAGTTCTCCGAGCAACTGCTGCCCGAGCATCTGCAGAAGGTCTCGCTGAGCTTCCTGGTCGACGATCTGGTGGTGCACCGCGGCGGCGTCGCAGGCAACATGGCGTTCGCGATCGGCGTGCTCGGCGGCGATGTGGCCCTGATCGGTGCGGTCGGCCGCGACTTCGACGATTACCGCAGCTGGCTGGAGTCGGTGAACGTGGACACCGAGAGCGTGCTGGTCTCCGAGACCGCCTACACCGCGCGGTTCGTCTGCACCACCGACGACGCCATGGCCCAGATCGCGTCGTTCTACCCGGGCGCGATGTCGCAGGCACGCGACATCGCCCTCGCCGAGGTCGTCAAGCGGATCGGCACCCCGGAGCTGGTGATCATCGGCGCCAACGACCCGGAGGCGATGTTCCTGCACACCGAGGAGTGCCGCAAGCTCGGCCTGGCGTTCGCCGCGGACCCCTCCCAGCAGCTGGCGCGCCTGTCCGGCGAGGAGATCCGCCGACTGATCGACGGTGCGGCCTACCTTTTCACCAACGACTACGAGTGGGATCTGCTGCTGCAGAAGTCGGGCTGGAGCGAGGCGCAGGTGATGAGCCAGATCGGGCTGCGGGTCACCACCCTGGGACCCAAGGGCGTCGACCTGGTCAGCTCCGATGGCACCTTCATCCACATCGACGTGGTCCCGGAGAAGCGGCAGGCCGACCCCACCGGGATCGGTGACGCATTCCGCGCCGGCTTCCTCACCGGCCGCAGCGCCGGGCTGAGCCTTGAGCGGTCGGCCCAACTGGCGTCGCTGGTCGCCGTGCTGGTGTTCGAGGCGCCCGGACCCCAGGAGTGGAGCTGGAACCCCGAGGAGGCGCTGCAGCGGCTCTCCGACGCGTACGGCGCCGACGCCGGCGACGAGATCGCCCGCGCGCTCGCTTAGAGCTGCACGGGGTAGTGCGGCTCGCGGATCACCGGGCTGATGCTGCGCTCGACGAAGATCGCGTGCCACAGCATGAAGATCAGCACGGTCCACAGCCGTCGGCTGTGATCGCTGGTCCCGTTCCGGTGTTCGTCGAGCATGGTGCGCACTGCGGCCAGGTCGACCAGCTCACCCGCCTGCGACGCGCCGACCATCCCGTGGGCCCAGTCCAGCAGCTCGCCCGCGCGCAGCCAGTGCCGGATCGGCACCGGGAAGCCCAGTTTCGGGCGGTTGAGCACATGGGCGGGCACGATGGGTTCCAGGGCTCGCCGGAGCGCGAACTTCGTCGTCGTTCTGGTGATCTTGCGGTCGAACGGTAGGCGTGAGGCGACCGCGAACACCTCGGGGTCCAAGAACGGGACCCGCAGCTCGAGCGAATTGGCCATGGTCATCTTGTCGGCCTTGACCAGGATGTCGCCTCGCAGCCAGGTGAACAGGTCGACGTGCTGCATGCGTGCAACCGGGTCCCAGCCTGCCGATTCCGCGTACACCGGCGCAGTGACGTCGGTGTGCGTCCACTCCTGGCGGAAGCCGGGCAGCACGGCGCGCAGTTGGGCGTCGGAGAAACTGCGCGCGTTGCCGTAGTAGCGCTCCTCGAGGGTGAGTGACCCGCGGTGCAGCAGGCTCTTCCCGCGCATGCCCTCGGGCAGCGGCCGCGACGCCCGGCCCAGCGACCGTCGCACCGGCTTGGGCAGGTACTCGAACGGCCGCAGCGACAACGGCTCGCGGTAGATGGTGTAGCCGCCGAACAGTTCGTCGGCGCCCTCGCCGGAGAGCACCACCTTGACGTGCTTGCGGGCTTCGCGGGCGATGAAGAACAGCGGCACCAGCGCCGGGTCGGCCACCGGCTCGTCGAGGTACCAGACGATCTCGGGCAGCGCGGCGACGAACTCGGCCTGGTTGACCACCTTGGTGACGTGGCGTGCGCCGATCGCCTCTGCCGACGCGACGGCCACGTCCACCTCGGAGAACCCCTCGCGTTCGAAGCCGGTGGTGAAGGTGATCAGCCGCGGGTTGTGCCTCATCGCCAGCGCCGCGATCGCGGTGGAGTCGATGCCACCGGACAGGAACGCGCCCACGGTCACGTCGGCGCGCATGTGCTTGGCCACCGAGTCCTCCAGGACGGCGGTGATCTCGTCGTAGCGTGCCTGCTCGCCCTCCCCAGAAGATGAGGTGAACGGCACCGCGGCGAACCGGGGGGTGAAGTAGCGGGTCACCCGCGGTTGCTCGCCGGGACGAATCCGGGCGTAGCTGCCCGACTCCAGCCGTCGGATGCCGGTGTGCAGGCTCTCCGGTTCCGGGACGTACTGCAGCACGGTGTAGTGCTGGACGGCGCGCACGTCGACGGTCAGATCGATGCCCAGCGTGTCCGCCAGGTCCAGCAGGCACTTCTTCTCGCTGCCGACCGCGGTGCCCCCCGGACCGGTCGCCATGTACAGCGGCTTGATGCCGAAAGGATCCCGGGCACAGAACAACTCACCGGCGACGGTGTCCCACAGCGCGAACGCGAACATGCCGCGCAGCCGCGTCAGCGCATCGGTGCCCCAGTGGTGGTAGGCGACGATGATCGCTTCGCCGTCGCCGTCGGTGGTGAACTCCGCGCCGTGCCGGGTGCGCAGTTCGTCGCGCAACTCGAGGTAGTTGTAGATCTCGCCGTTGAACACCAGCACGTAGCGGTCCGGCGCCTCCGGCGGGCCCCAGCGCAACGGCTGGTGACTGTGGGCGATGTCGATGATCGACAGCCGGTTGAACCCCAACACGGTGGCCGGGCGCTCGGGGTCGTCGGCCCAGGTACCCGGTTCGTCGGGTCCGCGGTGGCGCATCAGGTGCGAGGCGCCCGATACCGCCTCGATCAGCCCGCCGGACGGCTCAGCGGACGGGTCACGCACCAGGGCCAGCAGTCCGCACACGGCGCCAAGTATGCCCAATGCGCCCGCGGGGAGCGCAAAGCGGCGCGGACCTGTGAAGCGGAAGGCGGAGGTGTGTCGAGACCGGCACTCGGCGGTGGTCTACGCTGCGTAGTATTCGCTTCGAAGCACGGACGTGGCGCGGTCGCGCGACACCGATTTCTAGGAGGCTTCCACGTGACACCTCGCGGGCGCAACGCGGTGGCGCGCAAGGCGGCACTGTCAATCGTCCTGGGTGGTACGGCGCTGCTGCTCAGCGGTTGTAGCTGGTCGGAGGTGCTGGGCCTGGGCTGGCCGAACGGCATCACTCCGGAAGCGCACCTCAACCGTGAACTGTGGATCGGGTCGCTGATCGCAGCACTGGTGGTCGGCGCCATCGTCTACGGCCTGATCTTCTGGACCTCGGCGTTCCACCGCAGGAAGAAGACCGACACGGAACTGCCGCGTCAGTTCGGCTACAACATGCCGTTGGAGCTCACGCTGACGGTCATCCCGTTCCTGATCATCTCGGTGCTGTTCTACTTCACCGTGGTGGTGCAGGAACGGATGCTCGAGGAGGACCCCAACCCCGAGGTCGTCGTCGACGTCACGGCGTTCCAGTGGAACTGGAAGTTCGGCTACCTGGGCGTGAACTACGCCGACGGCACCTTCACCTACGACGGTGTGGACCCGGGACGTCAGGAAGCCGTCGCGTCCGGACCCGAGGGCGCCGAGGGGCCCCACGGTGGCGAGTACGGCGCGATCGCGGGCATGAACCCCGAGGACCGCAGCTACCTGAACTTCACCAAGATCGAGACGCTGGGCACCTCCAACGAGATTCCGGTGCTGGTGGTGCCGTCCGGCAAGCGCATCGAGTTCCACCTGGCCTCCGCCGACGTGGCCCATGCGTTCTGGGTGCCGGAGTTCCTGTTCAAGCGCGACGTGTATCCCAACCCGGAGGCCAACAACTCCGACTACACCTTCCAGATCAGCGAGATCAACCAGACCGGCGCGTTCGTCGGCCGGTGTGCGGAGCTGTGCGGCACTTTCCACTCGATGATGAACTTCGAGTTGCGGGTGGTGCAGCCCAACGACTTCAAGGCCTACATGCAGCTGCGCAGGGAGGGCCGGACCAACGCCGAGGCCCTGCTGGCCATCAACCAGCCGCCGAGGGCCGTGACCACCGAGCCGTTCGACACCCGTCGCGGCGAGCTGGCGCCTCAGCTGGCCCAGGCGAGCGAGTAGGGACCACCACACATGCATATCGAAGCCAGACTGTTCGAGTTCCTGACGGCGTTCTTCGTGCTGTCCTCCGTGGTCTACGGCGGGTTGACCGCGACGTTCGGCGAGGGTGGCGTCGAGTGGGCAGGCACCACAGCACTGGTCATGACGGCCGGCCTGACGCTCATCACCGGCACCTTCTTCCGGTTCGTCGCCCGCCGTCTCGACACCAGGCCCGAGGACTACGAGGACGCCGAGATCAGCGACGGGGCCGGTGAGCTGGGCTTCTTCAGCCCGCACAGCTGGTGGCCGGTGTTCATTGCGCTGTCGGCCTCGATCACCGCCGTCGGCGTCGCGCTGTGGCTGCCGTGGCTGATCGTGGCGGGCATCGCCTTCGTGCTCACGACGGTGGGCGGCCTGGTGTTCGAGTACTACACCGGCCCCGAGAAGCACTGACCGACGCCGCTCCCGCTTCGTGGGCGTCGCCCGGGCGGGAAAGGTCACAATCGGGCCACCACTTCGCCCGCGCCCCGCGCTGCGATTCATCGTCTTTGTGGCGTTGGGTAGTGTTGCCGGGGCACGGTCAGCCGCTTGTTGGGGCGTGTCGCGCCGGTTGAGTAGTCGAGAAGGATAGGCGTAGATGAGCGGGCCGA
This sequence comes from Mycobacterium sp. IDR2000157661, assembly GCF_022317005.1. NCBI lineage: Bacteria > Bacillati > Actinomycetota > Actinomycetes > Mycobacteriales > Mycobacteriaceae > Mycobacterium > Mycobacterium sp. IDR2000157661. The sequence continues at coordinate 3,553,881 of NZ_CP081006.1, forward strand.
ATCCCCCGGGTGACGACGGGGCGGATCTTCCAGAGCAGGAGCCGGGTGCAGGCGCCGGCGAGCAGGCCGGGCCCGGCGCCAGCGAGTCGGAGACGTTCTCTCAGGCGTATTCGGCTCCGGAGTCCGAGCAGTTCATGAGCGGCCCGTACGTGCCCGCCGACTCGTCGCTCTACGACTACGACAGCTACGAACCGACCGAGGTCGTCGAACAGCCGGACCCGCCCCGGTGGCCCTGGGTGGTCGGAGTGGTGGCCATCGTCGCCGCCGTCGCGCTGGTGGCGTCGGTGTCGGTGCTCGTGACCCGCACCGACACCTCCAATCTGGCCACCCCGCAGACCTCCACCACCACCGTCAAGCCGCCGGTGCAGGACGAGATCACCACGACGACGCCGCCGCCGCCACCACCGCCGCCGACCGAGGAACCGCCGCCTCCGCCGCCGGAGACCGTCACGGTCACTCAGGAGCCGCCACCGCCGCCTCCGCCGCCGGCGCCCATCGAGCCACCGCCGCCGCCGGCCCCCGAAAGCACCCCACCGCCCCCGCCGCCGGCACCTACCACGACGACACGGGCGGGCCCGCGCCAGGTCACCTACTCGGTGACCGGAACCAAGGCACCTGGAGACATCATCACCGTGACCTACATCGACGCGTCAGGACGCAGCCGCACTCAGCGCAACGTCTACATTCCCTGGTCGCTGACCGTGACGCCGATCTCGCAGTCCGAGGTGGGCTCGGTCCAGGCGTCGAGCCTGTTCCTGGTCAGCAGGCTCAACTGCTCGATCACCACCAGCGACGGGACGGTGCTGTCGTCGAATACCAACAACGCCGCGCAGACCAGCTGCTGATGGCCTACGACACCGACGCCTCAGGTCGCGCCCGGCTGACCCCCATGCTGGACCACAACGGACTGGACCGCACCGACCGCATCCTGCTCGGCTCCTGCGCGGCGATCTGGCTGATCGCACTCGGCGCGGGTGTCGCCGCCACCGTCGCGCTGGTGGACCTCGGGCAAGGCCGCACGGAGCCGTCCGGCGAGGCCGGGACACCCTGGCTGCTCTATGCCGTGATCGGCATCTCGGCCGTGGTCATCGCCGGTGCAGTGCCGCTGCTGCTGAGGGCGCGGCGCGAGGCAATGGCCGCCGAGGCGGGCCCGTCCGGCACGCAACCGGCGGCCCGCCCGGCATCAGGTCGAACCCAGGACCCGGCAGCCGAACCGGCGACGACCGAGAAAATCGGGGTGCCGGCGGCCAGAAGCGGCCAGGGCGCCTCGTATGCCGCGCCGCGCGCCCTGCGCACCCCGGAGGATCCCGAACCCACGTCAGCGGCCGCGGACCAGGTGTCGTTGCGCTGTGCACTGGCGATCGCGTGTGCGATCGGCATCGCCATGGTCGCCATCGGCGTGGGCACCTATTTGATGGCCGTCGACAGCACCGTGGTCGCGTGGGTGTGCTACGCGCTGGCCGCGTTGGTGACGCTGGCGATGCCCGCCGTTCCGTGGTTCTACCTGAAAGAGCTACGCGCCCAGCTGGATCAGCCGGCCGCGTAGCTCTTCAGCTCCGGCGGGTGGTCAGTGCTGACCGTTGCCGTGCCCGTTCGACGACCCGTTGCCGTGACCGTTCGAACCGTTGCGGGCCTGATGCTCGGCCAGCGCGGTGAGCGCCTTACGCTCGCCGGCGTGCTCCGCCTCGGTGATCGCCGCATGCTCTTCGATCGGGTCGGCGGACAGGAAGCTGCCGCTACCCGGCGCTCCGGCAGAGCCGAGCTTGTTCATCCGCTTCGGCAGGGCAGCGCCCTGGTACGGCAGCGGCAGTGGGTGGCCGTGCTCGTCGACCGGGCCCAGCGGCTGATGCAGTTCGATGTAGGCGCCGTGCGGCAGGCGCTTGATGATGCCCGTCTCGATGCCGTGCTCGAGAACCTCGCGGTCGCTGCGCTGCAGGCCGACAGCCCACCGGTAGGCGATGTAGTACACGATGGTGGGCACCACGACCATGCCGATGCGGCCGATCCACGTGGTCGCGTTCAGCGAGATGAAGAACTTCAGCGCGATGATGTCGTTCATCGCGCTCAGCGTCAGCACCATGTACAGGCCGATGGCCGCCGCGCCGAAGGCGGTGCGCACCGGGGCGTCGCGGGGCCGCTGCAGCAGATTGTGGTGTGCGTCGTCACCGGATAGCTTCCGTTCGATGAACGGCCAGGCGATCAACAGGATGAACACCAGGCCCATGAACAGCGCCACCCAGACGGGAGCGGGGATGGTGTAGTTGCCGAGGTAGATCTCCCACGGCGGGAAGATGCGAGCCGCACCCTCGGTCCACATCATGTAAAAGTCCGGCTGGCTGCCCGCCGACACCTGAGAGGGCCGGTACGGGCCCAGGTTCCAGATCGGGTTGATCTGCAGCAGACCTCCCATCAGGCCCAGGACGCCGACGGTCATCGCGAAGAACGCCCCCGACTTGACGGCGAACACCGGCATGACGCGCACGCCCACCACGTTCTTCTCGGTGCGGCCGGGGCCGGGGAACTGGGTGTGCTTCTGGAACCACACCAGTGCCAGGTGAACGCCGATGAGCGCGAGGATGATCCCTGGTATCAACAAGATGTGCAGGGCGTACATTCGGGGAATCCAGATGCCGACTTCCGTGCAGGTGTAACCGACGCCGCCGCAAGGGAAATCACCGCCGAACAGCGCCCAGTGCAACCAGGTGCCGATGACCGGCATGCCCAGCGTGATCGAGCTCATCGCGGCGCGCAGGCCGATGCCGGACAGCAGGTCGTCGGGCAGCGAGTAGCCGAAGTAGCCCTCGAACATCGCCAGGATCAACAGCAGTGAGCCGATCACCCAGTTCGCCTCGCGCGGGCGGCGGAACGCCCCGGTGAAGAAGATGCGTGCGAGGTGCACCATGATCGCCGCGGCGAACAGCAGTGCCGCCCAGTGGTGTACCTGGCGCACGAACAGTCCGCCGCGGACCTCGAAGCTGATGTCCAACGTCGTCTGGTAGGCCTTCGACATCTGCACGCCGCGCAGCGGTTGGTAGACGCCGTCGTAGGTGACCTCGGCCATCGACGGGTCGAAGAACAGCGTCAGGTACACGCCCGTGATGAGCAGGACGATGAAGCTGTACAACGCGATCTCGCCCAGCAGGAAGGACCAGTGGGTCGGGAACACCTTGTTCAGTTGTCGCCGCACCGCCGCCGACGGGTGATATCGCGAGTCGATCGCTTCGCCTTGGGCGGCGGCGATCTTGGCTGCGCTCGGGGGCTTTGGCAGTGTCGGACTCATGTTGTCTTCCGTTCCCAGAATGCCGGACCCACGGGCTCGACGAAGTCGCCGTTGGCGACCAGATACCCGTCCTGGTCAATGGTGATGGGCAACTGCGCCAACGCGCGCGCAGCCGGGCCGAATATGGGTTTGGCGAAATGCAGTGCGTCGAACTGCGACTGGTGGCACGGACAGAGGATGCGGTAGGTCTGCTGCTCGTAGAGCGATGCCGGACAACCGAGGTGCGAGCAGACCTTCGTGTAGGCGTACAGATCGCCGAAGTTGAAGCTCTCCTGGCCCTTGCGCTTGACCACCTTCGCCGCGTCCTGGGCTTTGATACGGATCAGCATGACCGGATTGCGCACCCCCATCGCGATCTCGGCGAGGTGGTGGCTCGACTCGACGGTGGTGCCGTCGCCGTCGGACTCCCGCCACGGGAACACGGTCTCCATGCCGCCGGCGTCGATGTCCTCGGGCCGCATCTTGACGAATGGCGACTCACCGGGCCGACCGGTGGCCCGCGCCAGAAAGATGGTATCGCCCTCGTAGCGGGGCGTCCATCCCGTCGTCCACAGCACGGCCTTCTTGCCGTCGGCGGTCGTGACGACGGGCTTCCACGGGTTCTTGATCAGGCCACCGGCGAAGGCCACCAGCGTGCCGAGGCCGAAGGCGCCGAGGCCGATGCCCAGCGACAGGCCGACGAGCTTGCGGCGCTTGATCGTCGAACCCTCGAGCGCGTCGGTCAGGTTCGCGACGGCGGTCTTGCGTTGGATCTCGGGGGAGCGGCCGTCGTGGCGCTCCTGAATGGAGATCTCCTCGGGGATGAACTTCTTCTGGTACAGCACCGCGCCGATGCCGATGGCCAGGATCGACAGGCCGAAGGTCAGCCCGTACAGGGGGGTGGCCAGGCTGTAGATGAACTCGCCCTCGGAGCCGTACGGCTTGTACTCCCAGGGCCAGAAGATGAACACCAGCAGCAGTGCCAGGCCCGCGAAGCCGCCAAGCAGAAGCCAGTACGAGACCGTGCGCCCGGCGCGCTTCTCGGCCTTGGTGCCCGCGACCGGCCAGCGGTCTTCCTTGTAGACGATTTCGACGCCGTCGAGCCTGCCGCCGAGTTCGACCAGTTCCTCGCGGGACATCTTCGCCAGTTCGGCGTCGGTGGGCTGACCCGGCACGCCCGCGTGGCCGGGAGCGTCGGTGCCCTTGGGCGCGACGTCAGCGCCGTCGGGGTTGTCCGGGTTCACGGACGATCCGTCTCCGTGTCGCTCGGTCATGCTCGCGCTCCGATCCACAGGGCCGCCGCGATGACTGCCACCATGCCGATGATCCAGGCCGCCATGCCCTCGGAAGTGGGGCCGAATCCACCGAGACCGTAGCCGCCGTAGCTCGGCGTCTCCGCCGATTCACGCACGTAGGCGACGATGTCTCGCTTCTCATCCGGGCTCAGCTGCCGGTCGGAGAACTTCGGCATGTTCTGCGGACCGGTCAGCATCGCCGTGTAGATCTCCGCGGGCGTGGCCTCACCGAGGTCGGGGGCGTACTTACCCGAAGACAGCGCACCGCCCTTGCCGGTGAAGTTGTGGCACGACGCGCAGTTGAGCCGGAACAGGTCGCCACCGCGGGCGACGTCGTCGCCGATCAGCGATGCTTCGGCCACTTGACCGTTCTCGTCGCGGGGGACCACCGGCCCGCCGCCGTTGGCCTGGACATAGGCGCCGAGGGCATCGACCTGTTCGGGGGAGAACTCCGGCGGCTTCTGCGGGGCCTGGGCCTCGTTGCGTTCGGCCGGCATGCGTCCCGTGGACACCTGGAAGAACACCGCTGCCTCGCCGACGCCGATGAGGCTGGGTCCGCGGTCGGCGACGCCCTGCAGATTGATGCCGTGACAGGACACGCACGACGTCTCGAACAGTTGCTGGCCCGTGCGCAGCAGCGCCGACTGGGACTGGTCGGCGACCGCCACCTGGGGCGTCGGCGTGAACGTGGTCGCGAGGACACCGGCGACACCGAGTCCGACCAGCAGCAGCACTGCCGCGGACAGGCGCCTGCGGAGCCGGCGGCGGGACTTGTCGGTCATCGGACCCTTTCTCAACGGACGAAATAGATGACGGCGAACAGCGCGATCCACACGATGTCCACGAAGTGCCAGTAGTACGAGACGACGATCGCGGCGGTGGCCTGCGCCGGGGTGAACTTGCTCATCCGTGTCCGGGCCAGCAGATAGAGGAAGGCGATGAGGCCGCCGGTCACGTGCAGGGCGTGAAAGCCGGTGGCAAGGTAGAACACCGACCCGTAGGCGCTGCTCGACAACGTCGTGCCCTCGTGCACCAGGTGGTAGTACTCGTACATCTGACCACCGACGAAGAACGCGCCCATCAGGAACGTGACGACATACCAGCGGCGCAGGCCGAACACGTCGCCGCGCTCGGCGGCGAACACGCCCATCTGACAGGTGAACGACGAGGCGATCAGCACCACGGTCACCGGCACGGCCAGCGCCAGGTTCAGTTCGGTCGGCGGCGGCGGCCATTCGCCGCCCGCCTGCGAACGCGCGACGAAATACATCGCGAACAGCCCGGCAAAGAACATCAACTCGCTGGACAGCCACACGATCGTGCCAACGCTGACCATGTTGGGCCGGTTCAGCGAATGTACTCGCGACGTGATTGCGGTTCCCGAGGTCCCTACAGCGCTCGTCACAGAGGCAAGTATGACGCTTTGTAGTTGTCGATCTCCACCCGGGTCGGCAGTTTCGTAATAATCACGTGGTGGATTCGACCGAAAATGCTGATCCGTTCGCCTGGCCCCGGGTGCTGGGCCGACTCACCGTCGGACGGTCCCTCGCGACGGGCCAGGCGGCCTGGGCGATGGACCAGATCATGACCGGGTCGGCGACCCCCGCCCAGATCGCGGCGTTCGGCGTCGCGATGAAGATGAAGCGACCGACGTCGGCGGAGGTGACCGAGCTGGCCGACATCATGCTCAAGCACGCGCGACGGGTGCCGACCGATCAGATCGGCACCGACACCGTCGACGTCGTGGGCACCGGCGGCGACGGGTCGAACACCGTGAACCTGTCCACGATGGCCGCCATCGTGGTGGCCGCGGCAGGCGTGCCGGTGATCAAGCACGGCAATCGGGCGGCATCGTCGCTGTCAGGCGGGGCCGACACCCTCGAGGCGCTCGGGGTGCGCATCGACCTCGGTTCCGACGCCGTCGCCCGCAGCGTCGCCGAGGTCGGGATCGGCTTCGCCTTTGCGCCGCAGTTCCATCCGTCCTATCGGCACGCCGGTGTGGTGCGCCGTGAGATCGGCGTGCCGACGGTGTTCAATCTCCTTGGGCCCCTGACGAATCCGGCGTCGCCGCGGGCGGGCCTGATCGGGTGTGCGTGGGCCGACCTGGCCGAGGTGATGGCCGGCGTATTCGCCACCCGCCGGTCCAGCGTGCTGGTGGTGCACGGCGACGACGGTCTCGACGAACTGACCACGACCACCACGAGCACCATCTGGCGGGTGCAGTCCGGCACCGTCGAGCGGCTGACATTCGATCCGGCCGCCTTCGGGTTCAAGCGCGCCGAACTCTCGGAACTGGTGGGCGGCGACGCCGAGTCCAACGCCGCCGAGGTGCGCGCGGTGCTCGGCGGCGCGACGGGCGCGGTGCGCGATGCGGTGATCCTCAACGCCGCGGGCGCGATGGTGGCGCACGCGGGGCTAGCCAGCGACGCCAAATGGGTGCCGGCCTGGGAGCAGGGGCTGGCCAAGGCGGCCGAGGCCATCGACTCGGGGGCGGCCGAACAGCTCCTCGCGCGTTGGGTGCGGTTCACCCAGAAAGCTTGATAGGCCTGTTCTTTCGAGCTGCTCGGCGGCCAGCCGGGCCGAGCGCGCCGACTCCGCCCACGCCGCCCACCTGCCCGCCGCGTGGACCGGTGAGCAGTAGCCGTCCGTGCTGCGCACGATGCGCACGCCCGGCTGCTGCAACCAGCGCGCGATGAGCGCCGTCTCCTCGACCAGCGCGCCGTACAGCGGCGCCTCGGACGGCAGAACCGCCTGTGCGCCTGCGCATATGGCGTCGACCACCGGCATCGGCGGCACTCCGCGCGCGGCGTTGCCCGCGGCGGCCAGCTGACCGTGCCGGACGACCGCCAGGTGCCAACCGCCCGCGCCGTCCGGGCGGGCAGCGACCAACTCGGCGATTCCGGCCAGCGCCCTAAGCCGCTGCCCGCGCCACAACACGTCGAGCGCGGTGGCGGCGTGGTCGCGCAGCCGCGCGGCGGTCTCGTAGCGGCCGCGCTCGGCAAGGCCGGCGATGTGGTTCAGCACGTCGGTCAGCGCCCGGCCGTCCCGGCCGGCGATGAGATCGGTGGCGCGCGAGACGATGTCGACGTACTCGGCGGCGGTGACGTCGCGCGGCGCCGGGCACGGCGACAGCTCGCGTTCCGGACACGACGGGCCGTGCCGCACACCGCGGCCCAGCCGATTGGTGCACGTGCGGACTCGGGTGAACCGCGCCAGCAGCGCGGCCGTGTCGACCGCGTCGGAGCGCGCCCGGAACGGCCCGATCACCGCGTCGCGTTTGGGTGAGCGCACCACGGAGAACCGCGGGAACGCCTCGTCGGTCAGCGCCACCCACCACCACCGCTGCGGGAACTTCGAGCGGCGGTTGTACGGCGGCGCGTGGGCGGCCAGCAGCCGCAGTTCGCGCACGCCCGCCTCCAGGTCGTGCGCGCATTCGACGTGGTCGACGGCGGTGGCCAGCGAGGCCATCTCCTTGATGCGAGTGCGCGAGTCGGCGCCGTTGAAGTACTGGCCGACCCGTCTGCGCAGGTCGACTGCGGTGCCGACGTAGAGCACCTCGGCGCCGGGGCCGCGGAACAGATAGACGCCGGGACGGTGCGGCAGCCCGGCGGCCAGTTGCCGGTTGCGCCGCTGGGCCGGGGTCACATCGGGCAGATAGGAGCGCAGGTCGGTGTAGGTGTGGATGCCCTGGTTGCCGACGCGTTCGATGAGCCCGTGCAGCACGTCGACCGTCGCCCTGGCGTCGTCGAGGGCGCGGTGCGTCGGGGTGGTGGACGCACCGAACAGCCGGGCGAGCGCCGACAGTCGCACGCTGGGCGCCTCGTCGCGCGACAGCACCCGGCGCGCCAACTTCACCGTGCACAGCACCGGCGGTTTGGGCCAGGCGATGTCGCAGCGTTCGGCGGCCGCGCGCAGGAACCCCACGTCGAAGCCCGCGTTGTGGGCGACCAGCACCGCGCCCCGGGCGAACTCGAGGAAGGCGGGCAGCACCGACTCGATCCGCGGCGCGTCGCAGACCATCGCCGTGGTGATCCCGGTGAGCGCCACGATCTGCGGGGGGATGCTGCGCCCGGGGTCCACCAGCGTGGCCAGCTCGCCGAGCACCGTGCCGCCGCGCACCTTGACCGCGCCGATCTCGGTGATGGCGTCGTGGTGCTCGCCCGAGGCGCGCCCGCCGGTGGTCTCCAGGTCCACGACGACGAACGTCGTCTCCCGCAGCGACAGGTCAGCTCGCGGATCGACGTCCGCGAAGCTGAGCTGGCCCATGCGCTGACGGTAGGAAACGGCACCGACATCGGCGGGTTGCCACGCGGGGTGTCTGCGGCGGCTGGAATGTCGGTGTGCCCCGATACCGTGCGGACAGCACCGACCGAGAGGAGCCATGGTGGGCACGGTGAAGATCGACTGCGACGACTGCGCGGTCCGGGGAGCCGGATGTCAGGACTGCGTGGTCAGCGTCCTGCTCGGGGTTCCGGACACGCTGCTCGACGATGAACGTCGCGCACTGGAGGTGCTCGCCGACGTCGGGCTGGCGCCCCGGTTGCGGCTGGTTCCGATTCACCGGCCTGGCGATTCCGGAGTGGCGTGACGACACGCTCCTGACGTGGCCGTTGATATCGGTTTCCGGTGCGGCTGTTAAATTTGCGTCTTCTGTTGGACAAGCCCGATGCCGTTTCGTAACCTGTCTGAGACCTAAGAGCAGTCGACACGGCTTCGTCACGGAAGTTTGAGGACGCAAATCTTGAGGCTCGGCTTTACGCGCTTGACCGAACGCGGGCTCCGACGACCCGGTGTGGGTGCGATTGTCGGTATCACCCTTCTCGCGGGCATGTTCACTGGCATTGTGCAGGCCGACCCGGCCGATGATGCGCTGGCAAAACTCAACGAGTTGTCGCGCCAGGCCGAGCAGACCACCGAGGCGATGCACTCCGCCCAGCTCGATCTGGACAACAAGCTGGCGATTCAACGCACTGCGGAGACCAAACACGCGGCTGACGTCGCCGCCGCAGACGCCGCCCATTCGCAGCTGGAGACCTTCCAGGTCGCCGTGAACAAGGTCGCGGCCGCGCAGTACATGGGTGGTCGCACCGACGGGTTGGACGCGATGCTGACCGCCAAGTCGCCGCAGGGCCTCATCGACCAGTTGTCGGTGCAGCGGGTGATGGCCGACGAGATGTCGGCACAGATGAAGAGTTTCCGCGAGATCGGCAGGCAGGCCGCGTTGGCCAGGGAGGCGTCGGCGAAGTCGGCCGCCGAGGCCAAGACCGCGGCCGAACAGGCCGCCGCCGTGCGCGCTGACCTGCAGTCCAAGCAGAGCCGACTGCAGATCCAGATCGCCGTCGTCAAGTCGCAGTACGAGGCGTTGACGCCGAACCAGCGCGAAGCCCTGGCCGCGCTGCCGCCCGCGCCCCCGGCTGCCGCCGCGCCGGTGCCACCGGGTGGCGACCCCGCGATCCTGGCCGCGCCGCCGGGCGCCCCTGGCCTACCCGGAGCCGTCCCGCCGGGCGATGTCGCGCCGCCCTCGGGTGGCCACTCGGCGACCGTCATCCAGGCCGCGCTGAGCCGGATCGGATCGCCGTACTCGTGGGGCGGGTCGGGCCCGAACGCGTTCGACTGCTCCGGGCTGGTCCAGTGGGCGTTCCAGCAGGCGGGCATCTCGCTGCCGCACTCCAGCCAGGCGTTGGCCAGCGGCGGTCAGCCGGTCTCGACCGACCAGATGCAGCCGGGTGACGTGGTGAACTACTACTCCGACGCCTCGCACACGGCGATCTACATCGGCGACGGCATGATGGTGCACGCCTCGACGTACGGCACGCCGGTGCGGGTTGCACCGGTCGACAATGCGCCGATCTACAACGTCCGCCGTTACTGACCGCCGTCGGAGCAGAACCCGGCTGGCCGCGCTGCTCGTCACCGAGTTGATCTGCGCGCTGCTGATCGTCGGGCGCTCCGACATCGCGCCGGGTCCCACGGTCGCCACACCGGCCTCCCTGACCACGCCGAGCGCGGCCTCGACGGCCACCACGCTGGGCGACGGCCGCACCGCGCGGCTGATCGGGCTGGGTGGTCTGCGCACCACGGCGCTGCTCGACCGCGTCGTCGCGGAGTTGCCCGCCGCCGCAGCGGCGGTCACCGCTTTCTGGGGCGCCCACTGGCCACGCCAGGTGACGATCGTCGCCGCGGCGACCGACCAGCAATTCGCCGCGGTGGGCGGCGGCGACCTGCACACCGCGGCCACCACCACCGCCGAGCGCATCGTGTTCGCGCCCGGCGCCACCCGGATGAGTGATGCCGCGCTGCGGACCGTGGTGCGCCACGAGCTGTTCCACTATGCGGCCCGGGCCGCGACAGCCGCCGACGCTCCGCGGTGGCTCACCGAGGGTGTCGCCGACTTCGTCGCCCGGCCGGCGGCAGCGCCCCCGGACGCCGCCCTGCTCGCCCTGCCGACCGACGCCGAGATGTCCGGCCCCGACCGCTCCCTGGCCTATGACCGGGCGTGGTGGTTCGCCCGGTTCGTCGCCGACCGCTACGGCACCGCGGCACTGCGCGACTTCTATGTGCGGGCATGCGGCCAGGGGCATCCCGACGTGTCGACGGCGGCGCTCGACACCCTAGGGGCGGAGCCTGCAACCCTGCTGGCGCAGTGGCGGCAGTGGGCGTCTGGCTGACGTGAGCCGGGTTCTGCTGGTCTCCAACGACTTTCCGCCGCGCCGCGGTGGCATCCAGTCCTACCTGCAGGAGTTGGTGGACCATCTGGTCGCCGCAGGCGAGCACACGGTTACGGTGTACGCCCCGAGGTGGAAGGGTGCCGAGGACTTCGACCGTCACGTTCCCTACGAGGTGGTGCGTCACCCGGGCACGCTGATGCTCCCCGAACCGTCGGTGATGGGGCGGATGAAGCGGTTGATACAGCGAAACCAGGCTGAGACGGTGTGGTTCGGCGCAGCCGCGCCGCTGGCGTTGATGGCGCCGCTGGCCCGCGACGCCGGGGCACACCGGGTGATCGCCAGCACCCACGGCCACGAGGTCGGGTGGTCGATGCTGCCGGTGGCGCGAACGGCGCTGCGCCGCATCGGCTCGAGCACCGATGTGGTCACTTACATCAGCCGCTACACCCGCCGCCGGTTCGCCTCGGCCTTCGGGGCGCACGCCGCGCTCGAGCACCTGCCGCCCGGAGTGGACACCGACCGATTCGCCCCTGATGAGGTGGCCCGCGCCGAGCTGCGTGCCCGCTACCGGCTGGGCCATCGGCCTGTCGTGGTGTGCGTGTCCCGGTTGGTGCCCCGCAAGGGCCAGGACATGCTGATCCGCGCGCTGCCCGCGATCCGGCAGCGGGTGCCCGGCGCGGCGCTCGTCGTCGTCGGCGGCGGCCCGTACCGGGACGCCCTGCGCCGGTTGGCCCACAGCTTCGGCGTAGCCGAGCACGTGGTGTTCACCGAGGGCGTGCCCGGTGACGAACTGCCCGCTCACCACGCGATGGCCGACGTGTTCGCCATGCCGTGCCGGACCCGGGGGGCCGGCCTGGACGTCGAGGGTCTGGGCATCGTCTATTTGGAGGCGTCCGCGAGCGGGGTGCCGGTGGTCGCCGGTCGCTCGGGCGGGGCGCCCGAGACGGTCCTGGGGGGCGAAACCGGCGTCGTCGTGGACGGCTGGGACGTCGGCGCCATCGCCGCTGCGGTAGGTGACCTGCTCGCCGACCCGGACTCAGCGGCCCGGATGGGGGCGGCCGGCCGACGCTGGGTGGTCGACAACTGGCAGTGGCACACCCAGGCCGAGCGGCTCGCCGGGCTGCTCTAACCCTTCTCGTACAGCGCCTCGATCTCGGCGGCGAACTTGTCCGCGACGACCTTGCGCTTCACCTTCAAAGTGGGTGTCAGTTCTCCGGTGAGCACGGTGAAGTCGACCGGCAGGATGCGGAACTTGCGGATCGCCTCCGCCTTTGACACCGCCTGATTGGCCTCCTTCACGGCCCGGTCTATCTCGGCGACCAGATCCGGATCGGAAGCCAGGTCCTGCACCGATGCGGTGTCCGCCTTGCCGTGGTGCTGCTTCCACACGTCGAAGGCCTCCGGGTCGACGGCGACCAGCGCCGCGATGAACGGCTTGTCGTCGCCCACCGCCATGGCCTGGCTGATCAGCGGGTGGGCCCGCAGCTGGTCCTCGAGGACGGCGGGCGCGACGTTCTTGCCGCCCGCGGTCACGATGATCTCCTTCTTGCGCCCGACGATCGACAGGAAGCCGTCGTCGTCGACACTGCCGAGGTCACCGGTGTGGAACCAGCCGTTCACGATGGCCTCGTCGGTGGCGGTCTGGTTGCGCCAGTAACCGCCGAACACCACCGCGCCGCGCACCAGCAGCTCTCCGTCATCGGCGATCGCCATGCTGTTGCCCGGCAACAACTTCCCGACAGTGCCGACCCTGAGCTCGTCCATCCGGTTGACCGTGATGGCGGCGCTGGTCTCGGTGAGGCCGTAGCCCTCGTAGATCGTCAGCCCGATGCCGCGGTAGAAGTGACCCAGTCGCGCACCCAACGGCGCGCCGCCGGAGATGGACGCGCGACATCTGCCACCGGTGGCGGCGCGCAGCTTGCCGTAGACCAGTCGGTCGAACACGGCGTGTTTGGCCCGCAGTAGCAAGCCCGGGCCGCCGCTGTCCTGAGCCTTGCTCCAGTCGATCGCGGTCTGGGCGGCCTTGGCGAAGATCGCGCCCTTCCCGCTGTCCTGCGCACTCAATTCGGCTGTGTTGTAGACCTTCTCGAACACCCGCGGCACCGAGACGATGACGGTCGGCTGGAACAGGCCGAACATCGGGACCAGGTTCTTGATGTCGCTGGTGTAGCCGAGCGTCACGCCGTTGGCGAAGGCGGTCATCGACAGTGCCCGCGCAAGTACGTGGGCCAGCGGCAGGAACACCAGCAGTCGCTCGCCCTTGCGCAACAGGGTGGGGAAGCAGTCCGAGGCCCCGTGGATCTCGCTGAGCAGGTTGGAGTGCGTGAGCTGGCAGCCCTTCGGCCGGCCGGTGGTGCCCGATGTGTAGATGAGCGTGGCCGGATCCGCCGACCTGATGCCGGCCAACCGCCGGTCGAGTTCCGCTGCGTCCGCGGCCGCACCGGCGTCGGCCAGGGTGTCCAGCGCTGCCGGGCCCGCCGACTCGATGACCGCCACCTCGCGCAGGGCGGGCAGCTCGTCGAGCAGTTCCTTGACCATCAGCGCGTGCGCCTCGATCTCGACGAACGCCAGCACGGCGCCCGAGTCCTCCAGCACCCACCGCACCTGCTCGGGTGCCGAGGTCTCGTAGATGGGCACGGTTACGGCGCCGACGGCGAGGATCGCGTAGTCGAGGATGACCCACTCGTAACGGGTCGACGACAGGATCGCCACGCGGTCGCCGGGCTCGACGCCGTGTGCGATCAGACCCAGCGCCGCGGAGCGGATCTCGTCGGCGGCCTGCCTGCATGTCACGTCCTGCCAGGCGCCGTCGACGAGGCGCTGGAAGATCACGTGCTCGGGGTCATCGCGTTCATGGGCGAACACGGAACTGGCGACGTGGTCGCGCTCGCCCACGGTGAACGAAGCGGGCTCACTGAATTCACGCACGATTCGGCCTCTCGCTGTCCGGCGGCTCTGCCGCATACAGCCTAGTCGGCGCTGATCACGCCGGTTAGGGCCCTTGGTCAGGGCAACAGGTCAAGACCCGGGGTCCGGCCGTATGTGAAGCTGGTAGCCCATGTACAGCATCCAGATCGCGGACGAGACCTTCGTGGCCGCTGATCCCGTCGAGGTCGGCCGCTATGTCGCGGACCCGGCGAGCTGGCGCCGCTGGTGGCCCGATCTGCGCTTGACCGTGGTCGAGGACCGGGGTGACAAGGGGCATCGATGGACCGTCACCGGCGCACTCATCGGGACCATGGAGATCTGGCTCGAGCCGAAGCTGGACGGGGTGATCCTGCACTACTTCCTGCACGCCGAGCCGTCGGGTGCGGCGGCCTGGCAGCTGGCCAGGATGAACCTGGCGAAGATGAACCACCGGCGCCGGGTCGCAGGCAAGAACATGGCGTTCGAGGTCAAACAGCGGCTCGAGGCCACCCGTCCGGTCGGCGTCTCGCGGCTGGCCTGATACTTCGGCCGCACCAACTACAGGAAGGGTAGATTTTCCACGTGGCGGACAAAACGGCGCAGACCATTTTCATCGACGCGGATCCGTCGACGGTGATGGACGTCATCGCCGACATCGGCTCATACCCGGACTGGGTAGCCGAGTACAAGGAAGCAGAAGTGCTCGAGGCCGACGCGCAGGGTTACCCGAAGACCGCTCGGCTCGTGTTGGACGCCGCGGTGCTCAAGGACACTATGGTGCTGTCCTACGTCTGGCCACCGGACCACAAGTCGGTGACGTGGAGCCTGGTGTCGAGTTCACTGCTTAGGTCCCTGGAGGGCGCATACCGGTTGGCGCCGAAGGGATCTGGAACCGATGTCACCTACGAGCTGTCGGTGGATCTGATCATCCCGATGATCGGGCTGCTCAAGCGCAAGGCCGAGCGCAGGCTCACCGACACCGCGTTGAAGGATCTGAAGAAACGAGCCGAGGCTGAGTGAGCTGACCGATGCCGCCGGCATCAGCCTGTTCGTCGGCAAGGGCGGGGTAGGCAAGTCCACGTTGGCGACCGCCACCGCCGTGCGGGATGCACGCGCGGGGAAGCGGGTGTTGCTCGTCTCGACCGACCAGGCGCACTCCATCGGCGACGTGCTCGGCACGACGGTCACACCCACCGGACTGCGTCAGCCCACCCGCGTGCTCGCCGACCTCGACACCGGCCGGGCGGAGACGGGCGGCGGGTCACTCGACGCCCTGGCCCTCGACACCCTCGCGCTGCTCGAGGCGCGGTGGCGGGAGGTCGCCGGCCTGCTGTCGTCCAAGTTCCCCCATTCGGAATTGGGAAGCGTTGCCCCTGAGGAGCTTTCGGCGCTGCCCGGCATCCAGGAGGTGCTCGGCCTGCACGAGGTCGGCGAGCTGGCGAAATGCGGGCAGTGGGACCACGTCGTCGTCGACTGCGCGTCGACGGCCGACGCGCTTCGCATGCTCACCCTGCCAGCGACGTTCGCCCTCTACCTGGAGCGGGCGTGGCCCCGGCATCGCCGGCTGTCCACCAACGCCGACGATCCGCGCACCGCGGCTGTCGTCGGCCTGCTCGAGGGCATCGGGGCGGGCACCGAACGGCTCTCCGCGCTGCTCACCGACGGCTCGGCGGTGAGCGCACACCTGGTGATGACGGCCGAGCGGGTGGTGGCCGCCGAGGCGGTGCGGACGCTGGGTTCCCTGGCGTTGATGGGGGTCAGGGTCGCCGAATTGATCGTGAACCAGGTTCTGGTCCAGGATGATTCGTACGAATACCGCAATCTGCCGAGCCACCCGGCCTTCGACTGGTACACCGAGCGAATCTCCGAGCAGCGGTCGGTGCTCGACGAGCTCGACGCGGCTATCGGCGACTTGCAACTGGTCCTGGTGCCCCATCTGGCCGGCGAACCGATCGGGTCCAAGGCGCTGGGTGAACTGCTCGACAGCTCGCGCCGCCGCGACGGTGCGCCGCCCCCGGCACCGCTGCATCCGGTCGTCGACCGCGAGTCCGGGTCGGGGCTCGAAGCGATCTACCGGTTGCGGCTAGAGTTGCCGCAGGTCGACCGTTCCGGCTTGGCGCTGGGCCGGGTCGACGATGATCTGATCATCGGTGCGGGCGGCTTGCGGCGCCGCGTGCGACTGGCGTCCGTGCTACGTCGGTGCATCGTGGTGGACGCGCAGCTGCGAGGCGCCGAGCTGACCGTACGTTTCCGACCGAATCCGGAGGTGTGGCCGAAGTGAGTGGGCCCCACCCCGAGATCGGTCCGGAACTGCGGCAGTTGGCTCAGGCGGTGCTGGACAAACTCGACCCGGCCGTGCGGTTGGCTGCGGCGCGGGCGCTGTCGGGCGGGGCGGGCAAGTGCCAGCAGGTGTACTGCCCCGTGTGCGCCCTCGCTGCGCTGGTCGCCGGCGAGCAGCACCCGTTGCTGACGATCGTCGCCGAGCACAGCGTTGCATTGCTGACGGTGATCAGGGCGGTCGTAGACGGCGCAGACGGCCCCGACCGCGCAGAGCCGCGCGGTCCGGACGAACCGCCGGACGGGCCCCCGTCCCCACCGCCACCGGCCGGTGACGAGCCGCCTCCGCCCGGCCGGTATCAGCACATTCCCGTCGTCGTCGAGGAGTAAGCCCCGGTTTGTGGTCGCATCCACAGTGCGTGGGTAAAGTTGTCGCAGAACACTTCCGTCGAGTGTTCGATCACCGGGAGGGCCCATGTGGTACTGGCTGTTCAAATACATCTTCATGGGCCCGTTGCTGTCGTTGCTGGGCCGGCCGAAAGTCGAAGGGCTGGACTATGTTCCGCAGGACGGTCCTGCGATTCTGGCCAGTAATCACCTCGCCGTCGCCGACAGCTTCTATTTGCCGTTGGTGGTCAAGCGCAGGATCACGTTCCTCGCCAAGGCCGAGTACTTCACCGGAACCGGGGTCAAGGGCTGGTTCACCCGCTGGTTCTACACCGTCGCGGGGCAGGTGCCGATCGACCGCACCGACGCCGACAGCGCCCAGAGCGCGCTGACGACCGCGCAGCGCATCCTCGATGAGGGCAAGCTGCTGGGGATGTATCCCGAGGGCACGCGCTCACCGGACGGCAGGCTCTACAAGGGCAAGACCGGGCTGGCGCGGCTGGCGCTGGAGACCGGGGTGCCGGTGATCCCGGTCGCGATGATCGGAACCGACGCCGTCAACCCGCCGGGCAGCAAGATGTGGCGGTTCGGCCGGGTGAAGGTGAAGTTCGGCACGCCGATGGACTTCAGCCGCTTCGAGGGGCTCGCGGGCAACCGCTTCATCGAGCGGGCCGTGATCGACGAGGTGATGTACGAGCTGATGCAGCTGTCCGGTCAGGAGTACGTCGACCTCTACGCGGCAGACGTCAAGGAGGGCAAGGCCGACGGGTCGGACAAACCCTCGGCGCGGATGCCGGAGGTAGCCGCCGGCTGACCCGGTGAATCAGACACCGCGGGTTAGTTGACCGCGGGCACGGGCGTGGCGTCGACCATGCCGTCGGCGCGCCGCGCAGTGCGCACCGAAACCGTCGCGGTCGCCAAGATCACCGCGACGGCCCACCACACGTAAGAGCCGCCGATCAGTTGCCGCCACAGCGAGGCCGCGGTCTCGCGGTGTTCGGGCATGAGCACGATCGGCGTCCACACCATCAACGGCAGGCCCGCCGCCGCGACCACCGCCAGGGCCGCATTCCGCAACCGGTAGGCGACGACGGCCGAGACCACGAGCGTCGGCAGGGCCCACACCCAGTGATGCGACCACGACACCGGTGAGACCACCAACCCGAACATCGCCACGCACATCAGTGCCAGTACGGGTTGGTCGGCACGCAGCACCCGGCGCACGGCGAACACGGTCAGCGCCAGCACCGCGAAGCACGCCAGCAGCCACAGCACGAATTGGGGGCCCTCACCCAGTCCGAGCCGGGCCAGGGCGCCCGCGATGTTCTGGTTGGTGTTCAGTGTCGCGGTGCCGATGCGGTCGGTGTTGCGCACCGTCTCGGTCCAGTACTCCAGCGAGTCGCTCCAGGCGAACGCCGCTCCGAGCAGCGTGGCCGCAGCCGCCGACACGGCGGTGACAAGCAGCGCGCGGACGTCGCGGCGCAGCAGGAAGTACAGCAGGAACACCGCGGGGGTGAGCTTGAGGGCGATCGCGAGGCCGAGCAGCATCCCGCGGGGCCAGGGCGTCCGGCGCGGCACGCAGTCCGCGATCACCAGGGTCATCAGCACGACGTTGATCTGGCCGAAGTCGAAATTGGACCGGATGGGCTCCAGGAGGATCACCGCGGGGGCGACGATCGCGGCCGCCAGCCACGTGCGGCGCAGCCATGCGGGTTCACTGGTCACTCTGCTCTTGCCGAGCGGCGGCTGCGGCCACACCTCCAGCCGGGTCAGCAGGATCGTCAGCGCGACGACCAGCAGTATCAGCGTCGTCGCGGTGATCACCGCGCTCGCCACGTCCAGCGACAACAGCGCAAGCGGGGAGAACAGGACGGCGGCCAGCGGGGGATAGGTGAACGGCAGGTCCAGGCCACCCTGGGTGGCGAACATGGCGCCATCGGCGTACAGCGGCCGTCCGTCCAGCCAGGCCTGTCCGCCCATCCGGTAGACGTCGACGTCGATGCGGTAGGGCGCCCGGCCGAGCAAGCGCCAGCCGGCCCAGGCCAATGCCGCCACGACCAGCAGCTGGAACACCCGCCAGGCCAGCGTTTGCCCCCAACCAGCGCCGCCGGGCGACCGCCAAATACTCATGTCGCCGACCAGACTATCCGGGCCGTCCGGCGCGTCCGCTGCTATCCCGGGCGCGACACGTGCCGGTCGGCGTAAGTTCGCTGCGTGCGCGCGGACCTCGACTTCGACTTCGCCATCCCGCCGGGGCGGCTGCCGCTCGCCTTCTGCCTGGTGGCTTTCATCGTGACGTTCTTCGTCACCCGCACGATCGTGCGCTACATCCGCCGCCATGCCGACAGCGATGCGCCGCGCAAGTGGTGGCAGCCGCGCAACATCGGCACAGGTGACGGGCTCCACATCCACCACGTGGTGATCGGTGTGATCCTGGTCATGGTGTCCGGCGTGACTATGGTGACGCTCGCCGTCGACGGTGGAGTCACCGAATTCACGGTCGCCGCAGTTTTTTTCGGCATCGGCGCCGCACTGGTTCTCGACGAGTTCGCGTTGATCCTTCACCTGCAGGACGTGTATTGGGCCGAGGACGGCCGCACGTCGGTCGACGCGGTGTTCGCGGCGGTGGCGGTCGCAGGCCTGCTGATCATGGGCTTCAACCCGCTGTCGTTCTTCGACATCCACATCTGGCGCAACGACCAGACCCTGGCCGCTCGCGCCTTCGTCGTCGGCGTCGCGGTGCTGACGTTGCTGCTGGCGATCATCGTGCTGCTCAAGGGCAAGGTGTGGACCGGCCTGGTCGGGATGTTCATCACACCTCTGCTGGTCGTCGGCGCCGTCCGGCTGTCCCGGCCGCACGCGCCGTGGGCTCGGTGGCGGTACACCAACCGGCCCCGCAAGATGCACCGCGCGCTGGAACGGGAGCGGTGGCTGCGCAGGCCGGTCGTGCAGGCCAAGCTGTGGCTTCAGGACGCGATCGCGGGCATGCCCAAGTTCCCCGACGACGCCAAGGTCGACGAGCAGCTGGACCGCGAGATCCATGCCGCCCCTGCGCCGAGGGAGCGGGCAATCGAGAAGGAACCCGCTTAGTGCGCTACTTCTACGACACGGAGTTCATCGACAACGGCCGCACGATCGAGCTGATCTCGATCGGCGTGGCCGCCGAGGATGGCCGCGAATACTATGCTGTGTCAACGGAGTTCAATCCGGAGCAGGCGGGCAGCTGGGTGCGCAAGCACGTGCTGCCCAAGCTGCCGCCGCCCGCCTCGCAGGCGTGGCGCTCGCGCAGGCGGATCCGGTCCGACCTCGAGGACTTCCTCGGCGTCGACGGCAACGAACCCATCGAGCTGTGGGCCTGGGTCGGTGCCTACGACCACGTGGTGCTGTGCCAGCTGTGGGGGCCGATGACCGATCTCCCGCCCGCCATCCCACGTTTCACCCGCGAACTGCGGCAGTTCTGGGAGGAGCGCGGCTCGCCGCGGATGCCGCCGCGTCCGCGCGATGCCCATGACGCACTCGTCGACGCCCGGCACAACCTGCGGCGATTCCAGCTGATGACCACGGGATGAGGACCCGCCGAGCACCCGCCCAGCGGTGAAAACCACATGTCCGGGGCCGTTACCATGAATGGGTGAACTGGACCGTCGACGTACCCATCGACCAGCTGCCTGCGCTGCCGCCGCTGCCCGATGACCTGCGGCACCGGCTCGACGCGGCGCTGGCCAAGCCGGCCGTGCAGCAGCCCAGCTGGGATGCCGATCAGGCCCGCACCATGCGCACCGTGCTCGAGAGCGTCCCGCCGGTGACCGTGCCCGCAGAGATCGAGCGGCTCAAGGGCCTACTGGCCGACGTGGCGCGCGGTGAGGCGTTTTTGCTGCAGGGCGGCGACTGCGCCGAGACCTTCGTCGACAACACCGAGCCCCACATCCGGGCCAACATCCGGGCACTGCTGCAGATGGCGGTGGTGCTCACCTACGGCGCCAGCATGCCGGTGGTCAAGGTCGCCCGCATCGCCGGCCAGTACGCCAAGCCGCGCTCGTCGGACATCGACGCACTGGGCCTGAAGTCCTACCGCGGAGACATGGTCAACGGCTTCGCGCCCGACGCCGCCGCCCGCGAGCACGACCCGTCGCGCCTGGTGCGCGCCTACGCCAATGCCAGCGCGGCGATGAACCTGGTCCGGGCGCTGACGGCGTCGGGCCTGGCGTCGCTGCACGCCGTGCACGACTGGAACCGGGAATTCGTCCGCACCTCGCCCGCCGGTGCCCGCTACGAGGCGCTGGCCGGCGAGATCGACCGCGCGTTGACCTTCATGAGCGCGTGCGGCGTCGACGACCGCAACCTGCAGACCGCCGAGATCTACGCCAGCCACGAGGCGCTGGTGCTCGACTACGAGCGCGCGATGCTGCGGCTCGGGGAGAACGGGGCGACCGAGCCCGTCCTCTACGACCTGTCGGCGCACTACGTGTGGATCGGGGAGCGCACCCGCCAGCTCGACGGGGCGCACATCGCCTTCGCCGAGGTGATCGCCAACCCGATCGGGGTCAAGCTGGGGCCGACGATGACCCCGGAACTGGCGGTCGAGTACGTCGAGCGGCTCGACCCGAACAACGTTCCGGGCCGGCTCACGCTGGTCACCCGGATGGGCAACAACAAGGTGCGCGACCTGCTGCCGCCGATCATCGAGAAGGTGCAGGCCACCGGCCATCAGGTGATCTGGCAGTGCGATCCGATGCACGGCAACACCCACGAGTCCTCCACCGGCTACAAGACCCGCCACTTCGACCGGATCGTCGACGAGGTGCAGGGCTACTTCGAGGTGCACCGGGCACTGGGCACCCACCCCGGGGGCATCCACGTCGAGATCACCGGCGAGAACGTCACAGAGTGCCTCGGCGGTGCACAGGACATCTCGGACACCGACCTCGGAGGTCGCTACGAGACCGCCTGCGATCCGCGGCTCAACACCCAGCAGAGCCTCGAGTTGGCGTTCCTCGTCGCGGAGATGTTGCGCGACTAGCGTCGCGCGCCGACCGCGCGCCTCAGATGAGGTTGCCGAGGTTGCTGCCGACGGTCCACGCCGCTGCGGCGATCACACCCGTCAGCGTCAGCACGGCCACCGTCCAGAACAGCAGCGCGCGCTTGCCGCGTTGCCGCGCCCAGTGAAACTCATCGAGGTCGATGCCCGCGAACTGCGTTGCCGGCGGCGGGTATTCGGGTTCGTTGTGCGCCCAGTCGGCACGGTCGAGTGCCCGGGTCCGACCGCGGGGCTGCTGGGCTTGGGGCGCAGCCGACGGCGGCCCGGCCAACGCTGTCCCCGGCCCGCTGTGGGTCGGGCGACGGGGTGCCGGCACCCGGAACGGCGGCAGGCCGAGTGCGTCGACGATCTCGTCGAGGTCGTCGGCCATCTGTGACGCGTCGGCATAGCGCGCGGCCGGGTCGCGCGCGGTGGCGTGCAGCACCAGATCGTCGAACAGCGCAGGCACGCCGGGGATCACCGTGCCGGGGGCGGGCACGTCGTGGTCCATCCGCTGGTAGGCCACAGCGAGCGCACTGTCGCCGGTGAACGGGGTGGTGCCGGTGAGCAGCTCGTAGGTGAGGATGCCGACCGCGTAGACGTCGCTGCGGGGATCGGCGGTCCCATCCCTGACCTGCTCGGGTGACAGGTACGCCGCCGTCCCCAGGATCACGCTGGTGGAGGTGATCTTGGCTTCGGCGACCGCACGCACCAGGCCGAAGTCGGCGATCTTGACGTCGCCCTCGGTCGAGATCAGGACGTTCTCGGGCTTGATGTCGCGGTGCACCAGCCCGGCGTGATGCGCCACGGCCAGCCCGCGCAGGACCGGGGCGAGCACCGCGGCCGCCGCGTGCGGCGGCATCGGGCCGCGCTCGCGCAGCAGTTCGCGCAGTGTGCCGCCCTCGATCAGCTCCATCACGAGAAAAGGGGGCTGGCCGCCGATTTCTCCGCCGCCCTGGTCGTACACCGAGACCAGACCCGGCGACGTCAACCGGGCCACGGCGCGCGCCTCGCGCTGAAAACGCGTCAGGAACAGCGAGTCACCGGCATAGCGGGAATCCATGATCTTCAGTGCCACCGGCCGATCCAGCCGCAGATCGAGTCCGCGGTAGACCGCCGACATGCCACCGGTGGCGATCAAGGCGTCCACGCGGTACCGACCGTCCAAGACGACCCCGGCGAGCGGGTCGGCTTGCGGGTGGGCGCTCACCGAAGACATGTTACGGAGCGCCGGTCGGCGATTATGCGCCTCCGACGGGGCGGATCCGGTTCTAGACTCGGTGCGGTGAGCAGCATTCCGGCCGCCGAGGATGTTCTGGATCCCGCCGAGGACGTCTACGACCTGCCCACCGTCGCCGATCTGCTCGGCGTCCCGGTCACCAAGGTCCACCAGCAGCTACGCGAGGGGCACCTGCTCGGTGTGCGCCGCGGCGGCGCGGTGGTGGTGCCGAAGGTCTTCTTCGACGACAGCGGCCACGTGGTCAAGAGCCTGCCCGGACTGTTGATGGTGTTGCACGACGGGGGCTATCGCAACACCGAGATCGCGCGCTGGCTGTTCACCCCGGATCCCTCGCTGACCATCCGCCGCGACGGCATGACGGACAAGCAGGCTAATGCTCGGCCGGTTGATGCGCTTCACTCGCATCAGGCCCGTGAGGTGGTGCGCCGGGCTCAGGCTCTCGCCTGTTGACCGCCCGCTGTCGTGGCTCGTCGGCCGCGGCGCGTCGCAGCGAATACCACGCCACCACCCCGAACGCCGTCGCCAGCAGCACGTGGCCCCACGAGTACATCCCGTGCGCCCCGTCGGGTTTCCAGATCACGGTGATCCAGGTCGACAGTCCGGCGATCACCGCGATCGCCCTGCGGCTCTGCGCCAGCGCCGCGACCACCGCCAGCGGCCAGGTGTAGTACCACGGCAACGCCGCGGGCACGAACAGCACGATGACGCCCATCAGGAGCGCGATTCCCAGCAGGGCTTCGCGGTCGGTGTGCCGAAACCGCCACCACAGCAGCGGAAGCGACACCGCGATGACCGCGATGCCGACGATCCTGGCGACGTCGAGCACTGCATAGAAGTTCACCGGCAGGAACAGCCCGCCGAACACGTTGATGAGATTCGACGCCGCAGTGGGGATCGTCAGCCAGTTGATGATCTTCACCGATCCGGCCAGTGCGGTCAGCCAGCCCAGCCCGACACCGGCGGCCAGCGAGAGCACCGCGAACACCGCGGCGAAGATCAGCGCCGACGCGGCTGTGGCGATCGCAAACGCCTTGACCGGCCCGAACCCGCGCCTGGTGCGCAGATCGCGAGCCCACACCCACACCATGAACGGAAGGGCAAGCCCGCCGGTGGCTTTCACGGCGACCGCCGCCGCGATCAGGCCGACGCCCCATACGTGGCGGCCTGCGAAGGTCAGCGCGATGCCCGCCATCATGAGCCCGACCATGAGCATCTCGTTGTGCACGCCGCCCATCAGGTGGATGATCACCAGCGGGTTGAGCACGCAGATCCACAGGGCCGTCGCCCCGTCGGCGCCGACGTGCCTGGCGACCCGCGGGGCGGCCCAGATCAACAGGACGAGGCCCGGCAGCATGCACAGCCGCAGCAGCATCGTGCCCGCGACCACGTCGTTGCCCACCAGCATCGTGACGAACTTTGCGACCAGGATGAAGCCGGGACCGTAAGGGGCGGTGGTCGTCGTCCAGATCGGACTGACGTTGTCCAGCAACGAGTTCGGGTTGTCGATCGGGCCCACCGCATACGGGTCGAAGCCGTCCCGCAGCAGTGCGCCCTGCGCCAGGTAGGAGTAGGTGTCGCGGCTGAACAGCGGCACGCTCAGCAGCAGCGGTGTCAGCCAGAACCCGGTGGTCGCGACCATGGTGTACTCGGTCGCCGTGCGGTCGATGACCCGGCGGCCCAGCCACAGCCACGCGGCCAGCATCAGCGCTACTCCGCCCCACAACAGCACCGACGACAGCACCAGGCCGTGGCCGAACCGCAGCCAGGACAGGTGCAGCGACTCCAGCACCGGGTCGTGCAGTCGCGTGCTACCCGCCCCCAGGCCGCCCGCGGTGATCAGTACGGCACCGAGAAACCCGAGGCGGGCCGGCTTGGCCTGCGGCGACGTCGCGAACGTGACGAGCCGGGAAAAGTGTTGGGAAAGCCCGCTTCCGGACGATCGTGTCGGCGTGGAAGTGGTCATGCCCCTATGCGGACCGGTTCGCGGCCAACCGGGCGAGCTCGGTCAGCCCGGTCCTGGCCTCGGGGGCGATCGGGGCGGCGGCGAGGATGTCGAGGGCCCGGCGGCTGAGCTCGTGGATACGCGCCTCCACCGCGGCCAGCGCACCGACCGACTCGATCGCCTGGCAGACCTCTTTGACCTGGGCGTCGGACAGCTCCGAGCCGATCGATGTGCGCAGCAGCTTGGCCGCCACCGGATCGGTCTTCTCGGCCCGCTCGACGGCCTCGGCGAGCAGGACGGTGCGCTTGCCCGAGCGCAGGTCGTCGCCCGAGGGCTTACCGGTCACCGCCGGGTCACCGAACACCCCGAGCACGTCGTCGCGAAGCTGGAACGCCACCCCCAGATTGGTGCCCACCTCGTGGAAGGCGTCGGCGACCTCGGGCCGGTCGGCCGCCGCGGCGGCGCCCAGCTGCAGCGGGCGCGTGATCGTATAGGAGGCGGTCTTGTAGATGTTTACGGTCATGGCCGACGCGACCGAGTCCGCGCCGCTGGATTCGGCGACGATGTCCAGATACTGGCCGCCGAGCACCTCGGTGCGGATGGCGGCCCAGACCCGCTGCACGCGACGCTGCGCGTCGACCGGGAGACCGGCCGCGGCGACGATGTCGTCGGCCCAAACCAGCGCCAGGTCGCCGAGCAGGATCGCCGCCGAGAGCCCGAACTGGTCGGCGGAGCCGTGCCAGTCTTGGGTGCGGTGCCGCTCGGCGAACAGGCGGTGCACCGTGGGCAACCCGCGGCGGGTCGCCGACGCGTCGATCACGTCGTCGTGCACCAGTGCGCAGGCGTGCAGCAGCTCCAGCGCCGAGATCAGCCGCAGCACGTTCGGGTCGAGCGGATCCTCGGCTTCGTCGGCGACGGCCCGCCACCCCCAGTAAGCGAACAGCGGGCGCAGCCGCTTGCCGCCGCGCAGCACGAACTCCTCGAGAGCCGCGGTGAGTTCGGCGTACTCGGCGCCCATGTAGGCACAGTCGCCGCGGCGATCGCGCAGGTAGTCACGCAAGTGCGCGGTGACGGCGCTGACCAGCTCGACGGCTGACGGTGCCGCTGCATGCACGCTCAGCGGGCGCCCCTTTCTCTCCTGCGTCTACTAGGCCCCGAGTGACTTCGACAGTAGAGCCTGCGGTCGATGCGTTAGCAAGTCAGTCCGGGTGCCTGCGGTCAAGCTCTCATCCCCTAATCACGGGAGCTGCCGACGCGCGGCGACTGGTCGCGGTTCAGGTAGGCCAGCACGCCGATGATGCCTGCCACCACGAAGGAGCCGATGCCCAACCAGATCGCGGCGCCGGTGAAGGAGCGGGCGCTGGGGTCGGTGTAGCGCGCCTGCGCGTTCATGGTGCTGACCACGCCCGGGCGCAGCTTCCACTCGACGATCTCGGCCGAGACCTGGTCGCCGTTGGTCGACGTCACCTCGCCGGGGAAGGACACCGTCAGCGACACGTCGGCTTCAGGATCCGACAGCGACGTCAGGTCGACGCGCCCCTCGAGGATCACCAGGTCGCCCGCGCGACGCAGCGACAGGTCCACTCCGGCGGCATCGCGGTTCATGTTGGCCAGCTGCGGCAGTTCGGCGAAGGTCAGGTCGGAGAACACCGCCTGCGAGCCGACGTAGTCGTCGCGGCTGTAGTCCGAGACCGCGACCTTGTTGGCGAACGGCAGGCTGTTGAGCAGCTGCGGGCCCTTGTCGTCGGCGTTGCGCGGGATGGCGGCCGCGACGATCTGGCCGGACACCCGGTCATCCGGCGACACCGTGATCGACGCGCGCACCCGCACACATCCGACCGCCGTCGGCAGGACGATGAGCAGGAGCAGCACGAGCGCGAGCAACCGCGTTCTGCTGCGTTTGTGGCGGGCCGGCACGTGGTCATGGTGCCAGATCACGGCGCCGGCCGAGCGGCGATATGGGGCCGAAGCGTTCACAACGGCAGTGACCGGCCCAGAATGGCGAAGGCGCGTGGATCGCCCGCGAAATGGTAGCCGCGGATTACGTCGATGAACCCGAGCCTGCGGTAGAGCCGCCAGGCCCGGTTGGACTCGCCGTTGATCTCCGGTGTGGACAGCAGGACATGGGCTTCGGCGCGGTCGGCGAGCAGTCGGCGGGCCAGTGCCTCACCCAGGCCGCGGCCCTGCGCGCGAGGGTGGATGTGCAGTTCGGTCAACTCGAAGTAGCTGGTCATGAGCTCGGTGATGCGGGCCCGGTCGGCGCCGACGCGATGCAGGCCCGCGACGACCTGCTGTTGCCACCACTGGTCGGGGGCGCCGCAGTACCCGTACGCGACACCCAGCAGCGGGGCTCCGGCTGGGTCGCCGTCGGCCGCGTCGGTCAGCTCACCCGCCGCCTCCACCGCCGCCACGGCCTTCCAGCCCGGCCTGCGGGTGTGCTCGAGCCACATCGATGCCCGCTGATCCTCGGTGCCGCGCGGGTAGCGCATCGCGTCGACATATACGGCGAGCGCGTCCCCGAGCCGACGTTGCATGTCGGCGGGCGACAGCTCGATGAGAAGTGTCGCCAACTCCTGCTCCGCCTCTCCGCGTGTCGTGCGGTGTGTCGACCCTATTATCGGGCCGGTCAACCGGTCGCTTCCAGATGACGGGGCCCGTCATACAATCGAGCGTCGAACTAGGTGGTACGGCTCAGAATCAGCTCGTATCATGACGGTTAGGTGGCCGTGAACGCGGCCGCACGCGAGTTTGAATTTTGGCCGCGGCTGCCAGGGCCGGCGCGGCCACCGGGTTCCGAGGGAGGGACGAATGCCACTCTCCGATCATGAGCAGCGCATGCTCGACCAGATCGAGAGCGCGCTGTACGCCGAGGACCCGAAGTTCGCTTCGAGCGTCCGCGGCGGGAATCTGCGTGCTCCCTCGACGCGCCGTCGTCTGCAGGGCGCGGCCCTGTTCGTGGTCGGTTTGGCCCTCCTGATCTCCGGGGTCGCGTTCCCGGCGACGCAGATCAGCGGATTTCCCATTCTCTCCGTCCTCGGTTTCATCGTGATGTTCGGCGGCGTGGTCTTCGCCATCACGGGGCCGCGGGTGGCCGGCGGCCGCGACCGGTCGTCCGCCGCCGAGGCGGGCGCGCCCCGACAGAAGCGGGCCAAGGGATCGGGTGGTTCCTTCACCAGTCGCATGGAGGATCGCTTCCGCCGCCGCTTCGACCAGTAGCTTTCCGCTCCGACGCCGGGGTAGCCCTTCTCGGGCTACCCCGTTTTCGTGCATGTGGCCGCTGCCGGTCCCCACTTCGCCCCACGTGCTCGCTGTAGCCGTCTGGCCTGCGGCGTTGTGCCCCCGCAGGCTGCGTCGAGGACGGGTGTGCGCCGAGACGAGGCGGATTTGGGGTGATCAGTGGGGACTCGGAGACACATTTTGCTATCAAATGGCGGGCTGTGGGGGATTGTGGGGTAAAGTGGCGGACAACGGAGCGACCGGGGCTCCGGAGTGAAGCGGAGGTGGCGAGATGTTTCTCGGCACCTACACGCCGAAACTCGATGACAAAGGGCGGCTCACGTTGCCCGCCAAGTTCCGCGACGCGCTGGCAGGAGGGTTGATGGTCACCAAGAGCCAGGACCACAGCCTCGCCGTGTACCCGCGCGCCGAGTTCGAGAAACTGGCGCGCCGGGCCTCGCAGGCTTCGCGGAGCAATCCGGACGCCCGCGCATTCCTGCGCAACCTGGCCGCCGCCACCGACGAGCAGCATCCCGACGGACAAGGCCGTATCACCCTGTCGGCCGACCACCGCCGCTACGCCAACCTGTCCAAGGACTGCGTGGTGATCGGCTCGGTCGACTACCTGGAGATCTGGGATTCGGCCGCCTGGCAGGAGTATCAGCAGACCCACGAAGAGAACTTCTCCGCGGCCACCGATGAAGCTCTGCACGACATCATCTGAATCGGCGGTGGACCGACGCAGACACCGACACCCGGCCCGTGCATCGCGGCCTCTGCCCGAACCGGCCCTGGCGTACTTCCCCAACGCCAGGTACGTGCTCTCGGACAGGGACCTCGGTGCAGGGGCGCGCTTCGGAGGCCTCGACGAAGGAGCGGTGATGGCCTCAGAACACGGACACGTTCCGGTCCTGCTCGACCGCTGCGTCGAACTCCTGCGGCCCGCGCTAACCCGGGTCTCGCCGAGTGGCGAGAGTGCCGTGCTGGTGGATGCGACGCTGGGCGCCGGTGGACACGCCGAGCGCTTCCTCACCGAACTGCCCGGTCTGCGTCTGATCGGCCTCGACCGCGACCCGGATGCACTGTGGATCGCAGGCGAGCGGTTGGCCCGGTTCGGCGATCGGGCGGTGCTGGTGCGGACCCGCTATGACGGCATCGGCACGGCGGTGCGCCAAACTATCGGTGCGCCAGGGCAAGTCGACGGTGTGCTGTTCGACCTCGGGGTGTCGTCCATGCAGCTGGACCGAGCCGAACGGGGCTTCTCGTACTCGTCGGACGCGCCGCTGGACATGCGGATGGACCCCGACGCCGGGTTGACCGCGGCCGAGGTCGTCAACACCTACGACGAGAAGAGCCTGAGCCGGGTGCTGCGTGAATTCGGCGAGGAGCGCTTCGCCGGGCGGATCGCGTCGGCCATCATCCGCCGTCGTGCCCGCCAGCCCTTCGCCACCACGGGTGACCTCGTCGAACTGCTCTACCAGGCCATCCCCGCTCCCGCCCGCCGCACCGGCGGGCACCCGGCCAAGCGCACGTTTCAGGCGCTGCGCATCGCCGTGAACGGGGAACTGGACTCGTTGCGCGCCGCGCTGCCCGCCGCTCTCGACGCGCTGACCCCCGGTGGCCGCATCGCGGTGATGGCCTACCAGTCGCTGGAGGACCGGATCGTCAAGGCCGCGTTCGCCGAAGCGACGGCGTCGCGCACACCGCATGGACTGCCCGTCGAACTGCCCGGCCACGAAGCGCCTTTCGTCGTCCTGACCCGCGGCGCCGAGCGCGCCACGACCCAAGAGATCGAACGAAATCCGCGTAGCGCGCCCGTGCGGCTACGAGCAATCGAGAAGCGGGGGTAGAGATCAATGGGTAAGCAGGGTAAGCAAGGCAAGCGCAGCGCATCGGCGCGCGGCGACGACGAGCGCCGCCGGTCCACGCGCACCGCCGCCCGCCGCTCGGGCGACGGGCAGACACGACGCAAGCCCGTCCGTGAGCCGCGGCCGAATCGGTCGGCGCCGCAGACCAACCCGATTCCGCGGCCGGTCGACAAGCCGGCCCGGCCGAAGAACACCTCGCAGGCCAAGGCCCGGGCCAAGGCGCGAAAGGCCAAGGCCCCGAAGGTAGTCCGGCCGCCGCTGCGCGAGCGGTTCGCCGTCAGACTGACCTCGATCGATCTCAATCCACGCACCCTGGTCGCCCGGGTGCCGTTCGTCGTGCTGGTGATCGGATCGCTGGGCATGGGTCTGGGCACCACCTTGTGGCTCTCGACCGATGCCGCCGAGCGGTCCTACCAGCTGGGCAATGCCCGCGAGACGAACCAGGCTCTGCTGCAACAGAAGGAGGCGCTGGAGCGCGACGTCCTCGAGGCACAGGCCGCGCCGGCGCTCGCCGAGGCGGCCCGCGAGCTCGGCATGATCCCATCCCGCGACACCGCGCACCTGGTGCAGGATCCCGCAGGCAACTGGATCGTGGTGGGGACACCGAAACCCGCCGAGGGTGTGCCGCCACCGCCGCTGAACACGCCGCTACCCGAGGAGGCTCCGCCGGCACCGCCCAGGCCGCCCGCGCCGCGCGTCGTCGAACCGCGCGAGCTCACCGTGCGGCTGCCCGGCAGCGCGGCATCCGCACCGGCGGCGCCGATCCCCGGCGCACCGGTCCTCGGCGCACCGGTCCCGGGCGGACCGGTCCAGGGCGCACCGGTCGCGCCCTCGGCGGTTCCGCCCGCGCTCGAGGTGCCGCATCAGTTGCCGAGCCAGCAGCCCGTACTCGGACTGGCGCCCGCCGCCGCGCCGCAGGTGGCGCCCGCCACGCCACCCGTCGACCCGGCCCAAGCCCCGCCACCTGTGCTGCCCGCGCCGCACCTGCCGGCACCGCAGGCGCTTCCGGGCCCCCTGCCCGGGGCCGAGCAGCTCACCACCGCCGCGCCCGCACCGGGCCCGGCGGCATGACCCGCGGCGAGCGGCAGCGCCGCGCACCCAACGCGTCCCGCGCCAACCGCACGAGTGCACAGGAGCGTCCTGCCAAGGCTCGCCGGACCCGGGCCCCGTCGACCGACGCCGGTTTGCGCAGCGCGTCTTTCTTGTTCCGGCACCGTGTCGGCAATGCGGCGATCTTCCTGGTACTCGTCGTCGCTGCAGGACAGCTGTTCAACCTCCAGGTGCCGCGTGCCGAGGGCCTGCGCGCCGAAGCCGCGGGCCAGCTCAAGGTCACCGACGTCCAGCAGGCGCTGCGCGGGTCGATCGTCGACCGCAACAACGACAAGCTGGCCTTCACGATCGAAGCCCGTGCGCTGACCTTTCAGCCGGTCAAGGTGCGCAAGCAACTCGAGGAGGCCTTCCAGAAAGGCGGGGCGAAACCCGATGAGGCGCCCGAACCTCAGCGCAGACTGCGCGACATCGCCGCCGAGGTGGCATCGAGGCTGAACAACAAACCCGACGCCGCGACCGTGCTCAAGAAGCTCAAGAGCGACGAGACGTTCGTCTACCTCGCCCGTGCCGTCGATCCGGCCGTCGCCGACGCGATCACCACCAAGTTCCCCGAGGTCGGCACGGAGCGCCAGGACCTGCGTCAGTACCCGGGCGGCTCGCTGGCGGCCAACATCATCGGCGGCATCGACTGGGACGGGCACGGTCTGCTGGGACTGGAGGATTCGCTCGACGCGGTGCTGGCCGGAACCGACGGCTCGATCACCTACGACCGCGGCAGCGACGGCGTGGTGATCCCGGGCAGCTACCGCAACCGCCACGACGCGGTCGACGGATCGACGGTGATGCTGACCCTCGACGACGACATCCAGTTCTACGTGCAGCAGCAGGTGCAGCAGGCGAAGAACGCCTCCGGTGCCAAGCACGTGTCGGCGGTGGTGCTGGACGCGAGAACCAGTGAGGTGCTCGCGATGGCCAACGACAACACCTTCGATCCGAGCCAGGACATCGGCAGGCAGGACCACCGCGAACTCGGCAACCCCGCGGTGTCGTCACCGTTCGAACCGGGTTCGGTCAACAAGGTAGTCACCGCCGCCTCTGTCATCGAGTACGGGCTGTCCAACCCCGACGAGGTGCTGCAGGTGCCGGGTTCCATCTCGATGGGCGGTGTCACCGTCGGCGACGCCTGGGAGCACGGCACCATGCCGTACACGACGACCGGCATCTTCGGGAAGTCGTCCAACGTGGGCACGCTGATGCTGGCCCAGCGGCTGGGCCCGGAACGGTTCTTCGACATGGTGCGCAAGTTCGGTCTCGGCCAGCGCACCGGTGTCGGCCTGCCGGGCGAGAGTGCGGGCCTGGTTCCCCCGATCGACCAGTGGTCGGGCAGCACGTTCGCCAACCTGCCTATCGGACAGGGTCTTTCGATGACACTGCTGCAGATGACCGGCATGTACCAGACCATCGCCAACGACGGTGTGCGCATCCCGCCGCGGATCGTCAAGACCTCGATCGCCCCGGACGGGACTCGCACCGACGAACCGCGGCCCGAG
The DNA here is from genome assembly GCF_022317005.1 of Mycobacterium sp. IDR2000157661. Lineage (NCBI taxonomy): Bacteria > Bacillati > Actinomycetota > Actinomycetes > Mycobacteriales > Mycobacteriaceae > Mycobacterium > Mycobacterium sp. IDR2000157661. Next base: position 3,586,557 of record NZ_CP081006.1, read on the forward strand.
GGAGTCCGGGTGGTGTCGCCCCAGACCGCAAGGACCGTGCGCAACATGCTCCGGGCGGCCACCCAGCGTGACCCGATGGGCTACCAACAGGGCACCGGGCCGCAGGCCGCGGTCGAGGGGTATCAGATCGCCGGCAAGACCGGCACCGCCCAGCAGATCAACCCGGCGTGCGGGTGCTACTACAGCGACGTCTACTGGATCACCTTCGCCGGAATCGCCACGGCCGACGATCCGCGCTACGTGGTGGGCATCATGATGGACGCTCCGCACCGCGCCGCCGACGGCACACCGGGGTCGTCGGCTGCGCCGCTGTTCCACAACATCACGTCGTGGCTGCTGCAGCGCGAGAACGTGCCGTTGTCGCCCGATCCCGGCCCGCCGCTGACGCTTCAGGCGGACTGAGCGCGGCACGAACGCAGGCACCCGACCGGCGGTCGGTACTGTGTCATCGCCATGAACCTGCGCCCCAGCCACCCCGCCGGCCTCGCTCTCGGCGCGCTGGCCGAGCAGGTCAAGGCGGTGCCCGTGGCGGGCGGCGCGGCGTCGCACGTGCTCGTCACCGGAGTGACGTTGCGCAGCCAGCAGGTGCGGCCCGGTGATCTGTTCGCCGCGCTGGCCGGGGCGTCCTCGCACGGCGCCCACCATGCCGGGGAAGCCGTCGAGCGCGGTGCGGCGGCGGTGCTGACCGACGCGGCCGGAGCGGCTCACCTGGGCGCCGACATCCGGGTGCCGGTCGTGGTGCACGCCGAACCACGCTCGGTGCTGGGTGAACTCGCCGCGACGGTGTACGGGCGACCCTCGGAGCACCTGCGCGTCATCGGGGTCACCGGCACGTCGGGCAAGACCACGACGGCCTACCTGGCCGAGGCGGGCCTGCGGGCGGCCGATCGGGTCGCCGGCCTCATCGGGACGGTGGGAGTCCGCATCGACGGGCGTGACCTGCCCAGCGCACTGACCACGCCGGAGGCGCCCGACCTACAGGCGCTGCTGGCCATGATGGTCGAGGCGGGCGTGGACACCGTGGTGATGGAGGTGTCCAGTCACGCGCTGTCGCTGGGGCGCGTCGACGGGGTGCGCTTCGCGGTCGGCGGTTTCACCAACCTGTCGCGTGACCACCTCGACTTCCACCCGACCATGCAGGACTACTTCGCCGCCAAGGCGCGGCTGTTCGATCCGCAATCACCCACGCACGCAGACACATCGGTGGTGTGCGTGGACGACGACGCGGGCCGGCAGATGGCTCGGCTCGCGCACCGCGCGATCACCGTAAGCGCGGTCGGCCGCCACGCCGACTGGCAGGTGGAGGACGCGCGCACCGTCGAGCGCGGTGGTCAGGAGTTCACCGTGGCCGACCCGGCAGGGGTGCACCACGCGCTGCGGGTCGCGCTGCCGGGTCGTTTCAACGTGGCCAACTGCCTGCTCGCCGCGGCACTGCTCGACGTGGTCGGGGTGTCGCCGGAGCAGGCCGCTCCCGGCCTTCGGACCGCCACCGTGCCCGGTCGGCTCGAGCCGGTCGACCGCGGGCAGGGCTTTCTGGCGCTCGTCGACTACGCACACAAGCCCGGCGCGCTGCAGGCCGTGCTGGCGACCCTGCGCGCCCAGTGCGAGGGCAGGCTCGCCGTGGTGTTCGGCGCGGGCGGCAACCGGGACCCGGGTAAGCGCGCGCCGATGGGGCGCGTGGCCGCTGAGACCGCCGATCTGGTGGTGGTCACCGACGACAATCCTCGCGACGAGGATCCGGCCGCGATCCGGGCGGCGATCCTGACGGGCGCGTCTGCGGGTACCGCGCAGGTGATCGAGATCGGGGACCGGCGGGAGGCCATTGCCCACGCGGTCCGGTGGGCGCGGCCGGGCGATGTCGTGCTGGTCGCGGGCAAGGGCCACGAGGCAGGACAGACCAGCGGCGGGCAGACACGGCCGTTCGACGACCGAGACGAATTGGCCGGCGCACTGGAGGCAGCGGGGCAGCGCGGGTGATCGACCTGACCATCGCCCAGATCGCCGACATCGTCGGCGGCCGGCTCACCGACATCAGCGTCGAGGACGCCGCGGCCACCCGCATCACCGGGACCGTCGAATTCGATTCGCGGGCCGTCACGCCCGGCGGGCTGTTCCTGGCCCTGCCCGGCGCCCGCTCGGACGGACACGACTTCGCCGCGGCAGCTGTGCAGTCCGGTGCCGCGGCGGTTCTTGCGGCGCGACCGGTCGGGGTGCCCGCCATCGTCGTCGACCCGACGTCGGCGGCGGACCGGGGCGCCGGCGTGCTCGAGCACGACAGCGACGGGTCCGGCGCGGCCGTGCTGGCGGCGTTGGCGAAACTGGCCGCCGCGGTCGCAGGGGAACTGGTCGGGGGTGGGCTGACGATCGTCGGCATCACCGGGTCATCGGGCAAGACCTCGACCAAGGACCTGGTGGCCGCGGTGCTCGCCCCGCTCGGCGAGGTGATCGCTCCGCCCGGGTCGTTCAACAACGAACTCGGCCATCCGTGGACCGTGCTGCGTGCGACCCGGTCAACCGACTTCCTGGTGCTGGAGATGTCGGCACGGCACCGCGGAAACATCGCGGCGCTGGCCGCGATCGCCACTCCCTCGATCGGGGTGGTGCTCAACGTCGGCACCGCCCACCTCGGCGAGTTCGGCTCCCGCGAGGCGATCGCCGCCACCAAATCGGAGCTGCCGCAATCTGTTCCCGAGTCCGGTGCGGTGATCCTCAATGCCGACGACCCGGCGGTGGCCGCCATGGCCGACGTCACCCGGGCACGGGTGGTTCGGGTGTCGCGGAAGGCGCGCGACGCCGACCTGTGGGCCGAGGGGGTGACGCTCGACGCGCTGGCCCGGCCGCGGTTCACGCTGCACGCGCGCGGTGAGCAGACAAACGTGACCCTGGCCGTGCACGGTGACCACCAGGTGTCCAACGCACTGTGTGCGGCGGCCGTCGCGCTCGAATGCGGTGCATCGGGCGCGCAGATCGCCGCCGCCCTTGCCGCTGCGGGCCCGGTGTCTCGGCACCGTATGCAGGTGGTCTCCCGCGACGACGGCGTCACCGTCATCAACGACGCCTACAACGCCAACCCTGACTCGATGCGGGCCGGGCTCAAGGCGCTGGTCTGGATGGCGCGCGAAGGCGGGGCGGGACGCCGCAGCTGGGCCGTTCTTGGCGAGATGGCCGAGCTCGGCGACGACGCGATAACCGAGCACGACAGCATCGGTCGGCTGGCCGTGCGATTAGATGTGTCACGACTCGTCGTCGTCGGAACCGGGAGGGCTATGAGCGCCATGCACCACGGCGCGGTGATGGAGGGCTCGTGGGGCCCCGAGGCCACCATGGTCGCCGATGCGGACGCGGCGCTGGCCCTGTTGCGGGCCGAACTGCGGCCCTCCGATGTGGTGCTGGTCAAGGCCTCCAACGCGGCGGGCCTCGGCGCGCTGGCCGACGCGCTCGCCGCCGATCCCGGGGAATCCCGGGCATGAGGCAGATCCTCATCGCCGTCGGCATCGCGCTGACGGTCTCGATCCTGCTCACCCCTGCGTTGATCCGGCTGTTCACCCGGCAGGGGTTCGGCCACGAGATCCGCGAGGACGGGCCGCCGAGCCACCGCAAGAAGCGGGGCACGCCGTCGATGGGCGGGGTGGCGATCGTCGCGGGCATCTGGGCGAGCTATCTGGGCACCCACCTGGTGGGCGTGGTGATCGACGGCAAGGGTCCCTCGGCGTCCGGCCTGCTGGTGCTGTTCCTGGCCACCGCGCTCGGTGTGGTCGGCTTCGTCGACGACATGATCAAGCTGCGGCGCGCCCGCAACCTCGGGCTCAACAAGACCGCCAAGACCGTCGGCATCCTGGCCGCCGCGGTGATCTTCGGAGTGCTGGCCCTGCAGTTCCGCAACGCCGACGGGTTGACGCCGGGCAGCCCGGAGCTGTCCTACGTCCGCGAGATCGCCACCGTGACGATGCCGCCGGTGCTGTTCGTGCTGTTCTGCATCGTGGTGGTCAGCGCGTGGTCGAACGCGGTCAACTTCACCGACGGGCTGGACGGGCTGGCGGCCGGGGCGATGGCGATGGTGTGCGCGGCCTACGTGCTGATCACCTTCTGGCAGTTCCGCAACGCCTGCGCGACGAGCCCGGGACTGGGCTGCTACAACGTACGCGACCCGCTGGACCTGGCGATCATCGCCGCGGCCACGGCGGGGGCCTGTATCGGCTTCCTGTGGTGGAACGCCGCGCCGGCCAAGATCTTCATGGGCGACACCGGGTCGCTGGCGCTCGGCGGCATCATCGCCGGTCTGTCGGTGGCCAGCCGTACCGAGATGCTGGCCGTCGTGCTCGGCGCCCTCTTCGTCGCCGAGGTCGTCTCGGTCGTCGTGCAGATCATGGCGTTTCGCACCACCGGCCGGCGGGTGTTCCGGATGGCGCCGTTCCACCACCACTTCGAGCTGGTCGGCTGGGCCGAGACCACGGTGATCATCCGGTTCTGGCTGCTCACCGCCATCGCGTGCGGGCTAGGCGTCGCGCTGTTCTACAGCGAGTGGCTGACCACCGTCGGTGCCTGAGATGCGGTCCGGCGGGCAGGAGCGTAGCGACCGGGGAATGACCGAGCTGGACCCGCTGGCGCCGGGCGCCAGGGTGCTGGTCACCGGGGCCGGGATCACCGGCCGCTCGGTGAGTGCGGTGCTCGAGCCGACCGGGGTGCGGCTGACGATCTGCGACGACGATCCGCTGGCCCTGCAGCGACTCGTCACCCCGGCACAGGTCGTCACCACCGCGCAAGCCCGGGCGCACATCGGCGAATATGCGCTCGTCGTCACCAGCCCGGGCTTCTCGCCGAGCACGCCGGTGCTTGCCGCCGCCGCGGCCGCGGGCGTCCCGATCTGGGGTGACGTCGAACTCGCGTGGCGGCTGGACGCGGCGGGCTGGTTCGGCCCGCCACGGCGCTGGCTGGTGGTCACCGGCACCAACGGCAAGACCACCACCACCTCGATGCTGCACGCCATGCTGGTGGCCGCGGGTCGGCGGGCCGTGCTGTGCGGCAACATCGGCAACCCGGTGCTCGACGTGCTGCCCGAGCGGGCGGAACTGCTCGCGGTCGAACTGTCCAGCTTCCAGTTGCACTGGGCGCCGTCGCTGCGGCCGGACGCCGGGGTGGTGCTCAACGTCGCCGAGGACCACCTCGACTGGCACGGTTCCATGGCCGCCTACGCGCACGACAAGGCGCGGGTGCTCAACGGGCGGGTCGCCGTCGTCGGCCTCGACGACCCGGTCGCCTCGGGCCTGCTTGCCACTTCGACGGCCGACGTGCGCGTCGGCTTCCGGTTGGGCGAGCCCGCGGCCGGCGAACTCGGTGTGCTGGACGGCACGCTGGTCGACAACGCGTTCGGTGAGCGCGTCGGCCTCGCAGACGCGGCGTCGATCCCGGTCGCCGGACCCGTCGGCGTGCTCGACGCGCTGGGCGCCGCGGCGCTCGCGCGCGCCGCGGGAGTGCCCCCGGACCCCATCGCCAGGGCCCTGGCCGGGTTCGAGGTCGGCAGGCACCGCGCCGAGGTCGTCGACACCGTCGACGGGGTGACCTATGTGGACGACTCCAAGGCCACCAACCCGCATGCCGCGCAGGCATCGATCGCCGCCTATCCGCGGGTGGTCTGGATCGCCGGCGGGATGCTCAAGGGCGCCGCAGTCACCGAAATGCTCGCCTCGGTGAGAAACCGCCTGGTGGGAGCGGTGTTGCTGGGTAGCGACCGCGCGTTGGTCGCCGATGCGTTGGCGCGACACGCCCCGGATGTCCCGGTCGTTGAGGTTGTGACGGGGGAGGATTCTGGGGTGCAAGGGACAACTGGGGCAGATGTTAGTCCTGATACTCGTGTGATTCGGCTGTCCGGGCGACCGGACGGTGACACGATCATGGTCGCGGTGGTGACGGCCGCCCGCGACCTCGCCCGGCCGGGCGATGCGGTGCTGCTGGCGCCGGCGGGCGCTTCCTTCGATCAGTTCACCGGCTACAGCCACCGCGGCGACGCGTTCGCCGCGGCCGTGCGTGCGCTGCCGCGGTAAGCGCCGATGAGCAACATCCTGACCCGGTTGCGGCATCGCAGGACGGGCGCCCAGGACCAGCCTGCCGAGACCGTCGCCGAGCCCCGCGGGCCGCGCACCCGGTTCGGCGCATGGCTCGGCCGACCGATGACGTCGTTCCACCTGATCGTCGCCGTCGCTGCGCTGCTGACCTCGCTCGGGCTGACGATGGTGTTGTCCGCCTCGGGCGTCTACTCCTACGACACGGACGGCTCACCCTGGGTCGTGTTCGCCAAGCAGGTGATGTGGACGGTCGTCGGCCTGGTCGCTTTCTACGTCGCGCTGCGGGTGCGGGTGACCCTGCTGCGCAGCCTGGCGTTCGCCGGGTTCGCGTTCACCGTCGTGCTGCTGGTGCTGGTGCTGATCCCCGGCATCGGCACGGTGGCCAACGGGTCGCGAGGCTGGTTCGTGGTCGCCGGACTGTCCATGCAGCCCTCGGAGCTGGCCAAGATCGCCTTCGCCATCTGGGGTGCGCACCTACTGGCGTCGCGCCGGATGGAGCACGCGTCGCTGCGCGAGATGCTGATCCCGCTGGTGCCCGCCGCCTTCGTCGCGCTCGCGCTCATCGTCGCCCAGCCCGACCTGGGGCAGACCGTGTCGCTGGGCATCATCCTGCTCGGCCTGCTGTGGTACGCGGGCCTTCCGCTGCGGGTGTTCGCGTCCTCGCTGTTCATGGTCGTGGTGTCGGCGGCCGTGCTGGCCATGGCCGAGGGCTACCGGTCGGCGCGCGTGCAGTCCTGGCTGAACCCGGCAGCCGATGCGCAGGGATCCGGCTACCAGGCGCGTCAGGCCCGGTTCGCGCTGGCCAACGGGGGGATCTTCGGCGACGGACTGGGCCAGGGCTCGGCCAAGTGGAACTACCTGCCCAACGCGCACAACGACTTCATCTTCGCGATCATCGGTGAGGAACTCGGCTTCATCGGCGCCGCGGGCCTGCTGTGCCTGTTCGGGTTGTTCGCCTACACCGGTATGCGCATCGCGCGTCGCTCGGCCGACCCGTTCCTGCGCCTGCTGACCGCCACCGCGACCCTGTGGATCATGGGCCAGGTCTTCATCAACGTGGGCTACGTCGTGGGCCTGCTGCCGGTGACCGGCCTGCAGCTACCCCTGATCTCGGCCGGTGGAACCTCGACGGCGACAACGCTGTTCATGATCGGGCTGATGGCCAACGCGGCGCGCCACGAACCTGAGGCGGTGGCCGCGCTGCGCGCAGGCCGCGACGACCGGGTCAACAAGCTGCTGCGGCTGCCGCTGCCCGCGCCCTATGCGCCCACCAGGACGGAGGCGCTGCGTGAACGCCTGCGCACCCAGCGCGCGCCCAAGGCCGACCGCAAGAAGCCGCCGAAGCGGGCCGAGCGCCCCCAGCGTGGCCGCCCCGCCAAGCAGGGGGCAGCCCGCAAGCCGACCACCGACGAGCGTCGCAAACCCCATACGGCTGCCCGGGCCGGCCGGGCCTCAAGGCATCATGGAGGCGGCCGCCCGGAGAGGGGCAAGCGGCGCACATTGGAAGGTCAACGTTACGGGTGAGCGACACGGTGTCAGTGTCCGTGGTGCTCGCGGGTGGTGGCACCGCGGGGCACGTCGAACCGGCGATGGCGGTGGCCGATGCGCTCGCCGCCATCGACCCGGCCGTGCGCATCACCGCGCTGGGCACCGAGCGGGGGCTCGAGACCCGTCTGGTGCCCGAGCGGGGCTACCGACTCGAACTCGTCACCCCGGTCCCGCTGCCGCGCAGATTCTCCGGCGACCTGCTCCGCCTGCCGGCACGGGTGCGGCGCGCAGTCCGGGAGACGCGCGCGGTGCTCGATGAGGTCAGCGCCGACGTGATCGTCGGCTTCGGCGGTTACGTCGCGGTGCCGGCCTACCTGGCCGCCCGCGGTGGTCTGCGCCGCGACCGCGTGCCGGTGGTGGTGCACGAGGCCAACGCCAGCGCGGGGTGGGCCAACAAGCTCGGGGCGCGTGGTGCGCAGCGGGTGCTCGCCGCCGTCGCCGATCCCGGCCTGGGGCGCGTCGAGGTGGTCGGTGTGCCGGTGCGCGCGGCCATCACTTCGCTGGACCGGATCGCTCTGCGCGCGCAGGCCCGAGCCCACTTCGGCTTCGCCGACGACGCCCGCGTGCTGCTGGTCTTCGGCGGTTCGCAAGGGGCCCGGTCGCTCAACCGTGCCGTCGCGGGAGCTGCCAAAGACCTTGCAGCGGCGGGCATTTCGGTGCTTCACGCGCACGGGCCCAAGAACACCCTCGAGCTGCGTGAGCCGGCCGACGGGGACCCTCCCTACGTCGCGGTGCCCTATCTGAACAGGATGGACCTGGCATATGCCGCCGCCGACCTGGCGATCTGCCGGTCGGGGGCGATGACGGTGGCCGAACTGACGGCGATCGGCCTGCCCGCGGTGTACGTGCCGCTGCCGATCGGCAACGGCGAACAGCGGCTCAACGCGCTGCCGGTGGTCGAGGCCGGCGGTGGCCTGCTCGTCGACGATGCCGAGCTGTCGCCGGCATACGTCGCCGACACCGTCGCCGATCTGCTCACCGACACCGGCCGGCTGCAGACCATGACCGCGGCCGCCGCGCTGGCCGGCCACCGCGACGCGGCCCAGCGTGTCGCAGAGATCGCGCTCGACGTGGCTCGAAAGGCCAAGCGATGACCGGGAAGTCACCGGAACCGCTCGGCAGGCGCCACTGGGCACTGCCCGACGAGTTGGCGCGGGTGCACATGGTCGGCATCGGGGGAGCGGGCATGTCGGGTGTGGCGCGGATCCTGCTCGACCGCGGCGGGCTGGTGTCGGGTTCGGATGCCAAGGAGTCGCGCGCGGTGGCAGCCCTGCGGGCACGCGGCGCCGCGATCCGCATCGGCCACGACCCGTCGTCGTTGGACCTGCTGCCCGGCGGGCCGACCGCCGTCGTCACCACGCACGCCGCGATCCCGAAGACGAACCCCGAACTGGTCGAGGCACGCCGGCGCGGGATCCCGGTGATCCTGCGACCGGTGGTGCTGGCCAAGCTGATGGCCGGCCACACCACGCTGATGGTCACGGGAACGCACGGCAAGACCACCACCACCTCGATGCTCATCGTCGCGTTGCAGCACAGCGGCTTCGACCCCTCGTTCGCCGTCGGTGGTGACCTCGGCGAGGCGGGCACGAACGCCCACAACGGCAGCGGCGAGTGCTTCGTTGCCGAGGCCGACGAGAGCGACGGCTCGCTGCTGGAGTACACCCCAGACGTGGCCGTGGTCACCAACATCGAGGCCGACCACCTCGACTACTTCGGCAGCGCCGAGGCGTACAGCGCGGTGTTCGACGATTTCGTCGAGCGGCTCAAACCCGGTGGGGCAGTGGTGGTGTGCACCGATGACCCCGGAGCGGCCGAGCTGGCCGAGCGCACCGCGGAGCTGGGCATCCGGGTGCTGCGCTACGGAAGCGACCCGAGCCGGCCGCTGCAGGGCACGCTGTTGAGCTGGGAGCAGCACGACACCGGTGCCGTCGCCCACATCCAGCTCGCCGACGAGCCGTACCCGCGGGTGATGCGGCTGTCCGTCCCGGGCAGGCATATGGCGCTCAACGCCCTCGGAGCGGTCCTGGCCGCGGTCGACATCGGTGCACCCGTCGAGGCGGTGCTCGACGGGTTGTCCGGGTTCGAGGGGGTACGTCGGCGGTTCGAGTTGGTGGGCACCGCCAACGGCGTCCGCGTCTTCGACGATTACGCCCACCATCCGACCGAGGTGGGCGCCACCCTCAGCGCGGTGCGGACGGTGACCCAGCAGTCCGGCTGCGGTCGCGCCATCGTGGTGTTCCAGCCGCACTTGTATTCGCGCACAGAGGCTTTCGCCCGAGAATTCGGCCGGGCCCTGGACGGCGCCGACGAGGTGTTCGTGCTCGACGTCTACGCCGCGCGCGAACAGCCGATCGCGGGGATCAGCGGCGCGAGCGTCGCCGAGCACGTCACCGTCCCGGTCACCTACGTTCCCGACTTCTCGTCGGTCGCCGCACGTGTGGCCGAAGTGGCCGCGCCCAACGACCTCGTGGTCACCATGGGTGCCGGGGACGTCACGATGCTGGGGCCGGAAATCCTTGCCGCGCTGCGGGTCAAGGCCAACCGCAGTGCGCCGGGCCGACCCGGGGCCGGGATGCGATGACCGAACCGACCGACACCAACACCGGTCCGGCCGACCCGGCGGACCCGGCCGAGGTGAGCGAGGCCAGTGAGGCGGGGCCCGAGGCTGCCGCGGCGGCCGTCGACGTCGAGGGGCCTCGACGGCGGGCGCGCCGGGAGCGCGAGGAGCGCCGCCTCGCACAGGCGCGTGCCACGGCGATCGAGCAGGCCCGCCGGGAAGCCAAGCGGCGCTCGCTGGGCGGGCCTGCCGAGGAGCCCAAGCGGGTCAATGGTGCGGTCCGCGGGCTGAAGGTGCTGATGTGGTCGGCGCTGGTCAGCGTGATCGTCGTCGGACTCGGCCTGCTGCTGTACTTCACGCCGATCATGTCGGTGCGCAACACCGTGGTCGCCGGCCTCGGCGTGCTGACACAGGAGGAGGTCGTCACCGTGGCGGCCGTCCCGCCCGGCACACCGTTGTTGCAGGTGGACACCGACGCGGTGGCCGAGCGGGTGGCCGGCATCCGCCGGATCGCCAGCGCCCGCGTGCAGCGGCAGTACCCGTCGACGCTGCGGATCACGGTGGTGGAGCGGGTGCCCGTCGTGGTCAAGGATTTTCCCGACGGACCGCACCTGTTCGACCGCGACGGCGTGGATTTCGCCATCGGCCCGCCGCCGCCGGGCGTGCCCTACCTCGACGTCGAGAACCCCGGGCCCGACGATCCGCCCACCAGGGCCGCCTTGGAGGTGATGACGTCGTTGCGCCCGGAGGTCGCCACGCAGGTGGCCCGCGTCGCGGCGCCGTCGGTCGCGGCGATCACCCTGCAACTCGTCGACGGGCGACAGGTGGTGTGGGGGACCACCGACCGCACCGAGGAGAAGTCCGCCAAACTCGGGGCGCTGCTCACCCAGCCCGGCCGCACGTACGACGTGTCGAGCCCGGACCTGCCAACCGTGAAATAGCCGAAAATCTCGCGATGCGCGTCGGCGCGCCTGCGCCGCAACGGCGGGACCTCGCCCTACCGTTCTGGTTGCGCGGAACAACTTGACATAACTATAACCCTCTTGTTGAGGTTTAGGGTTTGCCAACTGATCGGCGTGTCGTCAGACAACTGGGAGGAAGGGCGATCGCGATGACCCCGCCACACAACTATCTCGCCGTCATCAAGGTGGTCGGCATCGGCGGCGGCGGCGTCAACGCCGTCAACCGGATGATCGAGCAGGGTCTCAAGGGCGTCGAGTTCATCGCCATCAACACCGACGCGCAAGCGCTGTTGATGAGCGACGCCGACGTCAAGCTCGACGTCGGTCGCGACTCGACCCGGGGCCTGGGCGCCGGCGCCGACCCCGAGGTCGGCCGCAAGGCCGCCGAGGACGCCAAGGACGACATCGAGGAGCTGCTGCGCGGCGCCGACATGGTGTTCGTCACCGCCGGCGAGGGCGGTGGGACCGGCACCGGCGGAGCGCCCGTGGTCGCATCGATCGCACGCAAGCTCGGCGCGCTGACCGTCGGCGTGGTCACGCGGCCCTTCTCCTTCGAGGGCAAGCGGCGAAGCAACCAGGCCGAGAACGGCATTCAATCGTTGCGGGAAAGCTGCGACACGCTGATCGTGATCCCCAACGACCGGTTGCTGCAGATGGGCGACGCCGCGGTGTCGCTGATGGACGCGTTCCGAAGCGCCGACGAGGTGCTGCTGAACGGCGTGCAGGGCATCACCGACCTGATCACCACACCAGGCCTGATCAACGTGGACTTCGCCGACGTCAAAGGCGTGATGAGCGGTGCGGGCACCGCGCTGATGGGCATCGGGTCTGCCCGCGGGGACGGACGCGCGCTCAAGGCGGCCGAGATAGCGATCAACTCGCCCCTGCTGGAGGCGTCCATGGAGGGCGCCCAGGGCGTGCTGTTGTCCGTAGCGGGCGGCAGCGACCTCGGGTTGTTCGAGATCAACGAGGCCGCCTCGCTGGTGCAGGACGCCGCCCATCCCGACGCGAACATCATCTTCGGCACGGTCATCGACGACTCGCTGGGTGACGAGGTCCGGGTCACGGTGATCGCGGCCGGCTTCGACTCCGCGGGGCCGGGACGCAAGCCGGTGGTCGGTGCCGGCGAGTCGCAGGGCCAGGGCATCGCCCCGGGCAAGGCGGGCAAGGTGACGTCGTCGCTGTTCGAGCCCACGGATCCGGCCAGCGTGCCGGTGCACACCAACGGTGCGACGGTCAGCATCGGCGGGGACGGCCGCGATGACGGGGGCATCTCCGATGACGACGTCGACGTGCCGCCGTTCATGCGTCACTAGACGTGCCCCGGCTCTTCGGCCCGGCGGCGCGTCGGCGGCGATACTGGCGACCGTGACCCTTCGGATACGTCGAGTGACCACCACCCGCGCCGGAGGTGTGTCCGCGCCGCCGTTCGACGCGTTCAACCTGGGTGACCATGTCGGCGACGACCCGTCCGCCGTCGGGACGAACCGTAAGAGGCTGAGCACCGCGATCGGATTGGGTGACGATGAAATCGTCTGGATGAATCAAGTGCACAGCGATCACGTCGTTGTGGTGGACGAACCCCGCGACGCGCCGGTCGACAATACTGACGCTTTGGTTACTAATCGGCGGCGGTTGGCTCTGGCGGTGGTCACCGCCGATTGCGTGCCGGTATTAATGGGCGACGCCCGCGCCGGTGTGGTGGCCGCCGCGCACGCCGGTCGGGTCGGCGCGGCCCACGGCATCGTGGTCCGCACGGTGGAGGCGATGCGGGAGCTGGGCGCGCATCCCGAAGACATCTCGGCGCTGCTGGGGCCCGCCGTCAGCGGACACAACTACGAGGTTCCCGAAGCGATGGCCGCCGAGGTTGAGGCCGCGCTGCCGGGCAGTCGAACCACGACAGGGAAGGGCACACCCGGACTCGACCTGCGGGCCGGAATCGTAAGGCAGCTCGCAAGTTTGGGCATCAAAGCCGTCGACGTGGATCCGCGTTGCACCGTGGCGGACCGCTCGCTGTTCAGTCACCGCCGCGACGCGCCGACGGGTCGTCTGGCCTCGCTGGTGTGGATGGAGTGACGACCGCCGTGGTGACGACTCGCGAGCAGGAACTGGCCGAGGCGCTGGCGGCCGTGCGTTCGCGGTTGACCGCGGCCGCCGACGCCGCCGGGCGCGATGCCGGAGAAATCGAATTACTCCCGGTCACGAAATTCTTTCCGGCCGAAGACATTGTTATTCTGCGCCGATTGGGATGCGCGTCATTCGGCGAATCACGCGAACAGGAGGCGTCCAATAAAGTCGCCCGAATCGGCGAATTGCGCGACGTGCAACCGATTCGCTGGCACATGGTAGGGCGAATTCAGCGCAATAAGGCACGCGCGGTCGCGGGCTGGGCGTATGCCGCGCATTCGGTGGACAACCGCAAGCTGATCGATGCGCTGGACCGGGCGTCGGGCGAGGCGCTGGGCGACGGGCGACGGACCGACCCACTGCGGGTCTTCATCCAGGTGAGCCTCGACGGCGACGACAAGCGCGGAGGTGTGGACGTCGGCAACCCGGAGGCGATCGACGAGATGTGTGCCGCCGCGCACGCCGCCGCCGGTCTCGAGTTCGTCGGTTTGATGGCCATTCCGCCGCTCGGTGCCGACGCCGACGAAGCGTTCGCGCGCCTGAAGGCCGAGCACCAACGCGTCCAGACGTCCTACCCTCAGCGCCTCGGCCTCTCGGCGGGCATGTCGAGCGACCTCGAGTCGGCGGTCGAACACGGCTCGACGTGTGTGCGTGTCGGTACCGCGTTATTGGGTGAACGTCCCTTACCGTCACCAGGAGTAGTCACTCCAGTCACATCTTCATCACAGGCACCAGAGTCCAAGGTCATCAGAAGGGTCGAGCGATGAGCACACTTCATAAGGTCAAGGCCTACTTCGGTATGGCTCCGATGGACGACTACGACGACGAGTACTACGAGGACGACGAGCGCGGTCCCGTCCGCGGCTACGCTCGCCGCAGCCGAGAGGATCGCTTCGAGGAGGACGGCTACCTCGACCGCGCCGGTCCGGGTCTGCGGGGCTACGACGACCGCGACTACGACGACGCCCCGACGGGGTACCGCGGCGGCTACCACGACGAGCGCTTCGAGCCCCGGCCGCGGTTGCCGCGTGAGTTCGACCGGCCCGCACCCCGGCTCGGCGGGATGCGTGGCGCCACCCGCGGTGCGCTGGCCATGGACCCGCGCCGGATGGCCGAGTTGTTCGAAGCGGGCAGTCCGCTGTCGAAGATCACCACGCTGCGGCCCAAGGACTACAGCGAAGCCCGCACCATCGGTGAGCGCTTCCGCGACGGCACCCCGGTGATCATGGACCTGGTCTCCATGGACAACGCCGATGCCAAGCGACTGGTCGACTTCGCCGCCGGTCTGGCGTTCGCATTGCGGGGCTCGTTCGACAAGGTCGCCACCAAGGTGTTCCTGTTGTCGCCCGCCGATGTGGACGTGACGGCCGAGCAGCGCCGCCGCATCGCCGAGGCCGGCTTCTACGCCTATCAGTAGGTCGGCGGCACGGACGGGTAGGCTGGCGTGGCCCCTCGGCGCCGCGGCTGTGAGGGGCTGTATCTAATGTCACACCCCTGCCCGTAGTGAGGTCGGCTTAGTTGTCGCTCTTCTTCGAAATCCTGGGTTTCGCGCTGTTCGTGTTCTGGCTGCTGCTTATCGCCCGGGTCGTCGTCGAGTTCATCCGGTCCTTCTCCCGGGACTGGCATCCGAAGGGCGCCACGGTGGTGATCCTGGAGGTCATCATGACGCTCACCGACCCGCCCGTGAAGCTGCTGCGCCGGATCATTCCGCAGCTCACGATAGGTGCGGTCCGGTTCGACCTGTCGATCATGGTGCTGTTGCTCGTCGCATTCATCGGCATGCAACTGGCGTTCGGCGCCGCGGCCTAGCCGGCTGCGGCGCGCACCCGTTCGTCGTTTCCGGCGACCGTTTGCCGGTGTCGTTTACTGGCCACCGAATCGTGTCAGCGACCGCGGCAATGGCACGGGAATGGCCCGGCAATCTTGAAATTCGATCTTATTTCTCCGCCTCTCCTGCAACGGCCGCGTCTGGTGTGACAGGATGGACGCCAGTTACGTTCCAGTAAGGCCTTACACTTTGCAGATCGGTTGACGGTCCAGACTCCAAGGGGGCAGACAATGCCGCTCACACCAGCTGACGTCCATAATGTCGCGTTCAGCAAGCCGCCCATCGGCAAGCGTGGCTACAACGAGGACGAGGTCGACGCCTTCCTCGATCTGGTGGAGAACGAGCTGACTCGTCTCATCGAGGAGAACACCGACCTGCGTCAGCGCGTTGCCGAACTGGACCAGGAACTGTCCAGCGCCGGCTCCGGCGGCGGGGGACAGTCGACTCAGTCCATCCCCGTTTACGAACCGGCCCCGGAGCCGACGCCGCAGCCCGCTGCGCCACAGCCCACATACGAGGCGCCGTCCCCGCAGCAGAGCGAGGAGCAGGCGCTCAAGGCCGCCAAGGTGCTCAGCCTGGCTCAGGACACGGCCGACCGGTTGACCAGCACCGCCAAGGCCGAGTCGGACAAGCTGCTCGCCGATGCGCGCGCACAGGCCGACGCGATGGTCAGCGAGGCCCGACAGACCGCCGAAACCACCGTCGCCGAGGCGCGTCAGCGCGCCGACGCCATGCTGGCCGACGCCCAGTCCCGGTCCGAGGCGCAGTTGCGTCAGGCCCAGGAGAAGGCCGACGCACTGCAGGCCGACGCCGAGCGTAAGCACTCCGAGATCATGGGCACCATCAACCAGCAGCGCACCGTGCTGGAGGGCCGCCTCGAGCAGCTGCGCACCTTCGAGCGCGAATACCGCACCCGGCTCAAGACATACCTGGAATCGCAGCTCGAGGAACTCGGCCAGCGCGGTTCGGCCGCGCCCGTCGACTCAAGCGCAGGCAATGACGGTGGCGGCTTCAACCAGTTCAACCGGGGAAACAACTAGGCCGCCGCGCTCGCGCCCGGCGACCTAAGGTTGATCAATGCTGATTGTTGCGCTCGTCCTCGCCGTCATCGGCCTAGCCGCGCTGGTAACTGCGGTCGTGACCAGCAATGAACTGATCGCCTGGGTATGCATCGGCGCCAGCGTGATCGGTGTGCTGCTGCTCATCGTCGACGCGGTGCGGGAGCGCTCGGCCGGGCGCCGCGGCGGAGACACCGCGGCCGAGGCCGATGTCCAGGCCGATGCCGAACCGCAGTACTACGAGGACTATCCCGAGGACGACGCCACCGTCGCAGCCGAATCGAACGACGAAGCGGAGACCTCGGTCGTCGAGCAGGCCCGCGAAGATTCTCCCGACCCGGCCCCGGAGGATTCTCGCGACGATGTCTCCGGCGAGGAGCGCTCCCGCTAAACCGTTGGCGTGGACAGCAATTCGCGTACCTCGTCGTCGGTGACCTGGTGGAAGTCCTCGAAGACCTGCCCGACGGCCTCGAAGCCCGGCGGCATGGTGGCGCACACCACCTCGTCGGCCTCGCGCGCCAGCTCCCGACACGCTGACGCCGGTCCCACCGGCACCGCCACGACCACTTGCGACGGTCCGTAGGCGCGCACCGCCCGCACCGCGGCGAGCATGCTCGCGCCGGTGGCGATCCCGTCATCGACGAGGATCGTCACCCGCCCGGCGACGTCGGCGGGGGGCCGGTCGCCGCGATAGGCCCGCTCACGGCGGTGCAATTCCTCGGTTTCGCGAGCGATCGCGGATTGCAGCGCTTCGTCGGTGATGCCGAGGCTGCGCACCAGGCTGTCGTTGACCACCACGCCACCGCCGCTGGCCAGGGCGCCCATCGCCAGCTCCTCCCACTGCGGCACCCCCAGCTTGCGGACCAGGAAGACATCCATCTGGGCGCGCAACGCCCGGGCGACCTGCCAGGCCACCGGCACGCCACCGCGCGCCAAGCCCAATACCACGGCGTCTTGGTCGCGGTAGGCCGTCAACTCCTCGGCCAGGACCTCACCGGCCTCGCGGCGGTCCCGAAACACGCGTCTGGCTTCTCGGCGGGCCAGTCCACTCCATCCGCTCATCACTCAAAATCCCCGGTGTGTGCGACTTCCTCGAGCCTACGACCGCGAGTACCCGAACCGGACGCAATCCATCAGCGTGACGACTACGAATATCGGTAACGAGGGCGGCGGAAACGGAGGAACCATGGGCATCGAATACGAGAGCACCATCGGACACCCGGTGGGCGAGGTGTTCGCCTGGCACACCCGGCCCGGCGCGATGCGGCGACTGGTCCCGCCGTGGCAGCCGATGACCGTGGTGTCAGAGACCGAATCACTGGCCGACGGCCAGGCGGTGCTCGGGCTCCCCGGCGGCCTGCGCTGGGTGGCCCAGCATGATCCGGCCGGTTTCGACCCGCCCCACCGCTTCGTCGACGTGCTTTCGTCGGACGGCCCCACGTCATGGCCGCCGCGACTCGTCAGCCGGTGGACCCACACCCACACCTTCGACGAGGTGCCCGGCGGCACGCGGGTCCGCGACCGCGTCGAGACCCCGGTGCCGGGCGCGGCGCTGCGGCCGACGTTCGTATACCGGCACCGCCAGCTCGCCGACGACCTGGCCGCGCACCGCAACGCCGCCCAGGCCGGGCTGAGCTCGCTCGTCATCGCGGTCACCGGCGCGTCGGGCCTCGTCGGCTCGGCGTTGACGGCGTTCCTGACCACCGGTGGGCACCGGGTGATCTCGCTGGTGCGGGGTCCGGCGCAGGACAAGGACGAGCGCCAGTGGAACCCCGACCGGCCCGCGGCCGACCTGCTGACCGGGGTGGACGCAGTGGTGCACCTGGCCGGGGCCTCGATCGCGGGCCGCTTCACCCAGCGCCACAAGGAGGCGATCCGCGCCAGCCGTATCGAGCCGACCCGCCGGCTGGCCGAAGCCGCGGCAACGGCGACGGACGGTCCACGCGTGTTCGTCAGCGCCTCGGCGGTCGGCATCTACGGCTACGACCGAGGCGATGCGGTGCTCTGCGAGGACAGCGTCCGCGGCGACGGGTTCCTCGCCGAAGTGGTGTCGGACTGGGAGGCCGCGACCGAACCCGCAAGCGCCGCGGGCCTGCGGGTGGTCAACGTCCGCACCGGCATCGTGCAGTCCTCACGCGGCGGCACCCTGCGGTTGATGCGACCGCTGTTCGCGGCCGGACTCGGTGGCCGTTTGGGCAGCGGCCGCCAGTGGCTTGCCTGGATCGGGCACGACGACCTGCTCGACGTGTACCACCGGGCGCTCTACGACGACAGGCTCAGCGGCCCGGTCAACGCCGTCGCGCCCGAGCCGGTGCGCAACGCCGACTACACGAAGGCATTGGCTGGCGTGCTGCACCGCCCCGCGATCGTGCCGGTGCCTTCGTTCGGGCCGCGGCTACTGCTCGGCTCGCAGGGAGCCCGTGAGCTCGCCGAAGCCAACCAGCGCGTCGTGCCGACGAAGCTGCAGGCGCTGGGGCACCGGTTCCGCCGCCCGGCCATCGAGGACGCCCTGGCTCACGAACTCGGGCACGGCTGACGCACGACCCGGGTCACGAACCCGTGCACCAGCCGCCGTACCCGCTGTGCCGCATCGGCGCCGAGTTGGAAAGTGCGCGAACGGAGTTCGTCGTGCGTGGCACCGAATCCGACGACCTCTCCGTCGCGGTCGTCGGCCAGCCACAGCTCCAGCAGCCGATGGTCGACCTCCGGGTGGAACTGCAGCGCGAGGCTGCGTCCGAGCAGGAACGCCTGGGAGGCGTCGGCGGTTCGGGCCAGTTCCACCGCGCCGGGCGGCAACGTCCAGCGGTCGAAGTGCCACTGGAACCACGGCCCGCCGGGTACCACGTCGGGCCGGTCGCTTGTGACGTCGTACCAGCCGATCTCGGGGGCCGTCGATCGGGTGACGGTGCCGCCGAACGCCTGCGCGAGGAGTTGGCCGCCGAAGCACACTCCGAGGACCGCGACGCCGGCCGCGGCGGCGTCGCGCACCATCGCCATCTCGGCGTCGACCCAGGTGCGGCGTAGCGCCTCGTCATAGACGGGCCATCGCGCGCCGAGCGGCACGATCACGTCGTAGCGAGCCGGGTCGGGGAAGGTGACTTCACCCGCGGGGGAGTCGATTCGCTCGGCGGGCACCACTTCGAATGTGTCGACGTCGAAACCGTGTTCGGCGAAGGCCTCACCGAGCAGACCCTCGGTCGCCAGGTGCTCGTTGTAGAGGAACAGAACCGTCGACGTCATCTGCACATTATTTCGGCGGGGCGAACCGAGGGCGCTGCCGGTGGATAAATTGACGTCGAAGTGGGCATTCCTCGTCGTGTCTGTCCTGGCCGAGTGGTTCCTCACCGCGGCCGAACGCGTCAACCCCAGCTGGGAGCTGCCGCCGTGGAGCGAGGGCAATCGCGCCGAGGTGCTCATCGACGGCGCGGCCTACTTCGACCGCCTCGTCACCGAGGTCGAGGCACTCGGCCCCGGCGATCACCTGTTCTTCGCCGACTGGCGCGGCGATGCCGACCAGAGGTTGCGTGACGAGGGACCGACGGTCGCCGAACTGCTGCGCGCAGCCGCCGAGCGCGGAGTGCTTGTCAAGGGGCTGATGTGGCGCTCGTATCCGAACCGCTTGCAGTTCAACGAGGAGCAGAACCGCCATCTGGCCGAGACCATCGAGCGCGCGGGCGGAGAGGTGCTGCTGGATCAGCGGGTCCTGCTGGGCGGTTCGCATCACCAGCGGTTGGTGGTGCTTCGGCATCCCGACGATCCGGAGCGCGACGTGGCGTTCATCGGCGGGATCGACCTGTGCCATTCACGTCGCGACGACGCCGAGCATCGCGGTGATCCCCAGGCGGTGCAGATGTCGAGCCGCTACGGTGACCGGCCCCCGTGGCACGACGTGCAGTTGCAGCTGCGCGGGCCGGTGGTCGGTGCGCTCGACATCACCTTCCGCGAGCGGTGGACGGCGCGCGCACCGCTGAACCTGTTCAATCCGTTGGCCTGGCTGCGCGACCGGTTCCTCGGCCCCGCCGCCGACCGCCATCCACTGCCCGACCAACCATCTGATCCACCGCCGTGCGGCGCGCACGCCGTCCAGGTGTTGCGGACCTACGGCGACGCGCTGATCGAGTACGAGTTCGCCAAGGACGGCGAGCGCAGCATCGCCCATGGTTACACCAAGGCGATCCGGCGGGCCCGTCGGTTGATCTACCTCGAGGACCAGTACCTGTGGTCGGAGGAGATCGCCGATCTGCTCGTCGGGGCGCTTCGAGACAACCCGGACCTGAACTTCGTTGCGGTGGTGCCGCGTCACTTCGACCTGGAGGGGGCGCTGGGCCGCCCGCCGACTCTGGTGGGACGGCAGCTAGCCCTGGATGCGGTCCGGCGGGTGGCACCGGACCGAGTACATGTGTTCGACGTCGAGAACCACGAAGGGACACCGGTTTACGTGCATTCCAAGGTCTGTGTGATCGACGACACCTGGGCGTGTGTCGGTAGTGACAACTTCAACCGGCGGTCGTGGACCCATGACAGTGAGCTGTCGTGTGCGGTGCTCGACGCCGAAGGGGTGTTCGCCCGTGACGTTCGCTTGAAACTGCTGCGCGAGCACCTGGACCGTGCCGGCGACGGCAGTGCGGATGCCGGTCTTGCCGATCTCGGGACCGTGGTGGACGAAATAGTCTCGTGCGCCGAGGCTTTGGAGGCATGGCATACCGGAGGGCGTCGTGGGCAGCGGCCACCGGGCCGGTTGCGCCCGCACAACATCGAACGGGTCGACCCGTTGACCCGCCTGTGGGCTGAGCCCGCGTACCGGATGATCTACGACCCCGATGGGCGGTCGTACCGCGATCGATTTCTGGGGTGGCGGCGATGAACCTGTCGGAGTGGTTCCTGACCGCGGAGGAACGCGGTAACCCGTCGTCGAAGCTGCCGGCGTGGTGTGAAGGCAACCGGGTCGAGGCGCTCGTACACGGCGCCACGTACTTCGACCGGCTCGTCACCGAGGTGGAGGCGGCGGGCGAAGGCGACTACCTGTTCTTCACGGACTGGCGCGGCGACCCGGACCAGAAGATGCGTGAGCAGGGCCCGACCATCAAGGAGTTGCTGTGCCGCGCCGCCGAACGCGGCGTGACGGTCAAGGGCCTGATATGGCGGTCGCATGTGGACTGGATGCAGTACAGCCAGGAGGAGAACCGCAACCTCAGCGAGGACATCGCGGATGCGGGCGGGGAGGTACTGCTGGATCAGCGAGTTCGCATGGGCGGTTCGCACCACCAGAAGCTCGTTGTCATCCGGCATCCCGCCGAACCGGAACGAGATGTCGCGTTCGCGGGCGGCATCGACCTGTGTCACTCGCGACGCGACGACGCCTCACACCGCGGCGACCCGCAGGCGGTCCAGATGGCCGAACAGTACGGTGACCGGCCGCCGTGGCATGACGTCCAATTGCAGGTGCGCGGACCCGTGGTCGGCGCGCTCGACGCCACCTTCCGCGAGCGGTGGGAGGATCCCGCGTCGGTGGTGATGCTCAACCCGTTCGCGTGGTTGCGAGACAAGTGGAAGGGCACCGACATGACGGCAGGCCCCCTTCCCGAGCTGCCGCCGGACCCGCCACCGTGCGGAGCGCATGCCGTACAGGTGCTGCGGACGTACGCCGACGGGCATTTCACCTACGACTTCGCCCCGAACGGCGAGCGCAGCATCGCCCGCGCCTACTACAAGGCGGTGCCGCGGGCGCGGCGGCTGATCTATCTCGAAGATCAGTATCTGTGGTCCAAGCAGGTGGCCGACCTGTTCGCCGCGGCGCTGCGCGACAACCCGGGGCTGCATCTGGTCGCCGTCGTACCGCGCTACCCGGACGAAGACGGCCGGCTTGCGCTGCCGCCCAACCGGGTTGGTCGATGGCAGGCCCTCGAGACCTGCCTGGGCGCGGCTCCGGACCGGGTGCATGTGTTCGACGTCGAAAACCACGAGGGGACACCGGTGTATGTGCACGCGAAGGTCTGCGTGATCGACGACGTGTGGGCTTGCTCGGGCAGCGACAACTTCAACCGGCGGTCGTGGACGCACGACAGTGAGATTTCTTGCGCAGTAATGGATGCCGACGGCGCGTTCGCCCGCGACCTGAGGTTGCAGTTGATGCGCGAGCACCTGGACCGTGCCGAAGACGGCAGTGAGGACGGCCAACTGGCCGATCCGGATCTGGCCGTCGACGAGATCGTCAGGGCGGCTGACGCTCTGGAAGCCTGGCATTCGTCGGGCCGTAAGGGTCCGAGGCCGCAAGGCCGGCTGCGCCCTCACAAGTCCGAGCGGCTGGGTCTGCTCAATCGGTTGTGGGCTGAGCCCGCCTACCGGTTCGCCTACGACCCCGATGGGCGCTCCATCGGGGACCGGCTGAGAGGGCGGATGTAGCGACTCGGGGATCGCATCGCCTGATTTGATGCAGACTCAATGTCAGTGGCGCCTGGCATAATCGCATATATGTTCGATGCGGCGGGGTTGGCGGTGGTCGAGGAGACCGCTGACGAGGCGGCGTTGGTGGAGCGGATCGCCTGGTTGGAGCGGGTGAAGTCGGCCGCTGCGGCCGGTCAGGCCCGCGCGGCGGCGTTGTTGGACACCCGCCGCCGCGCCGCCGAAGCCGCCGCCGGGATCCCGCCCGCCCGGCGTGGGCGCGGGCTGGCCGGCGAGATCGCCCTGGCCCGCCGCGAGGCCCCGGTGCGCGGGGGCCGCCACCTCGGGCTGGCCAAAGCCCTGGTCCACGAGATGCCCCACACGCTGGCCGCCCTGGAATCCGGGGCGCTCTCCGAATGGCGGGCCACCCTGATCGTGCGCGAATCGGCGTGTCTAAGTGTCGAGGACCGCCGCGCCCTGGACGCCGAGATGTGCGCCGATGCCGCCGCGCTGGAGGGCAAAGGCGACAAGCGCATCGAGGCGCACGCCAAAACGATCGCCTACCGCCTGGACCCGCACGCGGTGGTCGAGCGCGCGGCCAGGGCTGCAGCCGACCGCACGGTCACGATCCGGCCCGCACCCGACTGCATGACCAACGTGACCGTGCTGCTGCCGGTCGCCCACGGCGTCGGGGTGTACGCGGCGCTCAAACGCCACGCCGACACCACCGTCGACGAGCGCACCCGCGGGCAGGTGATGGCCGACACCGCCTACCAGCGGATCACCGGCAGGCCCGCTGAGGTCGCTGAACCGGTCGCGGTGAACCTGGTCATGGCCGATCAGACACTGCTCGGCGGCGACGACAGCCCCGCGGTCCTCGACGGCTACGGGCCCATCCCGGCCGAGATCGCCCGCCAACTCATCACCGCAGCGGGCCTGGACCGGCGCTCGCAGGCCACGCTGCGGCGGCTCTACCGCCGCCCCGCCAGCGCGGCGCTGGTGGCCATGGAATCCAGAGCCAGACGCTTCCCGAAAGGGTTGGCCCGCTTCATCGCCCTGCGCGATCAGCGATGTCGCACCCCCTACTGCAACGCCCCGATCCGCCACACCGACCACGCCGTCCCGCGACACCGCCGCGGACCCACCCACGTCCTCAACGGCCTCGGTTCCTGCGAACAGTGCAACTACACCAAAGAAGCACCCGGCTGGCAGGTCCACACCAGCGAAGTCGACGGCGTGCACCACGCCGAGTTCATCACCCCCACCGGCGCACACCACCACTCGGTGGCACCCCAACCACCAGGCCCACCGGCCATCGACGTCAGCGAAGTCGAAGCCCGCATCGCGATCGCGCTCACGGCCTTACACGCCGCGTAGGAAGTATCGACGCTCCGGTCGCCCGACGCCGTACTGCAGCCTCAACTCCAGAGCGCCGGTGCTCAGATAATGTTCGAGATAGCGACGGGCGCTGACCCGGGAAATGCCGACCAACTCCGCGCATTCGGCGGCCGAGACCTCACCCGCGTCACGAACGGCGTCGAGCACCAGCCTGCCCGTCTCGGCACCCAATCCCTTGGGCAGCATGGCCGGTCGGCCGGTGCCCGGATTCCCGAACAGTGAGTCGATCAGCGATTGATCCACTCCCGCAGCGGATTCGAGCGCATAGGCACGCTGCGCAAACGCCTCCAGCTTGGCCTTCAACTGGTCGAACTCGAACGGCTTGATGAGATAGTCCGCTGCCCCGCCGTCCAGTGCGCCCCGGACGGTGTCCAGTTCACGGGCCGCCGTGATCATGATGACGCCGACGGGGTTGCCGTCACCGCGCAACCGCTGCAGCACGTCGAGTCCCGTCATGTCGGGCAGATAGACGTCGAGCAGGATGAGGTCGGGCTCCATTTCCATCGCCGAGGACAGTGCCTCGACGCCGGTGCGCGCGACACCGACGGATTGGAAACCGTCCACCCGATCGACGAAACGCCGGTGGATCTCGGCGACCATGAAGTCGTCGTCGACGATCAGCACGTCACGCATGCTCGGCTTTCTCCGCTGTGCTACTCGCCGGCAGGCGCACCACGAATCGTGCTCCGCCCGAGGGGCCGTTGTCCACCACCACCGTGCCCCCGTGCTGGGCCGTCACCAGTCGCACGAGCGCAAGACCTATCCCGCGTCCGCCGGGAACGTGCGGCTTCGACGTGACGCCGCGGGCGAAGATCTCTTCTCGCAGATGCTCGGGCACTCCTGGTCCGGAGTCGAGTACCGATACGGTGAGGCCGTCTTCGTCGTTCACACAGACCGTCACCCGAGCGGCGCTCGAACCCACCGAGACGTCGACCGCGTTGTCGATGAGGTTGCCCAGCACGGTGATCACGTCGGTGGCCAGCGCCGGCTCCAGAAGCCCGAGCCGTGAGGCGGGGTCGATCTCCAGCGACACACCGCTTTCCGCGGCCAGCGTCGTCTTGGCGATCAACAGCGAGGCCACGGCAGGATCGGAGATAGCCTGTGTCACAGCGTCACTGATCTCGGCTCGCCGACGCGTCAGCGCACCGATCAGGTCCCGCACGGAGTCGTACTCTCCGAGTTGGACCAGACCGGAGATCGTGTGCAACTGGTTGGCGAACTCGTGCGTCTGCGCCCGAAGGGTATCCGTCACGCTCTTGTGCGACGACAGCTGACCTTGCAGCGCAGCGAGTTCCGTGCTGTCGCGCATCGTTGTCACCGTACCGATCTGCCGGCCCTGACTCGTCGCCGCCCGCCGGTTCAACGCCAACACCCTCGTCCGGGTGGCGATCACGACATCGCGACCATCCTCGCCGGACAGCAGGAACTCGACCACCGCCGGATCCAAGCCCATGCTGTCCACCGGGCGTCCGACCGCGTCGCCGGACAACCCCAGTAGTTCCTGTGCGCTGTCGTTGAGCAACGTGATGTCGCCCTCGTTGTTCACCGCCACCACACCCTCGCGAATGCTGTGCAACAGGGCTTCACGATGATCGGCCAATCCGGCGATCTCGGCGATCTCCAGCCCCCGGGTGTGGCGTTTGATTCTCCGCGACAACAGCCAGGACGCCAGCATCCCCAGCGCTGCACCCAAGCCGAGATACACCAGTAGCCGTTCACCGGCGCCGCCGAGCAGCTGCCACACCGAAGGATAGGGCTCGCTGACCGAGGCAACGGCCAACACGCGGCCGTCGATATCGAGCATCGGCACCTGCCCGACGAGGCTGTGCACTCCGGCCACGTCCGCGTCGCCGTACCAGGCCCTGCCTTCGTCGGCGCGGCTCGTGTCGAGGTCGACCCGTGCACCGATCCGGGAGGGGTCCGACGACGCGCGCACCACGCCGCCCGGGTCGAGAATCTCGGCGACCTCGGCACCCGAGAGTGCGACGGCCCGGTCCACCTCGGGGGCCAAGACGCGCGACGCGAAGGGATCGGCGTAGCGGTCCCGCACGATCGGCGCCGAGGCCATGTTCTCGGCCACGGCGATCATCCGCTGACCCCTGACCTCTCGGAATTCTCGGGTCGACTGCGCGACGGACACGGCGGCCACGGCCACCAGCACCACCGCGACCACGAGGAGCTGGAACACCAGGAACTGGCTGGCCAGGCTTCGGATGCTGCGGGTCGGCGACCACCGTGCAGGCGTCATGTTCACAGTGGTGTTCTCAATGACCAATACGTCCTTTGCGTACTCATCAGTGACGCGCGTCACTGACCGGGTCCAGTATTGCTGAGCATCACAACCGATTGGGGACCTCGTGAAGACGCGAACAACGACCCTGGTGGTCATCACCCTGGTCGCGGCGCTGCTGCTGACCGCCTGTGGTGTCACCCGCGGTGGTGACGAAGGCGGATTGCACCGCCTGCGCATGATGGTGCCCAACAGCCCCGGCGGCGGATACGACCTGACGGCGCGCACCGCGGTGAAGATCATGGAAGACCAGGACATCACCGGTCGTGTCGAGGTCTTCAACGTCATCGGTGCAGGCGGCACGGTCGCGATGGCCCGGCTGATGAACGAGGGCGGCAACGACGACCTGATGATGATGATGGGCCTCGGCGTCGTCGGCGCCACCTACACCAATGGCTCGCGGATCAAGGCGTCCGACGCGACGGCCCTGGCCAAGATGATCGAGGATCCAGGCGCACTGTTCGTGCCCGCCGACTCCCCGTTCAAGACAGTGCAGGACTTCGTCGCGGCGTGGAAGTCCGATCCAGCCTCGGTGACCATCGGCGGCGGGTCGTCACCCGGCGGGCCCGACCACCTGTTCCCGATGGAGACTGCGCGGGCCGTGGGCATCGATCCGCGCAAAGTGAACTTCGTGACCTACGACGGCGGCGGTGATCTGCTGACCGCGTTGCTGGGCAAGAAGATCACGGTCGGCACCTCGAGTCCCGGCGAGTTCATCGACCAGATCGATTCGGGCCAACTGCGCGTCCTCGCGGTTTCCAGCAACGAGCGCGTCGAGGGCATCGACGCGCCCACCCTCCAAGAGGCCGGCATTGATCTCACATTCTCCAACTGGCGCGGAATCATCGCCCCACCAGGCATTTCCGAAGAGACGAGGCAGGCGATGATTGCGATCCTCGAGGAGCTTCACGGCACTGCGCAGTGGAAGGAGGCGCTGGTGAAGAACGGCTGGACCGACGCGTTCGTCACGGGTGCGGCGTTCGAGCAGTTCCTCGAGGAACAGGACGCCCGGGTTTCCTCGACCCTCACCGAGTTGGGACTGCTATGACCATCACCGAAGACAAGACCCGCGACGTCCCCGAGAGGACCACCGACACGGCCCAATACCTCGTCTGCGTCGTGATGGTGGCCGTGGGCGCCTTCCTCATCTACGACGCACTCACCCTCGAGGCGGGTTTCGCCGAGGTCGATCCGGTCGGACCCAAGTTGTTCCCCATGGTGATCGGCGTCGTTCTGCTGCTGCTCGCCATCGTGCTCGCCGTCGCCATCGGCCGCGGATCGGTCGGCGAGGCCGACGCCGGCGAGGACGTCGACCCCAGCACGCCGGGGGACTGGCGCACGGTCGGGATGCTGGTCGGGCTGTTCGTGGCGGTGATCGTCCTGGTCGATCCACTGGGGTGGGTCATCACCGGAACGCTGCTCTTCGCGGGTGCGGCGGCGGTGCTGGGTAACCGCCATCACGTCCGCAACATCGTCATCGGAACGACGCTGTCCCTGATCAGCTTCTACGCGTTCTACTCCGGGCTCGGAATCCCGCTGCCCGCGGGTGTTCTGGATGGGATTCTGTAGATGGACTTCACCATGCTCCTGTCGGGGTTCGAGCAGGCCGTCACACCGATGAACCTCCTCTACGCCGTCATCGGCGTGCTGCTGGGCACCGCAGTCGGCGTCCTACCCGGTATCGGCCCTGCCATGACCGTGGCACTGCTGCTGCCCATCACCTACAACGTCAGCCCCAGCGCGGCGTTCATCATGTTCGCCGGCATCTTCTACGGTGGTATGTACGGCGGGTCCACCACCTCGATCCTGCTCAACACGCCGGGTGAATCGTCGTCGGTGATCACCGCGATCGAGGGCAACAAGATGGCCAAGGCGGGCCGGGCGGCACAAGCCCTCGCGACGGCCGCCATCGGATCGTTCGTCGCGGGCGCCATCGGCACCGCTCTGCTCGCCGCCTTCGCGCCGCCGATCTCGAGATTCGCTGTGACACTGGGCGCCCCGTCATATCTGGCGATCATGCTGTTCGCGCTCGTCGCGGTCACCGCGGTGCTCGGTGCGTCCAAGCTGCGCGGCGCCATCTCGCTGTTTCTCGGTCTGGCGATAGGCATCGTCGGCATCGACTTCCTCACCGGCCAGCCGCGCGCAACGTTCGGACTGCCGCAACTGTCCGACGGAATCGACATCGTGGTGGTCGCGGTCGCGATCTTCGCGGTGGGCGAGGCTCTTTGGGTCGCCGCGCATCTGCGCCGCCGTCCGGCCGACGTCATTCCCGTCGGACGGCCGTGGATGGGACGTCAAGACTTCAAGCGGTCCTGGAAGCCGTGGCTGCGCGGCACCGCCTACGGCTTCCCGTTCGGTGCGCTGCCCGCCGGCGGCGCCGAACTACCCACGTTCCTGTCCTACATCACCGAGAAGCGGCTGGCGAAACGCACCGGGCACGCCGCCGAATTCGGCAAGGGCGCGATCGAAGGTGTCGCCGGTCCCGAGGCGGCCAACAATGCCTCGGCCGCAGGCACTTTGGTGCCGATGCTCTCACTCGGTCTGCCGACGAACGCCACCGCGGCGGTGATTCTCACCGCGTTCGTGTCCTACGGCATCCAGCCGGGGCCGACGTTGTTCGAGAAGGAACCGCTGCTGATCTGGACCCTGATTGCCAGCCTGTTCATCGGCAACCTCCTGCTGCTGCTGATCAACCTGCCGTTGGCGCCGTTGTGGGCGAAGCTGTTGCGCACTCCGCGACCGTATCTCTACGCGGGCATCCTGTTCTTCGCCACGCTGGGTGCGCTGGCGGTCAACGTGCAGGCCCTTGACCTCGCGCTGTTGTTGGTGTTCGGCCTGCTGGGCCTGATGATGCGGAGATTCGGACTGCCCATCCTGCCTCTGATCATCGGCGTCATTCTCGGCCCGCGCATCGAACGCCAATTGCGGCAATCGCTGCAACTCGGCGGGGGAGACTGGTCCAGCCTGTTCACCGAACCCGTCGCCATCGTCGTTTACCTGCTGATGGCGGTGCTGCTGCTGATGCCGTTGGTGTTGCGGCTCATGCACCGGAGCGAAGAAACGCTGCTCATCGTCGAGGACGATGAGGACCAGCGGGAGAAGGCGGAACAGGCGTGATCACCGACGACCGCTTGCGGGAGGAGAAATGATCACCGACGACCGCTTGCGGGAGGAGAAATGATCATCGTCGGATACAGCGCCGACAGGTTCGGCAGGGCGGCGTTGGAGCACGGGATCGCCGAGGCTAAGCGGCGAAACACCGCGCTGCGAGTGGTCAATTCGACATCCGGCGATGCATACGTCGACCCGGCCTTCGCCCAACAGGACGAGGTGCACGACGTCGAGGAGCACCTTGGTGACTGCGGTGTCGACTACGAGCTCACTCAGCCCGTCGGTGTCGACACCGCGCAAGCGCTGCTCGCCGAGATGGACCGCGATGACGCCGAGCTGCTGGTGATCGGTATCCGACACCGCAACCCGGTCGGCAAGTTGTTGTTGGGCAGCGTATCGCAACGGCTTCTGCTGGAATGTCGCAAGCCGGTGCTGGCGGTCAAACCCGCCGAGTGACGTCACCGACCATCGCTATTGTTTCGGGCATGTTGCCTGACGGCGTCGGCGGTGAAAACCGCGCCTGACAGCGCCGTCCCGCCCACATTGAGGACAACGTTCCCGCCGCGTAACAGCCCACACCCGACTCCGTAACAGGCGACTGGAAGCGTCAGAGCCGCATCGAAGCCGATTTCCGCTGCTCAAAGCTCGATCTGACGCTCTACAGGAGATAGTCGTGACTGTTACGGGGACCGAACCCACCACCGCTTCCGCTGCGCCTCCCGCCGGCCGGCCGCACTGGATCGACGACTGGCGTCCCGAGGATCCCCAGTTCTGGTCCACCGTCGGGAAACCCATCGCCAGACGCAACCTCATCTGGTCGATCTTCGCCGAACACATCGGGTTTTCGGTCTGGCTGCTGTGGAGCATCGTCGTTGTTCAGATGACCGCGGGTCCCGACGGCAGTCCGGCCGCGTCCGGCTTCGCGCTGACCACTACGCAGGCGCTGTGGCTGGTCGCCGTTCCGAGCGGTGTCGGGGCTTTCCTGCGACTGCCGTACACGTTCGCCGTACCGTTGTTCGGCGGCCGCAACTGGACGGTGATATCGGCTCTGCTGCTGGTGATTCCGTGTCTAGGACTCGCCTGGGCGGTGTCCGATCCCGACATCTCTTTCGCTCTGCTGCTGCTGATCGCAGCGACGGCGGGATTCGGTGGCGGCAACTTCGCGTCCTCCATGGCCAACATCTCGTTCTTCTATCCCGAGAAGGAGAAGGGATGGGCGTTGGGGCTCAATGCCGCAGGCGGAAACATCGGCGTCGCGGTCGTGCAGAAGGTCATCCCTATGGTGATCACGGTCGGCGGCGGTGTGGCCCTGTCGTACGCGGGCCTGTTCTACGTGCCGTTCGCGGTGGCGGCGGCGGTCTGCGCCTTCCTGTTCATGGACAACCTGGCGGAGGCCAAGGCGGACGTGAAGCCGGTGTGGCAGTCGCTGCGCCACCCCGACACCTGGGTCATGTCGCTGCTCTACATCGGCACCTTCGGATCGTTCATCGGCTACTCGGCGGCGTTCCCGACGCTGCTCAAGACGGTGTTCGATCGCGGTGACATCGCGCTGATGTGGGCGTTCCTCGGTGCGGGTATCGGTTCGATCGCGCGTCCGTTCGGTGGGTGGCTGTCGGACCGCATCGGTGGCTCCCGGATCACCGCGGTGGCGTTCCTCATGCTCGCGGTCGGCGCGGCGGTCGGGCTGTGGTCGGTCCAGATCAGAAACCTGCCGATCTTCTTCGTCAGCTTCATGTTCCTCTTCATCGCCACCGGTATCGGAAACGGGTCGACCTACCGGATGATCTCGAAGATCTTCCGCGTCAAGGGCGAAGATGCCGGTGGCACACCGGAGATCATGGTCGAGATGCGCCGGCAGGCGGCAGGCGCTCTCGGCGTCATCTCCTCGGTGGGCGCATTCGGCGGATTCGTCGTGCCGTTGGCGTACGCGTGGTCGAAGGCCCAGTTCGGCACCATCGAACCGGCACTGCGGTTCTACGTCGCCTTCTTCGTGGTGTTGCTCGCGGTGACGTGGTACTGCTACATGCGCAAAGGCACCCGGATGGCGCAGGCGGGCGTCTAAGCGGTGACGGTTGACGGTTGCGTGACCCGTACGGCGTGCTCGTACTGTGGTGTGGGGTGCGGTATCGAGGTGCACACGGCAACCGACGGCGGCAAGCCGGTCATCGCGCGTGTCACCGGAGACAGGTTGCACCCCAGCAACTTCGGCCGGTTGTGCACCAAGGGCGCCACACACGCCGAGATGATGCGGGCCGACGAGGGTCGGCTGACTTCAGCATTCGTCCGGCCCGGCCGCGACGCGGAACCGGTCCCCACGTCCGTGGACGATGCAGCCGCCGAGGCCGGCAGGCGGCTGAAACAGATCGTCGACGAACACGGTCCCGATGCGGTTGCGCTCTACGTCTCGGGACAGATGTCGATCGAGGCGCAGTATCTGGCCACCAAGCTCGCGAAGGGCTTCCTGCGGACGGTGCACCTCGAGTCGAACTCGCGGTTGTGCATGGCCAGCGCCGGCACGGGGTTCAAGCAGTCCCTCGGCGCCGACGGGCCGCCTGGCTCCTACACCGACTTCGACTGCACCGACCTGTTCTTCGTCATCGGCTCGAACATGGCCGACTGCCACCCGATCCTGTACCTGCGGATGGCCGACCGGCTCAAGACTGGCGCGAAGCTCATCGTCGTCGACCCCCGCCGCACCGACACCGCCGAACGGGCCGACCTGTTCCTTCAGATCAAGCCCGGCACCGACCTGGCGTTGCTCAACGGGCTGCTGCACCTGCTGGTGCGAAACGGCGACATCGACGACGATTTCATCGCCGCGCACACCCAGGGCTGGGGCGACATGCCCCCGTTCCTGGCGGACTACCTGCCCGAAAGAGTTGCCACCATAACGGGTCTCGCCGAAGCCGACATCGAACTCGCCGCTCGGATGATCGGCGAGGCGGGGGAGTGGATGAGCTGCTGGACGATGGGGCTCAACCAGAGCACCCACGGCACCTGGAACACCAACGCGATCTGCAACCTGCACCTGGCGACGGGCGCGATCTGCCGGCCCGGCAGCGGACCGATGTCGCTGACCGGACAGCCCAACGCCATGGGTGGACGCGAGATGGGTTACATGGGGCCGGGTCTGCCCGGCCAGCGGTCGGTGCTCTCAGCGGCGGACCGGGAGTTCGTCGAACAGCAATGGGGGTTGCCGCCCGGCGCAATCCGGTCCGACGTGGGTCCGGGCACCATCGACATGTTCGGTCGGCTCGTCACGGGCGAGACTAAGGCGTGCTGGATCATCTGCACCAATCCCGTTGCCAGCGTGGCCAACCGGTCGACGGTCATCGCCGGGCTCGAAGCCGCCGAACTGGTCATCACGCAGGACGCCTACCGCACCACGGCGACCAACACCTACGCCGACATCGTGTTGCCGGCCGCGTTGTGGGCCGAATCCGAGGGTGTGATGGTGAACTCCGAGCGCACTCTCACCCTGTTGCGGCAGTCCATTCCGCCTGCGGGGCAGGCGCGGCCGGACTGGCAGCTGATCTGCCAGGTCGCCGCACATCTGGGCTTCGGTGACCACTTCTCCTATCGCAGCAGCGAGGAGGTGTTCGACGAAATCCGTCGGTTCTCGAATCCGGATACGGGCTATGACCTTCGCGGTGCGTCGTATGCGCGGCTTCGCGACGCACCCCTGCAGTGGCCTTGCCCGCCCGACGCCGCGCACCGTCACCCGATCCGCTATCTCAACGACGGCGTGAGTCAGGATCTGTACATCGACGAGACGGGCCTGGCGCCGAGGCTGGCGTTCCCGACAGCGTCGCGCCGCGCGGTCTTCCACCCTCGTCCGCACATCGACCCCCACGAACTGCCCGACGACGGGCACGCGTTCGTGCTGAATACGGGCCGGCTGCAACACCAGTGGCACACCATGACCAAGACGGGACGGGTGGAAGCCCTCAACAAACTCACCGGCGGACCGTTCGTCGAAATCCACCCCGACGACGCCCGCGCACTCGACATCGCCGAGGGCCAACGCGTCGAGGTGACCTCGCGTCGTGGCCGCGCCGTGCTGCCCGCGGTGCTCTCCGACCGTGTGCTGCCCGGCAACTGCTTCGTCCCGTTCCACTGGAACGACGAGCACGGCGCCGATCTCACCATCAATGCCCTCACCAGCGACGCCGTGGATCCGGATTCGCTGCAGCCGGAGTTCAAGGTCTGCGCGGTCAGCCTGCGCCCGGTCGCCTCTCCGGAGCTCACGGACGCCGAGAGACTCTATGTGTCAGGCTTTTTCAGCGGGCTGGCCGAAGGCGCTGCCGAGGTGCCCGTGCTCCCGCCATCCGCACCGGTCAGCGATGAGGTGCGGCGGTGGATCAACGGCCTGCTCGCCGGGCAGTCGGCCATCGCCCCCACCGGCGCCCCGGCCCGCGTCGGTGCCGGGCCGCTGGTGGTCTGGGCGTCGCAGACCGGCAACGCCGAGCAGTTCGCGTCCCGCCTCGCCGAACGCCTCGGTCGAGCGTCGCTGGTCAACATGGACGACCTCGCGCTGACCGATCTCGCCGCGGCCGGTGAAGTGCTGGTGGTCACCAGTACCTTCGGCGACGGCGGACCCCCCGACAACGGCGCCACGTTCTGGCACCGCCTGGATGCAGCCGACGCCCCGGCGCTGACCGGTGTGCGCTATGCGGTCCTCGGCATCGGCGACCGCTCCTACGACGACTTCTGCGGACACGCCAAGGCCATCGACACCCGCTTGGCCGCGCTCGGCGCGACCCGCCTGCTCGACCGCGCCGACTGCGAGGCCTACGACGAGGAGCCCTTGCGCCGGTGGGCCGACGACGTGACCGCTCTGCTGGAACCGCGGCGCACGGATGCGACGCCCACCCCCGCGCCGGCCCCGACCCAGCCCTTCACCCGCACCCGACCCATCACGGCGCCGCTGTCACGCAACACAGTGCTGACCGCGCCGACGTCGCCGAAAGAGGTGCGCCAGTTCGGTTTCGACATCTCCGAGCACCACGTCGGCTATGCCGCCGGCGACTCGCTCGGTGTGTACCCGACCAATGACCCTGCCGTCGTCGACGCCTGGCTGGCGGCGACGGGTGTGCCCGCGGGACATGTCGTGGAGATCGACGGTGTCGAGCGGCCGATGCGCGATGCCCTGATCTTGCAGTACGACTTCTGCCGAGTCACCCCGGATCTGCTGGGCTTCATCGCCGACCACAGCCGCGACGCGAAGGCGCTGCGCGCACCGAAGGCCAAACTCGACAAGTGGCTGCACGGGCGCAACGGCCTCGACCTCGTGCAGGAGTTCGTCGTCCACGCCGATCCCGACGAATGGCAGCAGGTGCTGGTCCGGCTGACCCCGCGCAGCTACTCCATCTCGTCGAGCCCGCTGGTCAGCCCGCACGAGGTGCAGCTGACGGTGTCGGTGGTGCGGTACCGCGGTACCGCGGGCGGGGCGCGCGGCGGGGTCTGTTCGACGTTCCTGGCCGACCGGGCGTCCTGCGCGCCGGTCTTCCTTCAGCGTTCACCGCATTTTCGGCCACCGGAGGACGGTGCCACGCCGATGATCATGGTGGGCCCCGGCACCGGCATCGCCCCGTTCCGAGCCTTCCTGCAGGAGCGGCGCGCGCTCGGGCACCGCGGGCGTAACTGGTTGTTCTTCGGCGACCAGCACCGGGAGCAGAACTACTACTACCGCGACGACTTCGAGGACATGGCCGACGACGGGCTGCTGACGCGGCTGGACCTGGCGTTCTCCCGCGACCAGGCCAAGCGGATCTACGTCCAGCACCGGATGATGGAGAACGGCGCCGAGTTGTGGCGCTGGCTCGACGAGGGCGCGCATTTCTACGTGTGCGGTGACGCCAGCCGGATGGCCAAGGATGTCGACGCCGCGCTGACCACCATCATCGAGACGCACGGTCGGATGTCGCACGAGCAGGCCCACAACTACAAGCGGGAACTCGTGGCGGCCAAGCGCTACGTTCGCGACGTGTACTAGACGACTCATCACATGGTGTCCGAGGGGGGACTTGGCCATCTGCGACACGGGTTGTGATCTTGGGATTGAGGGGGTGAACGCATCGTACGCTGGCGCCGACGTGACATTACCCACTATGACGACGATTTCGAGATCGCTGCCGAAGTATTGGCGTTCCAGCATCGCTGGGCGTTGGAGCGGGGCACGACCGGCTAGGAAAGCGGTTGATGAATCAGTGTCCCGGCCCAAGGCCGACCGGCCGTTTGCCGCACAACGCTAGTCGTCCCAGCATATCTTGCTGGCCGCGTCCGTGTTGATGCTGAATATGCCGTCGACCGGCTCGTTGGTGACCAGCTCTACACCGGCGTCGTAGAACCCGAGTTCCTCGGATGGGACGAACTCGTCGGCACCAGCGACGGGGCGAAGCGACTGCGGAGTGCGCTGGGGGATCTCAATCCGGTCCGTCGCGCCGACTACCGCCTCTTTGATCGCCAGGATTCCCTCGCGGGCCATGACGATCGGGTACTGCTGCGCAGTGGCGTCGAGTTTCCCGTCGGCGATGGCCTGGATGCCCTCGCAGCCGCCGTCGACCGAGACCACGATGACATCGTCTCCCGTGATCCCCGCTGCATCCAGTGCCTCTAGCGCGCCGAAAGCCACGGGCTCGTTGATCGTGTAGACGATGTTGATGTCCGGGTTGGCGTTCAGGCACACCTCTATCGCCGACCGCCCGCCCTCGATGTTCCCGCCGGTGGGCTCCTGGCAGGCGATCTCGTAATCGCCGCCGCGGTAGGTCCCAGTCCGGGCTTCGTCGCCCTTGACGGTGTCATCGACGGCGTCGATGCCCATTCCGCTCAGGAACCCTTGGTTGCGCAGACCGTCCAGAGAGACCTCGTCGCCGTCGAAGAGATCGAGCAGGGCGATAATGGCGTCTTGGTTTCCGAGCCTCCCAGCGGTCCAGGATCCGATCAGCGTGCCGGCGCGGTAGTTGTCGGTGGCGATGTTGAGGTCGACGACGTCGGACGGCTCGGTCGGGGTGTCGAGGGCGACCACGTAGATGCCCGCGTCGCGCGCCTGCCGTATCGCGTCATAGACGCCAGGCCCGTTGGGCGTGATGAGGATGCCGTCTACCCCGACCCCGATGGCCTCGTCGATGGCGGCGATCTGCCCCTCTTCGTCACCGTCCTGGGCTCCGGCCCGGAGCATGAGATCGACTCCGTGCGCCTTGGCGAACTGCTCCGCGCCCTCTTGCATGGCTACGAAGTACGGGTTGATCTGATCTTTGGTGATGAGCATCATGCGGAGGTCGTCGCGGGCGCCGCAGGATGTCAGGCCGAAAGCCAGCACGGCGACAACGCCGGCGAGGACGGCCCGCAGCGACGTCGTTCGGGGGCGGCGCACAGGATCTCCTACGGTCGGGGCCATCGTCACGCCACCTCCTGGACATCGCGTGCGCTGCGCAGGGCGAACAGGGCATATGCGGCGCAAACACCGAAGCACACGGCGGGGACGATGTAGGAGATGTTCGAGCCCGCGGAGTCCACGATTCCGCCCTGGATAAGCGGGATGGTGGCGCCGCCGACGATCGCCATCACCAGCCCGGCGGCGCCGAACTTGCTGTCTTCGCCGAGACCCTCGAGCGCAACGCCGTAGATGGTGGGGAACAGCAGCGATAGGCAAGCCGACAGTGCCAAGACGGCCACCGCGCCGATGAGGTTCGGCGACGCTATCGCGACAAAGCAAAGCGCCACGCCCAGTGCAGTCATGATCAGCATCAGCAACCGGCTGTCGACGAATCCCATGATGCCGACCATGACGAACCGGGACACGAGGAAGACGATCAGGCTGGCTTGCAGCCACCAACCGGCCTGGGACGCCGTGGCGTCGACCGCATCCTGGACGTAGATGATCGTGAAGGTCCACACACCGGTCTGAGCAGCGACATTGAAGAATTGCGCGACGACGCCGAACGAGTAGTGCCGGTTGGTCAGCAGGCGCCTGAGCCGAGATCCGCGGCCGCGGATCTGCACCTTGCGCAGCTCGGATGGGTGCGGCCGGGGGATCTTGATGATGGCGATCCCCATCCAGATCAGGACGAGGACGATCGCGAGGCCGATGTACGGGGTCATGACCGCGTTGAGCTCGACTATCTGGACGGCGAGCAACTCGCCGGGAGGCAGCGCCTGCCGCTCTGCCTGGCTGAGTGCACTGAGCTGTGGGGCGATGACGAGCGCGGCGAGCAGGACGCCCGTGTTAGCTCCGACCGGGTTGAACGCTTGCGCGAAATTGAGACGCCGGGTGGCATTGCTCTCTGGCCCCATCGCCATGACGAAGGGATTCGCCGACGTTTCCAGGATCGACAGGCCGGCCGCGAGGGCGAATATCGCGGTGAGGAAGAACCCGAAGGTGAGCGCGTTTGCCGCGGGTAGGAACAAGAAGCCGCCGACGGCGGCCAGCCCCAGCCCGGTCAGCACTCCGACCCGGTAGCCAAGGCGCTGGTTGATGAATGCTGCCGGGAGCGCCAGCAGGAAGTACGCGCCGTAGTAGGCCGACTGCACGAGCGTCGCTTCGAAGGTGCTCATCGAAAAGATCTGCCGGAACGTCGCGACCAGCGTGTCGGTCATGTTCGCGGCCGCTCCCCACGCCGCAAAACACAACACCAGGAGGATGAACGGGAAGAGCATCCCGGGGTAGAGGAAGGATGTCTTCGTCCCAGCGGGGACTTCTCGCTCGCTGGCCTCTGGGCTGTCCATCACCATCGAGGGGACCCCTCTCGTCATGCGAGGTGTATCACAGACGTCGGAGGTTTCCCATGATCATCTGGAAAACTGCCAACTAGGGACGGACAGCTTGCTGCCCTTTCGGCGTTGTCTGCAAGCGCGGGGTCAAGTCCATGGACGTGGTGTACGACGTCGTCGTGTGATTCTTCGTTGTGAGGGTTCAGGCGGTCAGTGCCGCGGGAGTGGCCTCCTGTTCTGTCGTGGTCTCGCCGATGGCGCGTGATTTGCTCAGGACGTCCAGGCCGAGGTAGCGCCGTGATTCGGCCCATTCGTCGTGTTGTTCGGCCAGTACAGCTCCGACGAGGCGGATCAGGGCGTTGCGGTCGGGGAAGATGCCGACGACGTCGGTGCGCCGGCGGATTTCCTTGTTGAGTCGTTCCTGGGGGTTGTTCGACCAGATCTGGCGCCAGATCTGTTTGGGGAACGCGGTGAACGCCAGCAGGTCCGCGCGGGCGTCTTCGAGATGCTCGGCGACCTTGGGCAGCTTGTCGGCTAGTGCATCGACGATCCGGTCGTACTGTGCGGCAACAGATTCAGCGTCAGGCTGGTAGAACACCGATGCAGCAGCGTCTTGAACCCATGGCCATGACGCTTTCGGGGTGATCGCCATCAGGTTGGTCGTGTAGTGTAGTGGGTGCGGCAGCGTTGCCAGGCCGCCCCGGGCAAGGTGGCGCCGATTGCGGCCACCAGGCCCGCGTGGGCGTCGCTGGTGACGAGTTTGACCCCGCTTAGGCCGCGGGCAGTCAGCGACCGCAGGAACGTCAACCAGCCTGCGCCGTCCTCGGCGGTGGACACGTCGATGCCCAGGATTTCGCGGTACCCGTCGGCGTTGACACCCGTGGCGATCAAGGCGTGCACGTTGACCACCCGGCCCGCCTGGCGCACCTTCAGGACCAGGGCGTCGGCAGCCATGAACGTGTACGGGCCGCATCGAGCGGGCGGGTGCGAAACGCCTCGACGGCGGCATCGAGTTCTTTGGCCATCACCGACACCTGTGACTTCGATAGCGACGTGATCCCGAGCGTCCCGACGAGCTTGTCCATCCGCCGGGTTGCGACCCCGAGCAGGTAGCACGTCGCGATGACGGTCGTCAGTGCCCGCTCGGCGCGTTTGCGGCGTTCCAGCAGCCAGTCCGGGAAGTACGAGCCCTGGCGCAGCTTCGGGATCGCCAGATCCAACGTGCCCGCCCGGGTGTCGAACTGGCGGTGCCGATAGCCGTTGCGGGAATTGGTGCGTTCGGTGCTGCGCTGGCCGTATCCGGCACCGCACAGCGCGTCGGCTTCCGCGCCTATCAGGGTGTGAATAAACGTGGCCAACAGCTCGCGCAGCACGTCGGGGTGGCAGGTGGTGAGTCGTTCGGCCAACAGGGTGGGCAGGTCGATATCGTGGGCAGTGGTCATCGCGTTGATTCCTGTGCTCGAGTGACTTTGACGGGTCTCTCGAAGAATCACGCGATGACCTTCAATCATTCGGCTACGACACGCCGGTACCGCTGATCAGGCCCGACTCGTACACCACTGTGCTGGACGCAACCAGCGGCGGTTCGGGCCGCCGGCACCCAACCGGCTATGGGTGGCCGACCTGACCTACGTGTCGACGTGGTCGGGGTTCGCCTACGCTGCGTTTGTCACCGATGCCTACGCTCGACGGATTCTGGGCTGGCGAGTGGCCTCGACCATGGCGACCTCGATGGTCCTCGATGCGATCGGCCAAGCGATCTGGACCCGTCAGCAGGAAGGTGTGCTGAGCCTCGGAGAGGTTGTCCACCATACGGATAGAGGATCTCAGTACACGTCCATCCGGTTCAGCGAGCGGCTCGCCGGAGCCGGTATTCAGCCTTCGGTCGGCGCGGTCGGTAGTTCGTATGACAACGCGTTGGCCGAGACGATCAACGGCCTGTACAAGACCGAGCTGATCAAGCCTGGCAAGCCCTGGCGCACCATCGAGGACGTCGAGATCGCTACCGCCCGCTGGGTCGACTGGTTCAACCACCGCCGCCTCTACCGGTACTGCGGAGACGTGCTGAACCGCCCCGGCGTGTCCGGAGACTCTGATGTGCCCCGGGTTCGGCGGTGTCGCCATACTTGGTTTCAGGCTACGGTTTGAGCGGATTGATGTAGCAGTTCGAACTCTATCGGAGTGCGCATCCCGAGTGCGGAATGACGCCGTTGGCGGTTGTGGAAGATCTCAAGGTAGTCGAAGATTGCGTTGGCCAGCTCGATCCGGGTCTTCCATCGCTTGCGATTGAGTAGCTCGGTTTGCATTCTGCCCCAGAATGATTCGATCATCGCGTTGTCATACAGTCGCCGATTGACCCCATCGACGGCACCAGTCCGGAACGCTTGGCGCGATCGGTGAAGGCCCACGAGGTGAACTGAACGCCGTGATCAGAGTGAATCACCCCGCCGGCCTGCGGGTCGCGATTGGCGATGGCCATGCTCAGTGCGTTGGTGACCAGTGCGGCGGTCTGGCTGGAGTCGATCGACCAGCCGACGACCCGGCGGGAGAACGTGTCCAGGACCACCGCGCAGTAGACCTTGCCTTCATAGGTGCGATGCTCTGTGATGTCGGTGACCCACAGCCGATTTGGCGCCTCTCGGGTGAACATTCGCTCGACCAGATCGGTGGCCGTGGGGGTCTCGTGGCGGGGCCGGGGCCGCCGATTGCCCGGCAGCCCCTTGATTTCTGCTCGCGCCATCAGCAGCTCGACCTGGTTGTGGCCGACCGCCAGCCCCAGGCCGAGGGTCAGCTCAGCGTGGACCCTGCGAACCCCGTAGGTGCCACGTGAAGCCGTGTGCACGGCCCGGATCTGGCCGGTGAGCCAGGCGTGGCGGACCGCCCGTGCTGAGGGCGCTCGTGAGCGCCATTCGTAGTAGCCCGACTCGGAGACCTCGAGCAGTCGACAGGCCCTCTGTACGGGCAGTCCTTCTGCGGCCATGGTGGCTATGGCCGCGTACCGCCTTTTGGGTCGTGCGGCTCCCGGAGCAGCTCACGGGCCCGTTTCAGGATGGCCACCTCGGTCTCTAGTTCTCGGATGCGCTTGTTGGCCGCGCCGAGCTCGGACAGCTCAGCACGGTTGAGGCCAGGCAGCTGCCCGGTATCGATCAACTCCTGGCGGCGCCAGTCGTAGACGGTTTGATCGCTGATCTGCAGGTCGTTGGCGATCTGGGCCACCGGGCGGCCGGCGGCCACCAAGTCGAGCACTTTGCGGCGGAACTCTTCGGGATAGCGCTTGGGCACGGACACGGCTCCTTCGGGGATGTCGTGACCAGAAGTCAAGCAAAACGACTCCGTGCAACCCGGGGCACATCAAAGTCTCCGGACTCACCGGGGCGGTTCATGCCACCGGCCGAGCTTGAGACCGCCTACTACGCTCAATCGACGAGGCCAGCCGCCGGTTGAGCTCTCAAATCAGAAAGTCTCCGGACTCACGGGGCGGTTCAGATCGACCGCAGAATCGCAGTGCGAGGGGCAGAGATCGTGGATGAGTGTTCAGGACGGGGCTGATCGACTCAGTTGGCTTCCGGCTGTGCGGAGAGCCTCGGCGAGGCGTGCTTCAGCATCGGGGAGTTGGGCTGCGGCGGCTGCGGCGGCAGCAGCCCTGCGTCGTAGCGAGCTGGCGGGGTCGAACGCGGCCTTTGCGACTCGGGTCCACATGCATGAAGCGGTGCGGGCGGCATGCGCTGCCTCGGAGGCGGCATCGCAGTGCAGTATCTCCGCGATGCGCCGACATCCATCGGCTTGCAGGTTTCGGAACAGGCCGCCACCTGTGCCGGCTTTTTCAATGAGGGCGCCGAGGGCGAACAACGCGGATTCCAGTGTGTCGTTGTCGAATAGTTCGCTCCAGCGCGCGAGGTCGGCCGCGAAGGTCGTGACCCCGTCAAGTCCTTGCCCCGCGACGGCGGCATTGGGGATCGCGACGATGTGGGCCGTATGGGTGGCACCGGTGAGGGCGTCGGCGCTTTGTGTGAGCGCGGGACCGGCGATTGTGGCCAAGTCGGGGACCATGGAAGGCCAGTCCACGATGTAGGTTGTGTGGCGGGTGGGCGTGGGGAAGCCAGTGGATGCTCGCGCTCGCCGCAAGTTCTCGTAGGGCACGACTTGTGTTGCGTCGCGGTCATTGTCGACGACGAAGGCTACTTGAGTGTCGTCATCATATCCGGTGATGACTATGTCGTGACGGCTCATGCCCAATTTGGCTCGCAGATAGGGAAGTTCACCGATGTCGGCCCAAACCATCACGGGGACACCGTCGTCGAGTTGCTCTTTGACCCATTTCCAGCCGAGGTCTGGATCTTCGGTGCTGCGCATCGAGTAGGGGGCGTTGAGCCGATCGAAGAGGTCCTGCTCGAGGTCAGAGCCCCGTCCTACCAAGTAGAGTGGCGGGCGCAACTTCTTTGAGCGGATATATGAGAAATGCAGGGCGCCGCCGAGCGCAAATACCAGACCCTCAGTGGGTGGCCCGGCCCAGCCTAGCCCAGCCCACTCGATGAGGTCACGCAGGGCGCCGGACCCGCAGTGGCCTCCCATCTGGTGGCGATACGGGATCTGTACCGAAATCAAGGTGTACTCCTTTGTAGGGGACATTCACCCCGTAGCACGTGCCTATTGGGTGCTCTTCGTGACCGAATGTCGAAACATGAACTGATAAAGTCAGAGGGATCGGGCGATGATCTCCTTCATCACTTCGTTGGTTCCGGCGTAAATCATCTGCACTCGCTGGTCCACCCAGAGGCGCGAAATCGGGTACTCCTGCATATACCCGTAACCGCCGTGCAGTTGCAGGCAATCGTCGAGGACACCCATGGCGCGTTCGGTGGTCCACCACTTGGCCATTGCGACGGTCTGGACGTCCAATCGTCCCTCGAGGTGCAGGCCTATGCAGTGGTCGAGGAACACTCGTGCGACGCGGGTTTCGGTAGCGACTTCGGCGAGCTTGAACTTCGTGTTCTGAAATCCGAATACCGGACGACCGAAGGCCTCTCGGTCGCGGGTGTAGCGCAGCGTCTGTTGCAGGGCCGCCTCCATCGCGGTAACTGCGCCGACCGCCACGATCAGGCGTTCCTGAGGCAGTTGGGTCATCAGTTGAATGAAGCCTTGGCCCTCGATTTCACCCAGCAGATGCGTCCGGGGAACCCGCACGTCGTCGAAGTACAGTTCGGAGGTGTCTTGGCCGTGCTGGCCAATCTTCTTCAAGGTTCGGCCTCGACGAAATCCGGGCCGGTCGGCCTCTACGACGATCAACGAGATCCCGTCGGCGCCCTTGCCGGGGTCTGTTTTTGCAACCACGACGATGAGGTCTGCTTGCTGGCCGTTGGTGATGAAGGTCTTCGAGCCGGTGATCACGTAGTTGTCACCGTCGCCGATGGCTCGGGTGCGGATGCTTTGCAGGTCTGATCCGGTGCCGGGTTCGGTCATCGCAATGGCTCCGACGAGCTCGCCCGATGCCATTTGAGGTAACCACCGTTGTTTGAGCTCTTCGCGGGCGTAGTGAAGTATGTAGTGGGCCACGATTCCGCTGTGCAGCCCGGCGCCCCACGAGCTGTCGGCGATGCGGGCCTGCTCTTCGAGCAGGATCGCTTCGTGTGCGAACGTTCCGCCCCCGCCGCCATATTCGGTTGGAATCGATACGCACAGCAGCCCGAGTTCTCCGGCTCGGTTCCAGAGTGAACGGTCGACCTGGTGTTGCTCAGCGAATCGCTCCCTGTGCGGTGCGAGTTCGGTGGCGAAGAACTTCGCGGCGAGTTGGCGTAAGTCGTCCAGTTCGGGGTTGAGCCACGGCGACGGGTCTGACATGGTGTCCTTTCGTTCAGAAAAGCAGCGGGTCGCGGCGAGGCGAATCAGTCACCGCCGGATACGTTGTGATCTCCCGCGCGGTGGCGTATCCGCAGTAGCTTCTTGTCGTACTTGCCCACGCTGGTTCGGGGAATCTCGGATACAAACGACCACCGTTCTGGGATCCACCACTTCGGCACTTTGCCATCAAGGAAGGCGCGTAGTTCGTCGCAACCGGGGGCAGCCGTGGGTGCTGCAACGATGAAGGCGAGGGGGCGCTCCTGCCATTTCTCATCCGGCACGCCGATCACTGCGGCTTCAAGCACCTGCGGATGGGCGATGAGAGAATTCTCCAAGTCCACTGACGAGATCCATTCTCCGCCCGACTTGATGACATCTTTCGCACGGTCGGTCAGTGTCAGGAATCCGTGCTCATCGATGCGTCCTACGTCGCCGGTGCGCAACCAGCGGTCGTCGAACTTCTCGTCGTCATCGTCACCACAGTAGGCACCTGTCACCCACGGTCCGCGGGCTTGGATCTCACCGACCGCCACTCCGTCCCACGGCAAGGTGTGGCCGTCGTCGTCACGCAGCCGCAACTCGATCCCGCAGATGGGGCGGCCTTGGCTCGCGCGCTGGATCCAGACATCGCGCTCGTCCGCCGCGCTGGCC
Organism: Mycobacterium sp. IDR2000157661; assembly: GCF_022317005.1. NCBI lineage: Bacteria > Bacillati > Actinomycetota > Actinomycetes > Mycobacteriales > Mycobacteriaceae > Mycobacterium > Mycobacterium sp. IDR2000157661. Next base: position 3,631,083 of record NZ_CP081006.1, read on the forward strand.
GGCCGCGCCACCGTGGCTAGCGGTGAGGTTTCTGTCATTCCCCAGGCTTGCACCATGGGTATACCGAATTCGGTCTCGAAACGCCGGATCAATGACACCGGCACAGCGGACCCACCGCAGGCGATCAGACGCAGAGACGAGATGTCATGCCCTGGATCACTTTCCATGTAGTGGACAATGTCGTTCCAGAGGGTGGGAACCGCACCCGCAATGGTGGGCTGAGTATCTTCGATAAGCGTCACGAGAGCCGGCGCCTGCATGAACTTGTCGGGAAGGACGAGTTCCGCTCCGGCGATCAACGCCGAATGGACCAGGCCCCAGGCATTGGCGTGAAACATCGGCACGATGGGCAAGACGCGATCGGCTTCGCCTATTCCCAACGCGTTTGGGATGCAACCGGTCAGCGAATGCAGGTAGGCGGACCGATGGCTGTAGACGACTCCTTTGGGATTGCCGGTGGTGCCGCTGGTATAGCACATCGCCGACGCCGATCGTTCATCGAGTTCGGGCCAATCGAATTCTGGGAGCTGGGCGTCGATGAGTTCGTTGTAGGACAGCACGGTCTTGCCGGTGCGCCTCAACGGATCGGTATCGCCGTCACCCACCGCGATTACGGTATGGACCGAATGCATGCCCGGCAGTGCGCGGGCCAGCAACGGAGCCAAGGACATGTCGACGATCACCACCTCGTCGTGGGCGTGGTTGGCGATGTAGCCGAGTTGCTCGGGGCTCAGCCGAATGTTGAGGGTGTGCAGGACCGCACCCATCGAGGGCACGGCGCAGTACGCCTCCAGGTGTTCCTGATTGTTCCACAGGAAGGTGGCGACACGCTGATCGCCGGTGATGCCGACAGCGCGCAGACCGTTCGCCAATTGCCCGACTCGCCGGCCCAGCGCAGCGTAATCGCACCCACGGTATCCCGACTCGGTCGGGGTGATGACGCGGCGGTCAGCGTGAATCGATGTCGCATGTTTCACGATCGTTCTCACGGTTAGCGGGACGTCTTGCATGGTGCTTCGCATGGGTCACCCTTTCTCGGCCCGATTAGAGGAAGAATTCGTCTCTTGGCGGTTCGGGCCCGATGATGAACTCGCCGTAGTGGGCGCGCAGTGCGTCGATGATGTCGTCGAAGGGCAGGTCGTCGAACTCCCCGCGATCGTGGAGGTACTCCATGTGCCGGGCGCCATCGCCGGTGAAGGCGTGTAAAAGTGCATCGTGTTCTCCGTCGAACTCGATGGGTGCGACGCCGAAGCGGGCACAGAGTTCGCGATTGAACGCCGGGGTAGCCTTCACCCAACGCCCGTGCAGCAGCATGCTGCAGTAGCCGTGGTAGACGAACACGTCTGAGCCGCCCATGCGCTGACGCAGGCTCGCGCTCTGGAGATGATTGCGCACATCGGCGAAACCGAGACGTGCCGGAATCCCCGCCGCGCGGCACGAAGCCGTCAATAAAACCGCTTTGGGAATGCAGTAGGCACGGGAGGTCGCCGCCACCGCACTGGCCCGGTAGTCGCGCGGATCGTCGGAGACGGCGTACGGGTCATACCAGATCGAATCACGCACCGCGGTGAAGATGCGACGGGCTCGCTCGACAGGATCGATCGACTCGCCGATCGCAGGCGCGGTGAATCGCTGGACAGCCCCGTGCTCGAAGTCCAGGAATTCCGTAGGTTCAAGGAACCGCGCGAACTCCACGTTCATCGGCGGCGCAATCTGACGGGTAGACCGTCCACCGGGATCGGAAGTGAGGTGTTGTCCCACCGAACCTGATAGCCAGGGGCAACATCCCACGTGTACGTCCGCAGCATCTCGTGCAAGATGGCCTTCACCTCAAGCGTGCCGAAATGCATGCCGATGCACTTGTGCGCCCCGCCACCGAACGGCAACCAGGCGAAGCGGTGCGCCTGATCTTCCCGTCGAGGGGCGTCGAACCGTGACGGGTCGAAGCGGTCCGGATCGTGCCAGATCTCCCGATCGAAGTGGTTGACCGCGGGCGTGATAGCGGCCAATGTGTCGGCGGGAATGAAGTAGCCCTCGATTGCGGTGTCCTCGACGGTCTTTCGCATCACCAGGGGGACGGGCGCGACCAGCCTCAACGACTCCCTGATCACCAGGTCGAGGGTTCTAAGACCCTCCAGGTCGTCGATATCCGGCGCACGATCGCCGAGAGCGTCTGATTCCGCCCGCACTTGCTCCTGCCAGTCCGGGTGCTTGGCCAGGTAATAGGCCACCGCAGTGGTGGTGATGGTTGAGGTGTCGTGGGCGGCCATCATGAGGAAGATCATGTGGTTGATGACGTCGGCGTCGGTGAAGCGCTCACCGTCTTCACCCCGCGCGTCACACAGTGCGGCGAACAGGTCATTACTCCGGCCAGCCCGCGCGGTAGGTAAATGGCGGGCGAAGTACTGTTCCAGGACACGCCGACCGCGCACCCCGGCGCGGTACCTTGTCCCCGGCAGCGGCGCGCGGACAATTGCACTCGCCGCGCGAACGGTTGCGATGAACGCTTGATTGATGATCTCGCTGCTGTCCTTACCGCGGCCGCCCATGAACACGTCAGTGGCGATGTCCAGGGTCAAGGTCTTGAGCAGCGGGTACAGGCGCACTGACTCGCCGTTGGGCCAATGCGGTACGGAGGACTTCACAGCGGGAGTCACCTGCTCGACATATCCGGTGAGGCGCGGACGGGTGAAGGCCTCCTGCATGATTCGCCGGTGCATGAGGTGCTCATCGAAGCTCATCAGCATCAGTCCACGATGAAAGAACGTGTCGATCAAGAAGTTCCAGCCGTCTTGGGAGAAGGCCTTGGCATTGCTGGTCAGCGCCTGCTGCGTCGCCGCCGGGCCCGCAATCACGACCATCTTCGTGCCGAACGCGCCCATCCACGACACCGGACCCAATCGCTCGTAGCGCTCCCTGCCCAGTGCGGATCCGAAGCGGATGTAATCGAGAATGTGGCCGACGAAGGGCAGACCTCGATCGCCAGGAACGGCCTTGAGTCCGCTGCCGGCAGGGGGGGAGGCCAGGTTGCGGACCGGCCACCGTCGACTCAGGGTGAGCAGCCCGTCATCGACGCGGTCGGGGAACGGCAACAGCAGCACGGAGGACAAGCGGTCGCGGGCCTTGCCGGCTGGCGGATGCAGTGTCGGCATGTTCAACTCCTGGGTTCTTGGCGACGATTACTCGACCCGTCACCTCTGATGGGCCGCGCGAGTGCAGATTGCGTGGAAGACCTTTCCGCGGAGCCAGACAGGAATTCCCCCGCCGAACGAAGGGCCGCCCGCGCCTCAGGCAAGACCCGGAACATGGCTTGAAATACGTGGATCTGGCCGCGCCACACCTGTAGATCCGCGGATGACTCGAACAGTTGCATGCGGTCAGCGAATCGTCGTGAGTCATCGAGTAGCATCTCGCGGCCGCCGACCTGGATCAGCGTCGGCGGCATATCGCTGAGGTCCGTATCGAGCACACTGATGCGAGGGTCGGTGGGATCCGCACAGCCGGCATAGAGTGCGAGGCTGCGTGCGGCCGATACGGCCGACGCAAACGGGTCGCTGCAGCGCAGATCGCGTGCGAGGGCGAGCCGGCACGTCAAATCCAGCACGGGCGACATCAAGAGCATCGCATCAGGCGCAGGCAACCCATGTGCTCGCGCGCCCAGTGCGGTAGCCACGGCCAGTTGACCGCCGGCAGAGTCGCCCGCCACCGCGACCGCGCCGCCTCCCGGCGCGCCAGGGCGATCGCAGGTCAGCCATCGGTAGGCGGTGAGCGCATCGTCGGCGGCGGCCGGATAGGGATGTCGCGGCGCCAGCCGATACCGGACGGCGAACACCGGGCGCCGCGATGCGGCGGATACCTCGCCCATGAGCCCGCGGTGAGTTTTCGGCGAGCACATCGCGAACGCACCACCGTGGATGTAGAGAATCGGCGGGTCATCCTTGTCCACGCCGGGACCGAGGACCCAGTCGCCCCGTACCCGATTGCCGTCGAACGGCTGATCGACCGGCGTGACGTGCACTCCCCGCCGCGGGCCGGATGCGATGAGGGCGCCCCGCAGCACTGCATCAATGATCGACAGGCCAGCTTGATTGGCGGGCACCGCCTGGGTCAGCGGACGAAACAGACCGCGTGCCGCCAGGGCGACGAGAAAGCTCGCCGAGCTTGGCTGGCCATGGGGATTCGATCTCAAGGCTGGAGTACCGGTCCTCTCTTGGGGGAGCATGTGCTTCGACTGCTCTCCAATTACCTCGGCATCTGCGTTGTCGATGCGGTCCGCGCTGCCGCCTTGCCGCCGCACCGCCTCAGGCTCAGCCATCGGCAGCCGTCCGCGTGGCCGCCACAGCCGAAGGCGTGTCAGGCGTAGCAATGGTTTTCGCGGATCTCACAAGCCGGGATGTCTTCGGTGTCATCACATAGTCGTTCGTCTTCACGCGCGCCAGTTGCCTGGCGAACTGCGTCGCGAACCCCGGATACATCGTGCCGTTGTAGCCGTCCGCGGTGAGATACCAACTACTGCACCCGGAGTTCCACGTGGTGCCGGCGAGGCGGCTCTGCAGGCGGTGATGGTATTTGTTCTGCTGGTCTGACTCGACGTCAATGGTTTGTAGGTCGTCGTCGACGATCAGCCCGATGGCCTTCACGATGTAGTCGATCTCTGCTTCCATGTAGACCAAGGCAGAGTTGTGTCCTGGCCCGGAATTCGGCCCGAAGGTGAAAAAGAGGTTGGGATAGCCTGAAACGCTGACGCTCTTATAAGCGTAGGCGCCGTTAGACCATTCCTCCCCAAGCTTTCGACCGTTTACGCCGGAGATGGGAAACGGTGTGCCGGCTTTGCAGACATCGAAACCGGTGGCGAACACGATGCAGTCGACCTCGTGTTCGATGCCGTCTGCGGTGCGGATGCCGGTGGGCGATATGGTCGCGATCGGCCACGTGATGAGTTTGCAGTTGTCGCGTTGCAGTGCTGGATAGTAGTCACTCGTCATCAGCATCCGTTTGCAGCCGGGTCGAAACTCGGGCGTCAATTGCCTTCTGAGCCAACGGTCTTTGACTTGGCGGCGCAAGTTCGCCTGGGCCGCCCATTTAATGAGTGTGGTGGCCGGGGTGTCCCACACCATGCCGACGGCTATGACTTCGTGCGCCCAGAACCATGCTTGGCGAGCGGCGCTCTGCAGAATCGGTACCTGGCCAAACGCGGCCTTGGCGATACGAGGGTGCCGGAAATCGGGGCGGGGAAGCACCCAACCGGGCGTTCGTTGAAACACTTTGACCGATCGCGCGGTCTTCACCAACTCCGGAACGATTTGCACCGCGCTCGCCCCGGTACCGATCACTGCGACGCGCTTAGCGCTCATGTCGTAGTCGTGATCCCAGCGTGCGCTGTGGATCTTGTGGCCCTCATAGGTCTCCAAACCGCGAATGTCGGGCAGGCTGGCATTGGCGAGCGGGCCGCTTGCCATCACCACCGTGCGCGCCCGGTAGCTTGGCCCGCCGTCGGTTTTTGCGGTCCACGTGCCGCTGTCTTCGTCGAATGCCAAGCCGGTCACGTTGACGTGGAACCGGATGAACCGCGACAGCGCATGCTTGTCGACGATGCCCTTGATGTAGCCGAGTATTTCGCTGCTATCCGAGTAGGCACGCGACCAATTCGGATTCTGTTCGAAGGAATACGAATACAGAAGCGACGGAACGTCGCACGCCGCACCGGGGTAGGAGTTGTCCCGCCAGGTGCCTCCTACCTCGCTGGCACGCTCCAGGATCAGGAAGTCGTCGATGCCCTGCTGCAACAGGCGTACCGCGGTACCGAGGCCGGCGAAACCCGCCCCGATGATCAGAACTGTGGTCGTGCCGCTCACTTGGCCACCGGTTCGTAAGTGAGTTCCTCAGTCCATGACGGCGCCTTACCGAGTACTTGAGTCGGGAAGTAGTCGATCACCGTGCCCAGGCGCTGGGAGATGAAGTGCAGCGGTTGGGAGTGTTTTATCGTGGCCGACATGTGGGCTTTGAGGATGTGATAGGGGGGAACGCGGCGGGTGTGCTCACTGCGATCGCCGACGTTCGAGTAGCGGCTGACCGCGTTGTACAGCTTCTCCTCGGACAGGCCCCAGGCATTGAGGTTCATCAGCATCCGGGTCAGCAGCGGGATGTAGAGCAACGCACCGGTGAGAATTCGCGGATCGACGAGAGACGCCGCGGTCTGAATCGCGTGCACCCTCATCGGACTGGCCCCCAGATCGTTCAGCACCTGAAAACCCACCGCGAGGTGGCGGGATTCGTCGCTGTTGACCTTGGCGAACACTTGTTCGCAGACGGGATCTGCCACCTCGTCCAACAGGAACTTGAGCAATGCGCCGTCCAAGGCGGTTTCCAGCGCTGGAATGGCAGCCCCGATCACCGTCAACGGAAGCGCTTCGGCGTACCGATCGAGCCATTCGATGACCAGGCGGATGTTCTTGTTCGGCACGGGTTTCTCGCCCTCTTCGAGCATTCCCCAGCGCTGCATCAGCGCCAGCTCTGCGTTGGCGTGTCGCTGCTCCTCGGCGTGGAAATACCGGTAAATCTCTCCCAACGCGTCGAAAGGCGCTTTGGGGGCCATCGCCGCGAAAGCACGGGCACCGACATGCTCAATCCACACCACGTCAGCCATGAACTGTTTCAGGCTGGGCCGTTGCTCGTCGGAGATCAACTCGGCACCGGGTGCGTCCCAGTCGATGTCGGCCAGCGCCCACTGGCGGTCTTTGATCGTCTGCAGCATGTCGCCGTATTCGAAAGCCATGTGCTTACCTTTCTCCGAAGCTGGTGTGGTCCGAACCCGTCAACCCGTTATTCGTTGGACGAGTCCCATCGTGCGGGTGAAGGTGGCCGGCATGAGTCTCTTGACCCGCCAGAGGATTTTGGCGTCGAGTTGTGGCATAACGTGAAGCTGGCCGCGGTCGTGTGCGTCTAAAGTGGTTCGGACCACCGACTCCGCAGACACCCCTACCCATCTCATCAAGTTCGCGGCGAGCGTGGCCGCCGCCGCCTCGATGCGCGGATTGTCGACGATGTTCGTCTTGACGAAGGTGGGGCACAGGACCGTCACCGTGACCCCGCTTCCGCTCAGCTCGGCCGCCAACGTTTCCGACAGCGCCAGCACGCCCGCTTTGCTCACGTTGTATGCCGCCATCCGTGGAGCCGCGCCGAAGCTTGCCGCCGACGCGACGTTGATGACCCCTCCGAAGCCACGTTCGCGAAGCCGCGGCACAAACACTTCGCAGCCGTGGATGGCTCCCCACAGATTCACCGCCAACGTCGCGGACCAATCACTCGTAGGCGTTGCACCCACGACGTTGCCTCCGGCGCCGATGCCAGCGTTGTTGATCACCAGTCCCGCAGCGCCGCCGAACCAGTTCTCGGCCGACTTGGCGAGTTCCCGAACCTGATTCCCGTCCGAGACGTCGCAAACCACACTCAGGGCATGGCCGCCAAGCTTGGAGATCAGGTCCGCGGTTTCCTTGGCGCGAATACCATCGATGTCGGCACACACCACGCGTCCACCCCGGCGCGCCAGCTCAACGGCAAAAGCGCGGCCAATACCACTGCCTGCACCGGTGACGACAGCGTCAGAATGATCGGTGCGGCGGGTGGGACGGCCGAAGGGCAAAAGTTTCATCGGAGGCCCCGAAGTCCGAGCGTTCTGGTCGTCGACCGCAGCATTGCCGCGTGAGCAATTGGTGGCATAAGCCACCATTGTGGGCGCATGCCATCAGATTGATATGACCTACGGTGCTTTGTCAAGATGGGAATGTGCGGACGAAGACGAAGAGATGGGGCGGGCGTACCGGTGATGAACGCCGGGCGGAGCGCCGGCTGCGCCTGATCGATGCCGCGACCGAGATCTGGAGCGAAAGCGGCTGGGCGGCAGTCACGATGAGAGGTGTGTGCGCCAGGACCGGTTTGAACGACCGTTACTTCTATGAAGACTTCAAGACCCGCGACGAGTTATTGGTTGCCGCATGGGACGGGGTGCGGAACGAGATGCTCGGTGAGGTTTCCACCACCCTCGCGGAACGCATCGGGCAGCCGCCAATGGAGACCATTAGGGTGACCATCGCCTCGGTGGTCGATCGAATCGCAGAAGATCCGGGGAGGGCGAAGATCTTGCTGACTCAGCATGTGGGCAGTTCCCCGCTTCAGGATCGGCGCGCTGTCGCGCTGCAGGAGGCGACGCACCTCGTGGTCGCGGCCAGTAAGCCACACCTGAGACCGGATGCCGATGAAACCGCTCTTCGCATGGACACCTTGGTTGCGGTCGGTGGCTTCGTGGAGCTGATCACCGCCTGGCATGCAGGTTTGCTTGACGTCGCCCAGGAGGAAATCGTCGAACACACCAGTAGGCTTGCCGAAACCCTGGCCGAACGTTATCTGGTGGACGACGCTGGCCTTCGATGACGTGCCGGGACGTTACGTGTTGATCGCGGGGCGCACGCACCCCGACATCGCCGGACGTGACCGCGAGCCGATAGAACCTGCCTCTACGGCTGCGATCCAGGAGCGGGCGCCTCGCCTGTGTTTTGCAGCAACACGTAGCTGCCGAGGCTGCCCAGGAAACCTGCGCAGTGCTGGACGAGTTCGTCAGTAGTGAAGTCCAGTTCGCCGTCGAGCCAGCGGCGCAATACTTCGAACAACCCCCCCACGCCTAAGGTCGAAGCCAGATGGGCCACACCCACTGAAGAGTCGGCAATGTCGAGGTGAAGTCTGGCCTCGCGCAATACGAGGTCGGTAAAACCGGCCATCAGTTCGCTGCGTAATTCGCGGAGAAGCGGCTCGGTTGCGGATTCCACGAATAGTATCCGGGCGAGGCGAGCGTCGTTGTCGATCATGTTGACCAGCGCGCGAATCGGCGCATACGCCAGCACTTCGGGTGGGGCGCCGGCATCGGGGATGGCTCGGACTATGACGTCTTGGAAGGTGGCATAGAGCTGCTGGTAGACCGCCCGCAGGAGCGCGTCCCGATCGGAGAAATGCTGATAGAAGTAGCGCGAAGTGACACCCGATTCAGCGCAGACGGCAGTCACGGTGGCGGCGGCAACGCCGCGGGTGCCGATCAGCTCGATAGCGGCATCAATGAGACGGGTGCGCCGGTGCTGGTGGCGCTCCTCGGCGGACATCCCGCTATACACCCGCGCCGACCGCACAAAGCATAGTTTGGCATTTAAATCTGACAAGGTATAAAGTCAGATATCAGCCGACCCATGACGACGGGAGTAACAAGTGAGCAGTGAGTTGCCCGCACGTTCCACCACGCGAGTCCTGCCGAAGGCTCGCCGTGTCCGTTTCGCGATGCCTGCCGGGACCAGTCGCCAGCACTTCGTCGACGGCGACTTGGTGATGAGCCACTTTGTCTCTACCCTCTCGGCGACGTTCCCCGAGGGCGAAGACTTCTTCATCCGGTCAGTCCGCCAGTACCGTGACCAGCTCGGCGACGCTGACCTGCAGGAGGCGGTCAAGGGTTTCATCGCACAGGAGGGCACCCACCGGCACCAGCATCGGCTGCTCAACGACCGGCTCCAAGCGATGGGCTATCCGACCGATGGGATCGATCGGCACATCAAAAAGTTGGTTGAGCGACTTGAGAAACGCTTCTCTCCGGAGATGCGCTTGGCTGTGACGGCCGCCCTTGAGCACTTCACGGCGACATTCGCCGAAATCATTCTCACGAGCGACGAGGCTCAAGAACTGATCGGCGACACCGAGGTCCGGCCGCTTCTGCTCTGGCACGCACTAGAAGAATCCGAGCACAAGGCCGTCGCCTTCGACGTCTTCCAGACGGTCGGTGGAAGCGAACGCACGAGGGTCTGGGGGATGCGGATTGCCACGGTGATCTTGTTCAGCGAGTTGGTCATTCAGACCACCCGCTCTCTGGCGGGTGACCGCGCCACCTACAACCCGCGGCGCTTGTTGCGCAGCCTTCGAGCCTTTAGGCGTTCCCCGCTGTTCAGCCCGGCCGCGATTGAACGCTTCCGTTCTTACACCCGCGCCGGGTTCCATCCCGATGACTGGGACAGCACCGACATCCTCGAGCGATGGACCAAAGAACTCTTCGACGCGGACGGTGCCCAACGAATGCGGAGTAACGTCTAGCTCGACGGGACCGTCTTGCGGTTGAAGCTGGCATGGGCTGGCAGGTGTCGACTTAACAGTTCCTTGACAACTGGCACAGTGAGCTCAACAGACCGGCGAAACCTTGATCCACCTCCTGCAAAGTGCACCCCTTCTCGCTGGCCGTAGACAGATGCCGCTCGCCGCCGCTCTTGAACTCTACTGCTGTAAGGAAGATGGAACACCAACAAACACAACCGGTGTCGCATCAATCGAAGCTGTCAGCCGCCAATGCAACCGAATCACTCGGGCGGCGTGAGCGGCCGAATCCCTTGTCCATCAAACGGGGTCGAGCCCACGGAAGGTCGAACACCGTCGGGGGGCCATGCCTCTAGGCCGTCTTCGAGCGGCACTTTTAAGGACCGCAGAAATGCCGAGAACAGCCTCCAATTGCCGATCGCGGCGACGAGTTCGACGAGGACGGCTGGGTCCCCGGGCAACGCACGCTGACACGCAGCCCATGTTTCATCCGAGATGGTGCCGTCCTGCAACGTCTCGTCCGTCGCCGCGAGTATTGCCCGCTCGGCTTCGCCGAAGTGGCTGGCGTTCTGCCAGTCTCGCACCGCGAGCAGGTCGCGTTCGGGCACATCGAGTAAGCGGGCGACCCTCCAGTGCTGCGTCCATTCATAGACCGAGCCGGTAACCCAGCCGATTCGCATGATGATCAACTCTCGCAGACGCGCATCCAGCGCGCCCCTCCACAGCAATGCCTCCAGCAGTCCGTGCAATGCGACGGCCACACTGGGCCGATGAAGCGCGATCCTGAAGACCGACAGTTCAGCCATGGCGGCCGGAATTCCGCATTGAGCGGCGCGCTCGCGGGCATCTGTCAGGTCGAGCATTTCAACCCGGCTTCGGTTGCTCACGGTGGATCCTTTCGGTCGGGCGCTGCTTGGCGCTGTCAAGCACTCGGCACAAAGACGCTGTGCAGCGCCGGATTCCGCCCCGGCTCAGTGCCGGCTAGGACGTCGAGCAGCTGCGGCAGGCCCGCGAAACCCGTAGTTTCGCGGGACAATTCACCAAAAGGCCAACGGCCCGAGACCAACAGCTCGATGGCGCTCTGGTAGGCGGGGTAATCGACCCCCAAGGAACCGAAGACGCGCAATTCTTTGAAGACGAGTAGGTCTGGCTCGAAGCCCGGCGCTCCGCCGCCACCGCGGGTGCCGGCAACCACCACGCGTCCGCCCGGCTGCGCAAGAGCGACGGCTTCGGCGAAGGCGGCTGGCGCCTTCGCGGTCACATCGACGACGACGTCTGCGAGCCGGCCAGTCGCTTGTTGCAGGGCCCGGACGGGGTTATCTCGGGTGACGTCGATGGTCAGGTCCACGCCGAACTTGTGGGCTGCGGCCAACCGAGGCCGGTCGCGAGGGCCCAGCCCAGTCATCGCGACGAACGCCGCTCCGGCCTCCTTCGCTGCTATGGCCGCACAAATCCCGCGGATTCCTGGTCCGAGAACCGCGACGACGTCGCCCGGCCCCGTCTCGGGCAGCATGGCAGCCCACTTTATCCCTGCGCCCAGCGGATTGAACAACGTCGCCAGGATCGGGTCAAGTCCGTCCGGAACCGACAACAGCATGGAATCGAAGGGTAGATGCAGATGGGTGGCGTAGCCTCCCCATAGACCGGGCGCGATGTTCACGTCGACGAAGCCGAACATAGTGGCCAGTCCGTTGCGCGAGCATCTGCGATACTCGCCGCGGTCGCACTCGTGGCACTCCCGGCACGATCGAAACACCTCGACGGCGACTCGCTGGCCCACCGACACGCCCCAGCGCGCCCGTGCAGCGTCACCGACTTCCTCGATGACGCCGACGATTTCGTGTCCGGGAATGAAGGCGAACCCCGCCGGCAGGTGACCGCTGAACTGCTCGTGGTCGGTTCCGCAGAGCCCGCACGCCTCGATCCGAAGGAGACCAGACTCGTCATCGACGCGCGGCACCGGAAGAGTGCGCAGCTCAAGGGTGCGCGGCTTGGTCAACACGAGCGCGTCGGCGTTCACGACAGTTCGAACTCGACGTGGTGATCAGCGCCGTGCACCGTGACCTGGTGTCCGACCCACATCTCTTGTGACATTGTCGCCGCCACCTCGGCGTTGTCGTTGCGTGCGGCGACGCGTCGGCCGTCGGTCAAGCGCGCGAAAATCGGCACCCAGGAGGGGCCTTGGTCACGGTCGTGCACCACGGTGTAGCTGTCTATGGTCGCCTTACCGGACGCGTCGGCGGGCGAAGCGACCGCAAGGGAGGTGGCGTCAATTGCGGACTGCGCTTCGGCCATGTCCGGACTCTGCCATCCGGTTGGCGGTGGGGTCGCCGACCACAAACCCAGCGAGTGCTTTGTGATGTACCAGCCGAGTCCGGACACGAGTCCCACGGCGTCCGGTTCGCTTCGGCAGCGTCGCACCATCTCCACAATCGAATGGCTGACGTAGTTGTTGCCCGGCCCGCCGTGGTAGGGCAATCCGCCGGTCACCGTGAACCCGCGGGCATCCGCCGGATCGAGGTCGAAGGCATCGATCGCCGCCTCGACCGCGGAAGGAAAGCAAGAGTAGAAATCGAACCATCTGATGTCGTCGATGTGAACTCCAGTGGCAGCCAGCACTGCCTTGCCGGCGGCCCGTATTCCGGCGGAACGGCCCAGCTCGGGCCGCTGAACCGGAAAGTACACGTCATTGCAGGTGGCCGACGACCACGGGAAGACCCAACGATCTCGAGGCACCCCTAGTTCCTCGGCTACTTCGGCAGCCATGATGACGAAGGCGGCCGCCATGTCCACGGCGATGATGCTGTTGAGCAGCTTGGGATACGGCTCGCACACCATCCGGTTAGCCGGGGAGACCGTGCTGAGTTCATCGGCGCCGCGAGCACGCGGAAACCAGGCCTGTTCGGGGTGTCGGGACGCTTCCAGGGTGAACGGAGCCATCAGGTCCGCCAGCCAACGGCGCTGCTCGTCGAATGTGCGGCCGAATTGAGCTGCGATCGCGGATTCGAACATCGGGTACACCTGGTGCGGCCAACGTAACCCGGCGCGCATCTCGGCTTCGCTGAGTCCGGGACGTGTATCACCGAGTGACTCATCCTGTGCTGCAACGGGATTCGGCTCCAACAACGCATTACCGGATGTGACCTTGCGGGCTGACGCGCCGCATTCTGCTCCGACGATCAGCACCGCGTCGCTGACGCCGCGCCAAATGCGGCGGCCCAGGACCTCGACAAGGTACTGAGGTGTATTGCCGCCGACCGGACAACTGATGCGACGCTTCGGCGTGAGCCCGGCCGCTTCGGCAATCCTCGACGCGGGGTTGTCGCGTGGAATCATCAAGATCCCCGGTGTCGCCACCGTATCGATCCGGTGCCCGATCGTGGCCCACGCATCCTGCAGTGCTCGGCGGGTGGCCTCGGAAGCCAAATCGATCGGGTCGACGATGTCTTGGCCGCGGTGCGTGAGCTCACCGACGCCGACGACAACCGGAGTGCGTGGTGCGATGGTCAATGGTCGGGCATGCTCATCGTCGACACCTTCTATGCGACACGATTTAGATATTGTCACACCGCGCTCAACTAGGACAACCGTTCCTGTTCGCAGAACCGACTCGGTTGGGCAGGCATACTTGCATCGTGACGAAAAAATCCTTGCGATGGGGCGACGCGACTCCTGCAACAAGCCGAGACGTGGCACGCGACCGCCTACTCGATGCCGCCGAAACGTGCCTGCAACGCAAGGGGCTGTCAGGCACCACGATGGATGACATCGCCAGGCGGGCGGGCGTCTCCCGCGCCACGGTCTATCGGTACTTCCCGAGTCGCGAATCCGTCGTTTCCGGTGTCATCGTGCGCGCAGCGGAACGTTACCTCCACCGAATCAGCGGGCGGATTTCAGCGCACACCGACTTAGGTTCTGCAATACTGGATTTCGTCGCAGTCACGGTGCGCGCGGCCCGCCGCGAACCCATAATTGGATTGCTGTTCGGAAGCGACGATGAACTCGCCGGCGTAGGGCTGGCCGAGGGAACCTCGGTGGCTCTGTTCGAACTCGTCGCCGAGTTCCTTCGACCTGTCTTCACTGCACACTGGGACCAACTCGAAGCCGGCGTGTCGGTCGATGACGCCGCCGAATGGATCCTGCGGACCATTCTTAGTTTGCTCTCGGTTCGCGGGCCCCGGCACCGCAGTCCCGAAGGCATCGATGCGTTTCTGCGTCGATTCCTGCTTCCCGCCCTGCTTGCCAACACCCACAGTTGCTTCAATGCGACAACTGCGGAGTAGTGTCTCAACAATGGCATCGGTATCGGTGAACGGAATGAGGCGCTGACCATGGACTTCCCGCAGTTCAACCAGCAAATTGCCGGCGAGCTACAGAACACGTCGGGCGCGACCGGAGGCCTCTCCAAGTACCTGGATTTTCGCCACACCGAGTTCGCCGCCGGGCGGCTGGTTGTGGAAATGGATGCTCGCGCCGACCTGTTGACTCCTTTCGGCAATCTGCATGGCGGATGCTTGTCAGCGATGGTCGACCACTGCTTGGGCGTGGTGTTCTACCCGGTGATCCCTGCTGGATCCTGGGTAGCCACAACCGAATTCAAGCTGAACTTACTACAGCCTGTGTCGAATGGAGTGTGCGTTGCGGTCGCCGAGATAATTGCCCTGGGTAAGCGTAGCGGCGTCGCCAGGATCGATATCACCAATGCCGGGCGCCCGGTATGTGCCGCGCAGGGAACAGTGACCGTCGTCGGCCCGAGGGCAGGCGCCTCGTGATGACGGCAGGAGATGAAGGCCCAATCCGTGACCGAGGCCGGAATAAATGACGTCGACCTTTGAGCGCGTCCGCACCGAAGACGGGATCGCCCTTGCAGCGGATGTCTACCGAAACAAATCCGCGCGCGGAGTTGTCATACTGCTGCACGGAGGTGGGCAAAACCGCCACGCCTGGGCGGCCACGGCGCGCCGCTTACATTCGCGCGGTTACACCGTCGTCGCCTATGACGCCCGCGGCCACGGCGACAGCGAGTGGGACCCCGACGGCCGATATGATCTCGAGAATCTCGCATCCGACCTGCTAGCGGTTCGCAACCACGCCAAAGACGACCGCGCGCCGGCGGTCGTAGGCGCATCCTTGGGCGGCATGACCGTGTTGGGAACGCACTTGCTTGCGTCCGCCGATCTTTGGGGAGCCGTCGTGCTGGTCGACATCACCCCGCGAATGGAGTTCCACGGAGCACGCCGCGTCGTGTCTTTCATGGTCGCCCATCCCGATGGATTCGAAACGCTCGACCACGCCGCCGACGTCATTGCCGAATACAACCGCCATCGCGCTCGTCCCAAGAGCCTGGACGGACTTCGCAAAGTCTTGCGGCAACGCGATGACGGTCGGTGGATCTGGCGATGGGACCCAGCCTTCATCACCTCAAACTTCGAGTTCCTGCGGGGTGACGCCGCAACCGGCGCTGAAAAATTCGGCGCCATCAGCGAGCTGCTCATCGAAGGCGCGCGCCGCGTCCGAGCGCCAACGCTTCTGGTCCGCGGCGCCCACTCGGATGTGACATCGCAGCAGTCGGTCGAGGAGTTCCTCGACGTCGTACCTCACGCCGAGGCAGTGGACGTTTCCGGCACGGGCCACATGGTTGCGGGGGACGACAACGACGCCTTCACCGCAGCAGTCACCGAATTTCTCGACCGCACGATCAACAGAGAAGCAATTTCGCCATTGATTGAGGGTCGTTCGAAGGACACGTGATGCCCGCCCTCTATCGGGCTACCACACGCCCGTCGGTCTCAACGCCCCCGTACACCAACTCCCGTGGACGCAATTGCCCGGGCGCGGCATACCCGCGATTTCGAAGCCACGGTGCTGTGGTTAGCCCAGCGCACCGATCGCACCTCGATGCCAGTATGAAGTACCAGGTCTTGTTCCGATCTCTATAGGAGGATCAGGAGCATGCCCCGTCAGTATTCGCCGGATTTTCGTCAGCGTGCGTTGCGGTTGTTGGATACCACGATGGAATCCTCGGAAGTATCGTGAGTTTGAGGCGCTCAAGTCTGTGGCTGGCCAACTCGGCATCTCGGAAGAATCGGTGCGCCGGTGGCGTCGCAAAGCCCAGGTCGACGCCGGCGAGCGGCCCGGCACGACCAGTTTTGAGCACGCCTAGATCCGCCGACTCAAGCGCGAAGTCGCCGATTTGCGTCGAGCCAACGAGATTTGCAGTCTGCGTCCGCGTTTTCGCAGCGGAGCTCGACCGCCCCGCCACGAAATGATCGCCTACATCGATACGCATCGCGATCAGTTCGGGGTCGAGCTCATCTGCGCTGTGCTGCGGGCAGCAATCCCAGGATTTCTCACCTCGCGAGGCTACCGGGCCGCTCGGACCCGCCCGCCAAGCGACCGCGAGATCCGCGACGAGCAGGTGATGGCCGAGCTGGCTGCAGTGCACCGCGCGAACTACTCGGTCTATGGGGTTAAGAAGATGCACGCCACGATGACCCGGCGCGGCTGGATCCTCGGACGCGAACAAACGCGCAGGTTGATGCGCAAGGCCGGCCTGCGCGGCGTCCAACGCGGCAAGCCGGTGTTCACCACCATCACCGACCCTGCTGCGGCCCGACCCGCCGACCTGGTCAACCGGAAATTCACCGCTCCGGCACCCAACCGGCTGTGGGTCGCCGACATCACCTTCGTGCGGACCTGGCAGGGGTTTTGCTACACCGCCTTCGTCACCGACGCAGCCACCAAGAAGATCGCCGGCTGGGCGGTCTCGGCGACCATGCGCACCGAGGATCTCCCCTTGCAGGCCTTCGATCACGCAGTGTGGCAATCAAATACCGATCTATCCAAGTTGATTCATCATTCCGACCGCGGATCTCAGGGCGGATTCAACTGATCGTCGCAACATCTCGATCCAGGAGGTGTGGTGTGGCAAGGCGGAAGGATGCGAAGCCGAGCGGCGTCAGGCGGCAGTTGGCGGCTGATCGCGCGTTGCGGCCGTCGTTGCGGTCACCGGGGCGGCTGAGCCGCCGCGGTCGGTTCAGCGGCTGATCGCCCCGGGGTCTCGACTGAAGATGCTGCCGCGGGAGTGGGTGTGTCGACACCAGTTGCGACCAGGTGGTTCCGTCACGCTGGCGGAATGTCACCGATCAGTTTGGATGAGCTCACGGGGCGGTATCTGTCGTTCGCTGAGCGGGAGGAGATCGCGCTGCTACGCGCCCGGGATGTCGGGGGGTGCGTGAGACCGCCCGCCAGATTGGGCATGATCCGGCGACGGTGTCTCGAGAGCTTCGGCGAACGCGGCCACCAGGGGCGGCAAGCCGATCTACCGGGCTGGGGTGGCGCAGTGGAAGGCCCAGCAAGCGGCAAAGCGCCCGAAAACCGCGAAGCTGGCGGCCCACGATGAGCTACGTGAGTATGTGCAGGATCGGCTCAACGGTAGCGTTCGCCGACTTGATGGCACTGCCGTCGAGGGCCCGCAGACCGGTGCGTGGAAGGGGCGCAATAAGCCGCACCGCCAGGACAGATGCTGGTCGACGTCGTGGAGTCCAGAGCAGATCTCCGACCGCCTGCCGATGGACTTCCCCGATGATGAGTCCATGCGCATCAGCCACGAGGCGATCTACCAGTCGTTGTTCATCGAGAGGCGCGGAGCTCTCAAACGCGAGTTGGTCGCTTGCCCGCGTACTGGCCGGGCGCTGCGAGTCCCCGGAGCCGAACACAGAACAAGCCACAGGGACACGTCACCGCCGATGTCGTGATCAGCGAACGGCCCGCTGACGCCGCGGATCGGGCTGTCCCCGGGCACTGGGAGGGCGACTCGATCATCGGGACCGGCCGCTCGGCAATCGGCACGCTGGTGGAACGAAAGAGCCGCTCCACGATGCTGGTACACCTTCCTCGGCGTGACGGTTGGGGGCGGGCACTGCCGGTGAAAAACGGGCCGGCGCTGAGCGGCTACGGTGCCGTCGCGATGGACGCCGCGTTGGCCGCATCACTGGAACAGCTGCCCGAGCAGCTGCGGCAGACCCTTACCTGGGTCCGTGGCAAAGAGCTATCCGGACATGCCCAGTTCACGCTGGACATCGGCACGAAGGTCTTCTTCGCCGACCCGCATTCACCCTGGCAGCGACCCACGAACGAGAACACGAATGGACTCCTCCGCCAGTACTTTCCGAAAGGAACCGACCTGTCCCGATGGTCGGCCGAAGATCTCGAAGCGGTCGCCCTTGCGCTCAACAACAGGCCCCGCAAGATCCCTCGGCTGGAAGACCCCGGCAAGTCTCTGAGGGACAACTACATTCGCTTCAACAGCCCGGTGTTGCATCGACCGATTGAACTCGCTCAGTACCTATCGCTGACCTATACCGACCGGTTGGCCGAGCTCGGCATCGCTCCGTCAGTCGGATCGCGCGG
Source organism: Mycobacterium sp. IDR2000157661 (assembly GCF_022317005.1). Classification (NCBI taxonomy): domain Bacteria; kingdom Bacillati; phylum Actinomycetota; class Actinomycetes; order Mycobacteriales; family Mycobacteriaceae; genus Mycobacterium; species Mycobacterium sp. IDR2000157661. The sequence continues at coordinate 3,649,614 of NZ_CP081006.1, forward strand.
CGATAGTTATGACAACGCCCCTCGCTGAGGCGATCAACGCCGCCTACAAGACCGAGCTGATCAACGGCGGTAAACCATGCGGTGCATCGACGACGTCGAACTCGCCACCGCCGAATGGGTGGCCTGGTACAACCAGGAACACCTGCACGAGACCCTCGGCTACGTTCCACCAGCCGAGTATGAGGCCGCCCTCACCGGCACCTCACAACCAGCGAGCCAGCCAACCCCGGCCCTCGCACCCAAATAGGAACAAAACCTGGGGCCACTTCGCACAGATCTGAACCGCCCCGGCGTGTCCGGAGACTTTGATGTGCCCCGGGTTGCACGGAGTCGTTTTGCTTGACTTCTGGTCACGACATCCCCGAAGGAGCCGTGTCCGTGCCCAAGCGCTATCCCGAAGAGTTCCGCCGCAAAGTGCTCGACTTGGTGGCCGCCGGCCGCCCGGTGGCCCAGATCGCCAACGACCTGCAGATCAGCGATCAAACCGTCTACGACTGGCGCCGCCAGGAGTTGATCGATACCGGGCAGCTGCCTGGCCTCAACCGTGCTGAGCTGTCCGAGCTCGGCGCGGCCAACAAGCGCATCCGAGAACTAGAGACCGAGGTGGCCATCCTGAAACGGGCCCGTGAGCTGCTCCGGGAGCCGCACGACCCAAAAGGCGGTACGCGGCCATAGCCACCATGGCCGCAGAAGGACTGCCCGTACAGAGGGCCTGTCGACTGCTCGAGGTCTCCGAGTCGGGCTACTACGAATGGCGCTCACGAGCGCCCTCAGCACGGGCGGTCCGCCACGCCTGGCTCACCGGCCAGATCCGGGCCGTGCACACGGCTTCACGTGGCACCTACGGGGTTCGCAGGGTCCACGCTGAGCTGACCCTCGGCCTGGGGCTGGCGGTCGGCCACAACCAGGTCGAGCTGCTGATGGCGCGAGCAGAAATCAAGGGGCTGCCGGGCAATCGGCGGCCCCGGCCCCGCCACGAGACCCCCACGGCCACCGATCTGGTCGAGCGAATGTTCACCCGAGAGGCGCCAAATCGGCTGTGGGTCACCGACATCACAGAGCATCGCACCTATGAAGGCAAGGTCTACTGCGCGGTGGTCCTGGACACGTTCTCCCGCCGGGTCGTCGGCTGGTCGATCGACTCCAGCCAGACCGCCGCACTGGTCACCAACGCACTGAGCATGGCCATCGCCAATCGCGACCCGCAGGCCGGCGGGGTGATTCACTCTGATCACGGCGTTCAGTTCACCTCGTGGGCCTTCACCGATCGCGCCAAGCGTTCCGGACTGGTGCCGTCGATGGGGTCAATCGGCGACTGTATGACAACGCGATGATCGAATCATTCTGGGGCAGAATGCAAACCGAGCTACTCAATCGCAAGCGATGGAAGACCCGGATCGAGCTGGCCAACGCAATCTTCGACTACCTTGAGATCTTCCACAACCGCCAACGGCGTCATTCCGCACTCGGGATGCGCACTCCGATAGAGTTCGAACTGCTACATCAATCCGCTCAAACCGTAGCCTGAAACCAAGTATGGCGACACCGCCGAACCCGGGGCACATCACTCCGTTGCTTGGGAAGGATGGAGTCATGGCATCGAATTCGTCGAGGAGGTATCCGCCGGAGCTGCGTGAGCGGGCGGTGCGGATGGTCGCCGAGATCCGAGAGCAGCACGAGACCGAGTGGGCGGCGATGCGCGCGGTGTCGGAATTGCTCGGTGTCGGTACGACGGAGACGGTCCGCAAGTGGGTGCGCCAGGCAGAGATCGACACCGGGTCTCGTCCGGGGATGACGACCGAGGAGTCGGTTGAGCTCAAGCGGTTGAAACGGGAGAACGCGGAACTCAAGCGTGCCAACGCCATCTGAAGACGGCGTCGGCTTTCTTCGCGGCCGAACTGGACCGGCCACACCACTAATCGTTCGCTTCATCAGCGAACATCACGACCGCTGCGATGGTGGTCTGCGGTGGGTGTCCAGTCGATCTGCACCGGGCTGGCTGAGCTCGGCGTTCAGATCGCCCCATCGACCTATTACGAGCACGTCGACCGCCAGCCCAGCCGCCGCCAGGTGCGCGATGAATCCCCCAAGACTGACATCGCGCGGGCGCACGCGGCCAACTACGGCGTCTACGGGGCCCGCAAGGTGTGGCTGGCGCTCAACCGCGAGGGCATCGAGGTGGCCCGCTGCACCGTGGAGCGGCTGATGGGCGAACTGGGCCTGAGCGGAGCGGTCCGGGGCAAGCCACGGCACACCACGATCGCCGACCCGGCCGCGGCCCGGCCGGCTGATCTGGTGGGGCGACAGTTCGGGCCGCCGGCACCCAACCGGCTGTGGGTCGCCGATCTGACCTACGTATCGACGTGGTCGGGATTTGCCTACGTCGCCTTCGTCGTGGATGCCTACGCCCGGCGGATTCTAGGCTGGCGGGTAGCCTCCACGATGGCGACCTCGATGGTGCTCGACTCCATCGAACAGGCCATTTGGATGCGCCAGCATGAAGGAGTGTTCGATCTCAAAGATGTTGTCCATCATACGGATCGAGGATCGCAGTACACGTCGATCCGGTTCACCGAGCGCCTGGCCGAAGCGGGTATCCAGCCCTCGGTGGGCGCCGTGGGCAGCTCCTATGACAACGCGCTGGCCGAGACCAGCAACGGCCTCTACAAGACCGAGCTGATCAAACCAAGAAAGCCGTGGCGGACCATCGAGGAGGTAGAGCTGGCCACCGCCGAGTGGGTCGACTGGTTCAATCGTCGCCGCGTCTACCAGTACTGCGGCGACATCCCGCCTGTGGAGTTGGAGACGGCCTACTACGCTCAACACCGGAGACCAGCCGCCGGCTGACGTCTCAAATCAGAAAGTCTCCGGACTCACCGGGGCGGTTCAGTTCAATCAGCGAGTTGGTTGAGGAATTGGGTGGGCTGTCAGCCGTGCTTGGTGCGGCGACCGGGGCGGAAGAACGCGCAGAGGTGTACGCGAGCCTGGGACTCCGCCTTGATTACGATCCGCATGTGCGACAAGTCAAGGAAACGGCGGACCTGAGTCGTGTCGCCGGATGTGTCCGAGGGGGTGTATGGAATCACGACATAGGTGACAGATGAGTCGGGTCATGGGTTACACCTGGAACGACGCTCGATGAGTCGCGTCATAGGTGACAGTCATGCTTCATGTCCAAGGCCCGTGTTGTGGTGTTAGAAGTCGTCTCAGAGAACCTCACAGTCAGCGCCGCCTCCCGCGCATATGGACTGTCGCGCCAACACGTTCACCGGCTGCTCAAGCGGTACCGCGAAGGGGGTCTGGAGGCCGTCGATCCACGCTCGCGGCGCCCGGCCAGCAACCCGCGGGCTGTATCCGACGAGGTGATCGTGGCCATCGTCACGCTGCGTGAACGCCTCAGCGCCGCGGGCCTGGACGCTGGACCCCTGACCCTGCAGTGGCACCTCGCCCAGTGCGGGCTGCACGTGCCTTCGACCTCGACCATCCGGCGCATCCTGCACCACCACGGCCTGATCACCCCGCAACCACGCAAGCGCCCCAAGAGCTCCTACCGGCGCTTTGCAGCCTCCCAACCCAACGAATGCTGGCAATCGGACTTCACCCACTGGCAGTTGGCCGACGGCACCGACAGCGAGATCTTGTGCTGGCTCGACGACTGCTCCCGCTACCTACTGACCTGCACCGCCTACCGGCGCGTCACCGGCGGCGACGTCGTGGCCAGCTTCACCGACACCGCCACCACCCATGGACTGCCCGCCGCCACCCTCACCGACAACGGATCGGTCTACACCTCACGATTCACCCACGGCCACAACGACTTCGAAAGACTCCTAGCCAGCCTGGGCATCACCCAAAAGAACGGCCACCCCGGCCATCCCCAAACCCAAGGCAAGATCGAGCGCTTCCACCGGACCCTCAAATTCTGGCTCATCCAGCGTTCGCGCCCCACGAGCATCACCGAACTACAAACCCTGCTCGACACCTTCACCGCGATCTACAACACCGAGCGGCCCCACCGTGCTCACCCCTGCAGCGCCACACCGCACACCGTCTACCAGGCCCTGCCCAAAGCCACCCCCGCCGGCGCCACCGAACACTTCCGCATCCGCCACGACACCGTCGATCAATTCGGCAAGCTCTCCCTGCGCTACGGCAGCCGACTTCACCACCTCGGCATCGGCCGAGAACACGCCGGAACCTCCGTACTGATCCTCGTGGCCACCAAAACCGTCACCGTCATCAGCAAAACCGGTCACCGCCTAATCGCCAGCCACACCATCAACCCCGACCGCAACTACTGGCGCAACCAACAGAAAAACCCCGGCCGATGGCCAGGGCAACCTGTAACCGATGACTCGACTCAGGTGTAACCCATGACTCGACTCATCACAGATGTGTCCGAGGGGGGACTTGAACCCCCGCAGACCTCCCAGGTCAGGGGCGCGAATCCCTCTCTAGCAGCCGAAATGCATGACTGTGGTTCACGCGGGTTGTCCTAATTTCAGAGGATTTTGTGTCCAAAGCGTGTCCAGGCCGCCGCCGTCGACCAGGCGCTCGACGTCGCCGCGGACGTGCTCGACATGTGAGCGGGCCAGCGCCGCGAACCGGCCCTGGCCGGCATGGTCCGAGCATGGTGTGGCCTTCTCACGTCGTACCCTCCCTGCCGAATCGTTCCCCGGTCGTTTGGGCGAGTTCCCTCCTTGATTTCAACCCCGGTTCCGGCAACGCTGAGCGCGTCGACACAGTTAGCTTCGACGTGTCTCGCTACTGTTAGGCGGTGACCGAGAAGGGTGATGGTCCGCAGCCGACTGTCAAAAAGGTGCTGCAAGCTCTGGATTTAGGGTCTGCCGTCGCTGAACACGATCAACTGCTCAAAGAGCATTTCGTCGAGACGTCGGTATTTAGACAAGTAGTCGAGGATCGCGTCGACGTTGTCGCTGGCGATAAAGGCACTGGGAAGACTGCAATCTTCCTGGTGTTGAGCGAGCGGTACGCCACCTACGAAGCGCTACACGATGTAGAGGTGGTGCCCGCGTTCAACCCCGCCGGGCAGCCCATCTTCCAGCGCCTACTGGACACCGAAACTATGGACGAGGCCCAGTACGTCGCTGTGTGGAAGGTTTACTTCCTATCGCTGGCCGGAAATTGGGTGCTCAACTTCTTCGACGAGGATCTTTCGAGTGATATGAGGCGGCTGGATGAGCTGCTTCGAAGCGCCGACCTCAGGTCGGCAGACGAAACGCCCGAAACTATCTTCGGCAAGCTAATCGCTCGCGTGAAGAAACAATTCGCGCGGGTAACAGGCTTCGAAGGAACAGCAAGTGCGACAGCCGAAGGCATACCAATCCTGACCGGCAGGTTTTTGTTCGACTCCGACGACAGTGATGCCGAGTCGAAAGGTAAGTCTGGAACGGACACAGTGCGACCGGACGACGCGCTTGCTCTCTTGCAGCGAATCCTCGCCGACAACGGGTTCAAGATCTGGCTTGTCGTGGATCGACTCGACGAAGCCTTCCAGGGCAAACCAACCATTGAGCGGCCCGCGCTTCGTGCACTCTTACGGACATATCTGGACATGCTGGCGTTCCCGAATGTCCGCCTCAAGCTTTTCATCCGACGCGATCTTCTCGCGCGCATCACCGTTGGCGGATCCGGCGGATTCGTCAACCTGACGCACATAAATGCGCGCAAGGTCGAAATCACATGGGACGATGAGGATCTAAAGGATCTGCTTGATCGACGGCTCAGGGCCTCGGGTCAGTTCGTCGACATGCTTGACGCGGAAACTGACTCCAGCGATGCGCTGTTTCAACTCGTGTTTCCGGATCAAGTAGACCCAGGCACGAGAAAGCCTAAGACGTGGGCGTGGATCCTGACCCGAATTCGTGATGCGAACGGGGTCAAGCCCCCTCGTAATCTCATCGACTTGGCCCTGAAAGCTCAAGAGCAGCAATTTAAGCGAGAGGAACGAAGCCCTCGGACGTACACGCCTCGCAAGGAGCCGCTCATCACGAGTGATGCGCTCAAGAAGGGCCTGCAAGCACTGAGCGAGCAGAGGGTACTCGACACCCTTCTTGCAGAAGCAGGCGAGGATGCGGTTCTCATTGAGCCATTCCGGAACGGCAAGTCCGAGCACAACAAAGAGACACTGGCGGAGCTGCTAGGCGAGAACAGCGTCAAAAAGGTTGAGGTGCTCAAAACTCTAGGGTTCCTGGAACCGATCGGCGCCAATTTCAAGATACCGATGCTCTACCGAGGCGGATTGGGCATCACGCAGGGTAAGGCATTTTCAGGCGAACCGGACGACGACGAAGACGATGAGTGAGCCGCGTATTCCGCGCGCTTCGTCACCTGCTAAGAACTAGGCGCGCGGCCTGGAGCGACGAATCCCACGCCGACGGCCGATCGTCGTGATCCGGTGGATCACCAGACGTCGCGCTCGAACGCTTCACGCGCGGACAGCCGCGGCGCGGTCCGCGGGAACATGTCGATGCTGAACGCTGCGCCCCGGTCGTCGTCGTCCGGCCGGCACAGCTGCTTGAACGCGTCGATTTCCGACGAAAAGAACATTCCTTTCCGCGGCTGCCGCGTGTCGATCGACTGGCCGTAGCTCATCGTCGACTGCGTGACTACGGCGCCGGTGCCGGCCTCGTTCCAGCGCAGCACAGCGCCGCGCAGCTTCGACTTGACGAACGCCCGCTTGGCCGGATCCAGGCTCGGGTCCAGGATGCAGGGCGCATGAAACGCGGCCTCCCCGATCGCATCGTCGATCATCTCCTGCGCCTTGGCCGGCGCGATGGTCGCGAAGTTTTTCAGGTCGTCCGGCGTCAACAGCGGCGCAGCCGGTTCTACTGGCTCAGTCATAGTCGCGGCCTCCCGTTCATGGGTGACGACGGCCGGCAGCAACCCCGGCCGTCGTCACCGTTTGAGTGCGCACGGCGCCCGCCCGAGAAAGGGGAACCGCGACACCAGGCGCAGGCAGTTACAGGACTGTCAGCTTCGCGACGCGCGTCGCGTGCATGACCTTCCAGCCCAGACGCCACGTCACGCGCACGCCGATGGAGTCCGAACTGAAATAGGCGTCGTCGGAGCGTGCGACCCGAACGGAACTCTGCGCGCCGATCACTGCGGACTGGTCGATGACCAGCAGCGAGCCGGCCGGCATGGCCGGCGTGACCAGCACCGGCAACCCGAGCAACGCCCGAGTAGCGGCCACTGTGCCGGCGCCAACCAGGGACTCATTGCTGTCGGTTGCCCGCTTCAACTTGCTCAGGGTCGCCCACGCCGTCGGATTGGCGATAATGTGCGTCGCGGTGCCACCGTCGAGTTCGACGAACGAAACCGCGTCGACCAACAGGTCGAGGTCATCACCGATCGGCGTCTCGAAGTCGATAATTCCCGGCGCGTTGAGCAGACCGGTCGGACCGGGATCGGCTTCGAGGTTGCCCAGGTACGCGGCGTTCGCCTTCGTAACGACGCTGCGCGACAGCGAGTCGACGACCATCCGCGCGGCTTCCGGCTGCGCCAGGGTCTCGAAGCTGTACTTACCCAGGGCGGCGACCTTGCCGGTCAGAACCACAACCTCGTCGAACTCTTGGTTCGCGTCCGGGATCTCGGCACCCTCCGGGACAAAACCGACAACGCCATCGTCGGCGACGAACGGCACCCGGATGGCCGGTTCGTCGCCCTCTATAGCACCAACGACGGTCGCCGTTTGGAGGATCAGCGCGTCCGGCACGACGTCGGCCGGCAGGAACGCAGTCTGATCGGGCGCCCACGCCTTCGGGCTGGTGGGGGTCGTCTGGATAGCCATAATGGAACCTCTTCTGAGAGAACGGATTTAACGAACTCACAGGAGGCGCCTGGCCTTGGACCTGCGGCCCACACGGTGGGCGTTTCTGCGGCCGAAGTGGCCTTCCCGAGGCGTTACCCCGGCCGCAGCACCGATTCTAGCCGTCGGACCCGTCACGGCCCTGGACCAGGGCAACCATCGCGTTCAGCCCGGAGGGCTTGGCCGGACGTCCGACGGTTCGGCCCTCACCCCTGACGACGTTCCCCCGCGGCCGCGGCTTCGGGATGCCCAACTGCTCGCGCGCCACCGCGACCGCCGCGGCCACGGCGTCGGCGTTCACGGTGCCGTCCTCGCCTAGCAGGTCCGCCAGCTCGGGACCGGACGCCCACAGCGCCGCCGGCCGCAGACCGGCGTCCGCCGCCAGCCGGGCGACCTCGGCGCGTTGAAGGGCTGCGACGGTCGCCTTGAGTGTGTCGCGTTCGGCTTCGACGTCGCGAAGCCGCCGGCGGTACTTGGCGGCTTCGCGACCCGGCCCGTCGCCGGCGCTGGCGCCGTCGTCGTCGGTGTCGTCCTGGTCCTCGTCGACCTCGGAGGCGCCCTCGGGGCTGGCGTCTGCCGTCTCGGCGCCCTCGGTGTCGACGGACGCGGTTTCGTCCGGTACAGCCGGCTGTGGCTCGACTGCCGCCGCGTCGGCAGAGTCCGTCGTGTCGGTCCCGGTCGTAGTGTCTGTGGTGTTCATCGGTCGTAGCCCTTCGTGTCGTATGGGTCGAACAGTTCGACGCCGGGATACTCGCCGGCTTCGATAGCCGCCGCGATACCAAGCCGGTCCGCGTGTGCCCGGTCAACCACCAGACTGTTGAACACGAACGTCTCGACTGACCGGCCGACCGCCATCGGCCGGCCATCGGCGTCGGTCAAGATGTCGGCGTCGGTCGTCGTGAACCGGCCGGCGCCCCGGTTCTGCGCCCAGCGCCGCGAGTAGTCTTCGACGTCGGCCAGCGTGATCTCATACCGCGGACCCGGCGGTCGCTTGCCTACGCCGCCGAACAACTCCCGAACCGCGGCCCGCAGGTCGTCTCTGTCCATCATTTTCGTGATCCTCTCGTTGTTGTTTTTTTGGAAAAGTTCAGGGGGGGCGGTGCCAATGCCATGAGGGGCGCCTGGGGGTGGGGGCGGGGAGCACCCGCCCTGGGGGTCATGGCTTCACCGCGCCGGACGTGTTCACGACCTGGCCGGCGATGACGCCGCGCGGACGCTGTGCGGCCGGCAGGCCTTGCAGGTACTCGCGGCAGGGATGCAGTGACGGACACGTCTCACATAGCCGCAGCGCCTCACGGCGGGCGTCGGCGAGGTCTTCCGTAGTGGATCGGCCGGCGGCGCGGGCCTCGCCGGTAGTCCGCTCGAACAGATCCGCGCGCCTCGTACAGCGCGCGCCGGGCAGCGCGGGGATGCTTTCGAGCAGTGCGCGCATGGTGTCCCAATCGGGCATGGGGGCTCAGTCCTCGGGGTCGTGCGAATGGATGGGCTCGGAGAAGGAGCGGGTCGGGTGGGCCGGCGCGGCCTGGTGCTCGACGTCGGGCGGGCTCGGCGGGCAGCGACGCACGCACGGCACCCGTCGGCGACGCGGGCCGCGGCGGTCGTCGTCGACGACGCAGGGCTGGCCCGGTTCGGCGCCGCACGTCGGGCACGGTTGGTCGATCGCGCCGCGGTAGGGCGCTGGGATTGCGCCCGCCTGATCTTTGGCTGTGGCCGCGGCCGGCCGGCCCGCTTCGAGGCGTGCATCTGCCCGGTCCTCGCGCGCCTGTCGTTCGGCGGTCGTCTCGCGGTCGATCCGATCGCGCCGGATGGCGATGGCCGCTTGCACGATGTCGCGCGGCAGCGGCCGGAACCGCTCGCCGGTCCTGTCGGTGCCGTTGTCCCGGTACGCCATCGTGACGCCGGCTAGGACGTCGGCTTCGTTCAGCCGGTAGACGGCGATCTGCTCGGCCCATGCGGCGACGGTCGCGCGGTTCGGTTGTGGGAACCAGGGGTCGTTCGCGGCGCACTTCGCGAGCGCTTTGGCCGCGGTCTGCTGGTAGTCGTGCGGGTCGCTCATCGTTCGATCGCTTTCGAGGTTTCGGGTTCGGGCCGGCCTAGTTCCATCCAGCCGGCGACTTTCGCTTCGCCGCGGGTTCGGCCGGCAGCATCGCGTTCCGCACCGCCGGTCGATCGCCGTTTCGATTCGGCCTCTCGGCGGATCCAGTTGCGCCAGGTGGCGTTCCAGTCGGCTTTGCGCGCGTCCTTGCCGGCCTTCGAGTGCCAGTAGTCGGTGAACTTGTCGTGCTCGGCTGGGAGGTCGACGTCCGGGTACTTGGCGCGCATGGCGTCGATTACGACTCGGTCTGGTTCCCACCCGTCAGGGAGACGCGTGCCCTTCGGGTCTCTTTGCCGCGGGCGGTCGTTTCGCTGAATGGGGACGATTTCGGCGCCGGCCGGTTCGTGCTCTCGCGCGCGCGCTTCTCCCTCGTCTCTATCTTTTGTCTCCAAGGTCTCTATAGGTAGTGCAGATGGCGATTTCGCCTCGGCACCGTGGCGATTTCGCCCAGGGGGCGTGGCGATTTCGCCTCGGTCCTTGGCGATTTCGCCTTCTGGCTGCTCAGACTGTGGCGAATCCGCCTTTTGGCAGTTCACGGCGTCGCCGGCGTCGGCCGGCCGATATGCTCGCGTCTGGTCCTCGGGGTTGTCCAAGTTGTTTGCTGAAACCACCGCGTCGCCGAGTTTCAGTAGCGCCCGCTTGACGGTATCGGCCGACGCCCCGATCTCATGGCCGAGGTCGCGCCGCGACACTCGCCACCATCGGAACCCGTCACGCTCGAAGCGGTTGGTGCCTTCGGACTCGCATCGGAAGCGAATATGCGCGAGCACAGCGGCGCCGGCGAAGCCGTAGCGCTGGATCTCGTCGGGCACGACCATGACGAACGGCGGTCTCATGGTGCGCTCGCTCGTTCGGAGTGCCACGCGCACGACCGGCCGGGCGTTCTCACCGACTGACGGCACGGACGGCCGTCAGCCCGCGGCCGGCCACAGCGGTACGGCGCGCACTGCACCGCGGCGCGCCATCGAAAGGGCAGCGGGCCGACCTGTTCGTGGGGCTGGTTCGCGTTACCGTGCTGCGCGTCCCCGCCGTCCAGCAGGTCGGCTTCGTTGACGAGCCACGCGACGTCTTCGCCGTCCGCGGTTACGCACCATGCGACGACGTAGCCAGCCAGGCCGGCGTCGGCCAGGCCCACACTGCGCTCCCAGTCAACGAGCACGTACCCGTCGAGGTTGCCGCCTACCATCACGCACCCTTCGCTTCATCGTTGGTAGAAACTGATTCCTGAGGCCGTGGCGCCTAGGGGTCTATGGCGACCTGCTGGATGACGGCCCGGTATTTGCGCGTGGCGCGGCCCATGTGGTCCCTCACCACGACGGTGATGACGTCGCCTTCCGCGGTGGCATCGGCGCGGGAATCCCAGTCGTCGGCCTTCTTGATCGGGAACACTTCGCTTGCGGCCGCGAGGCGGGCCGCGATCTGCTGCGCTTCGCTCATCGGGCACCGTCGACGCGATTCGACGCCAGGAAGGCGAGCACGTCAGCCCGCAGGTAACGAATCCGGCTTCCGATGCGGGTGTACGGGATTCCCTTGCGCTGGTATCGGTCCTGTGCCAGCGCACCCTCGGTCGTGCCAACGACCGCGGCTACATGCTTGCCGGTCGACACTGGTGGGAGTGCTTCTGCGGGGATCGACCTGTCGAGGTCGGCGATGAGGCGGTCCAGCGCGGTCGGGGTCATCGAAGTTGTCACCATGCGCCCTTTCGGGATTGATCGTCGAGATGATCAGGTTTGATCGTCATGGTTATCAGGTTGAATCACAACCATGTAATTGTCAAGAGCGAGTAGGTGACAGATCAAAATTGATCACTTAGTGTCGTCTGGTATGGCAGAAGGTCAGGACAAGGCGGGTCGCCGGCTAGATGCGACCGGCGAGACGGTGCAGGCGAACATCAGGCGGATTCGAGACGACGTGCTGCGAATCCCGGTCACGGAACTTTCGCGTCGACTGGAGGGCCTTGGGCGGCCGATACCACCGTTAGGTCTGCGGAGGATCGAAGACGGGACACGTCGGGTGGACGTTGACGATTTGGTGAGTATCGCTGTGGCGCTTGGGGTTTCACCTGCCACACTGTTAATGCCTGAGAGCGCTAGCGCTGAGGATGCGGTGACGCTTACCGGGTGCAAGGAGCAGGTGCCCGCCGGGTACGCATGGGAGTGGCTAGGTGGCGACTTGCCGTTGCCGGACTCTGGTGACTCCGCACTCACGTTCTATGCCCGCGCGGTGCCGACCTGGGCCACGAAGACGATGGAGCAGCGACTACTCGGCGAACGTGGGCTGAGGTCAGCCATGCGCGAGATGATCGACCAGATGGATTCCACCCATGGCGACGATTAAGCGTTACCCGACGGCCGCGGGTGAACGGTGGGAAGTCCGCTACCGCCAACCGAACGGAATCACCAGTCGCAAAAGAGGATTCACGACGAAGCGCGACGCGTCGGCGTGGGCATCGAAGGTCGAGACGACGAAGGCCGAAGGCGCCTACGTGTCGCCGGCGCGCGGCCGGGTGACGGTCGGCGACCACTCGGTCGGATGGCTGGCACGGCAGGAGCAGACCCTCTCGCCGTCCTACTACCGAACTATCGCCTACGCCTACGGCAAGCACGTCGAACCGAAGTGGGCCGGCGTCCCGGTGGGCAAGGTCGACACCCTGGACGTGAAGGCGTGGGCCGCGGCCATGACCCGCGACGGGTCGAGCGCGACCGTGGTCAACCGCGCGGTAGGCATCCTGGCGGGCATCCTCGACGACGCCGTTGAGCACCGGGCGCTCGTGTTCAATCCGGCCCGCCGGTTCAAGCGCGGCGAGAAGCCGCAGAAGGCACCGAAGCGCCACGTCTATCTCACCGAGGCGGACGTGTGCCGGCTGGCCGAGGAGTCCGGCCGCTACGCCGACCTGGTGCTGACCCTGGCGTTCACCGGCCTGCGTTGGGGCGAGGCAATCGCGCTGACCGTCGCCGAAGTCGAGTTCCTGAAACGGCGAATTTCAGTGCACCGCAACGCTGTTCAAGTCGGGCAACAGTTCGAGGTCGGGCAGACGAAGGGCAAGGAGAACCGGATGGTGCCGGTAGCGGCGTCGGTGCTGTCCCGGCTAGCGGTCCGGTGCGAGGATCGCGGCGCCGGCGACCTGCTGTTCCCGGCCCGCGGCGGCGGGTACTTGAAGCGTCCCAGCTACGACTCGACGGGATGGTTCAACAGGGCGGTCGAGCGCGCCGAAGTGCAGACGATCACCCCGCATGATCTTCGGCATACGTGCGCGAGTTTGGCTGTCAGTTCGGGCGCGAATGTCCTTGCGGTGTCGCGGATGCTGGGCCACAAAGACCCGAGCGTCACGTTGAGGATTTACGCCGACCTGTTCGACAGCGACCTGGACGCGGTGGCCGTCAATCTGGACGCGAGAATTTCCGACAGTGTCCAAACCGTGTCCAAAGCACCCGCTGACCGTCGCCGGCCGCGTCGCATAACCGCTGTCTAGCTGCGTCGATGCGTCAGCCTGTGTTGTGTCCGAGGGGGGACTTGAACCCCCACGCCCGTTAATAGGGCACTAGCACCTCAAGCTAGCGCGTCTGCCATTCCGCCACTCGGACCAGTTCTGGGCAGCTAAGGCTATCGGATCATCGAGGCCGGACCCAAACCCAGCGACCCCTCCAATGGTACGAATGGTGACTGTGACTGGTCCCGTCAACGCCGAAGCGGAGGTCGTCGACCTCGTCAGCGCGCTCATCCGGTTCGACACATCCAACACCGGTGAGCCCGCCACCACCAAGGGCGAGGCCGAATGCGCCCGCTGGGTGGCCGCCCAGCTGGAGGAAGTCGGGTACCGGACCGAGTACATCGAGGCGGGCGCGCCCGGTCGCGGCAACCTGTTCGCCAGGCTCGAAGGCGCCGATCGCAGCCGGGGCGCGCTGCTGCTGCACGGCCACCTCGACGTCGTGCCCGCCGAGGCCGCCGACTGGAGCGTGCACCCGTTCTCCGGTGCGGTGGAGGACGGCTACGTGTGGGGCCGCGGGGCCGTGGACATGAAGGACATGTGCGGCATGCTGATCGCGATCGCGCGGCACTTCAAGCGGGCAGGCGTCGTTCCGCCGCGCGACCTGGTGTTCGCGTTCATGTCCGACGAGGAAGCCGGCGGAAAGTACGGCTCGCAGTGGCTGGTCGACAACCGGCCCGACCTGTTCGACGGGGTCACCGAAGCGGTCGGCGAGGTGGGCGGCTTCTCGTTGACCGTGCCGCGCAAGGACGGCGGCGAACGCCGGCTCTACCTGGTGGAGACCGCCGAGAAGTCGATGATGTGGATGAAGTTGACCGCCCGCAGTCACGCCGGACACGGGTCGATGATCCACGACCAGAACTCCGTCACCGCCGTCGCCGAGGCCGTCGCCAGGCTCGGCCGTCACGAGTTCCCGCTGGTGCTGACCGACGCGGTCGGCCAGTTCCTGCAGGCGATCACCGAGGAGACCGGCTACTCCTTCGACATCGACTCACCCGATCTGCCCGGCACGATCGCCAAGCTGGGCCCGATCGCCCGCGTCGTCGGCGCCACCCTGCGCGACACGGCCAACCCCACCATGCTCAAGGCCGGCTACAAGGCCAATGTCATCCCGGCGACGGCCGAGGCGGTGGTCGACTGCCGCATCCTGCCCGGGCGTCAGGCCGCGTTCGAACGCGAGGTCGACGAGCTCATCGGCCCCGACGTGACGCGGGATTGGATCACCGAACTGCCTTCGTACGAGACCACCTTCGACGGTGACCTGGTGGACGCGATGAACGGCGCGATCCTGTCCGTCGACCCCGACGCGCGGATCGTGCCGTACATGCTGTCCGGCGGGACCGACGCGAAAGCGTTCATGCGGTTGGGAATTCGCTGCTTCGGCTTCGCACCGCTGCAGTTGCCGCCCGACCTGGACTTCACCGCGTTGTTCCACGGCGTCGACGAACGGGTACCCGTTGACGCGTTGAAGTTCGGCACCCAGGTTCTCGAGCACTTCCTGATGCACTGTTGACGAGACGAACGAAAGGAATTGCCCACGTGTCTTTCCCATACAACCCGTACGACTTCCTTCCCGACCTGCCGTCGTTCACGCTGTCGTCGAACACCATCACCGACGGTCAGTCGCTGGACAAGGATCAGGTCAGCGGCATCATGGGCGCCGGAGGAAGCGACGTCTCGCCACATCTGACCTGGTCGGGCTTCCCCGATGAGACCCGCAGCTTCGCGGTCACCATGTACGACCCCGACGCCCCGACCGCTTCCGGGTTCTGGCACTGGGCGGTGGCCAATCTGCCCGCCGACGTCACCGAACTGGCCGAGGGCGCCGGCGACGGCAGCGCCCTGCCCGGCGATGCGCTGATCCTGCGCAACGACGCCGGTGCCAGGCGTTTCATCGGCGCGGCGCCGCCACCCGGGCATGGTCAGCACCGCTACATCATCGCGGTGCACGCCGTGGACGTCGACAAGCTCGACCTGCCCGAAGACGCCACGCCGGCGTTCCTCGGCTTCAACCTGTTCCAGCACGCGATCGCGCGCGCGCTGATCCACGGCGTCTACGAGCAGAACTAGCTGCAGGGCTAGCGGCGGTCGCGCGTCACGGCCGACCCCACGGCCTCGGCCAGCGACCCGAAACCGCCGTCGTGCAGGCGGCGGGCGATGCCGTCGTGAATGTGCTTGGCCCACAGCCCGCCGCCGTAGACGAAGCCGGTGTAACCCTGCAGCAGCGACGCGCCCGAGGTGATGCGCGCCCATGCGTCGTCGGCGTCCTCGATGCCGCCGACGCTGATCAGCACCAGGCGGTCCCCGACGCGCCGGTACAGCCTGCGCAGCACCTCCAGCGAGCGCCGCGCTACGGGCGGTCCGGAGATTCCGCCAGGACCGAGGTCGGCGACACCTGGAGTGGCCAGCCGGTCGCGCGACACCGTAGTGTTGGTCGCGACGATTCCGGCGAGCCCCAACTCCACTGCGAGATCGGCGATTTCGTCGACATCGCGATCCGACAGGTCCGGGGCTATCTTGACCAGAACGGGTGTCGACGTCTCGGCCCGGACGGCAGCCAGGATCGGGCGCAGCGACTGCACCGCCTGCAGGTCGCGCAGTCCCGGGGTGTTGGGCGAGCTGACGTTGACCACCAGGAACGCCGCCAGAGGTCCGAGCAGGCGGGCGCTGTCGGCGTAGTCCCGAACCGCGTCCTCGGGCGGCGTCGTCTTCGTCTTGCCGATGTTGACCCCGATCGGCACCTCGGGGGCGTTTCGGGTCAGCTTCAGGGCGAGTTCGCCCGCGCCGTGGTTGTTGAAGCCCATCCGGTTGAGCAACGCCCTGTCCTCGGGCAGCCGGAACATCCGCGGCCGGGGATTGCCGGGTTGGGCCTGCGCGGTAACAGTGCCGACCTCGGCGTAACCGAAGCCCAGCGCGCCCCATGTGCGCAGTCCGCTGCCGTTCTTGTCGAAGCCGGCCGCCAGGCCCAGGGGTCCGGCGAACCGCACACCGAACACGGTGCTCGCCAGCACCGGATCGCGAGGGCCCAGCCATCGCGTCAGAGCGCGCCGCGACCACGGCACACAGGTGACCGCACGCAGCAGCGCGAACACCAGGGTGTGAATGCGTTCGGGAGCAACGAGAAACAGCGCCCGCCGCAGCGCGCGGTACATCACGGCGTCACAGCGCAGGATGCTCCGGCGCGGCCGCCCGCTCGGCGGCGGTCTTCTTGCGCCGCAGCAGCACCCGCCGGGAGCCGTCGGTGTAGAGCCGCACGCGGGTCAGTTCCCAGCCGCGGTACTCGGCCTCGATCGACAGCCGGGTCGACGCGCTGATACGGGTCACGTCCGGTGGCAGCCGCAGCGGCACCCACTCGTAGTCGTCAGAAAGGTCCTGATCCCAGCCCGCAGGCAGCCGGCCATGGCTGATCAAGCTCATGCGCCCCCACCCGGGGCATCGCTGATCACCTGCACACCCGCTCCCGATCCGGACACCACATATAGCGTGCCAGACGACTCGTCATAGGCCAGGGAGTTGGGTTGCTGCACGGTTCGATATCGCACCTTCTCGACGGGGATGCCGGTGGCCAGATCGTAGCCAATGACGCTGTTGTCCGCCGTCTGGGACACCCAGACGAGCGTGGCCGACCCCGCCAGCCCGTACGGTGCGCCGGGCACCGGGTAGCTCTGGCGCAGGATCAACGGCTCGGTGGCGAACACCAACAGGCCGTCGCCGCGGGTGTCGGCCACCAGCACCCGACCGGCCGGGTCGGCGACCATGGTCGCCGCGCCCAGACCCGCCCGCAACGCCTGGTCGTCCTCGGTTCCGTCCTCTGAGACCGTCGTCACCGACGTCTGCCCCCGGTCCAGCACCACCGCCGTATTGCCCTGCGTCACAATCTGATCGACTCGGGCGAAGACGTCGAGTTCGGCGGTCACCTCGGTCTCGGAACCCAGCGTGAGCACGGCGCCGTCGGCGGTGCCGAGGACCAGCCTGCCGTCGGCGCGGCGGGCGATCGCGGTGAAGTCGGTTCCCGGTGAGCCATCGACGCCGACCATCGTGACGGTGCCATCGGCGACGTCGACCCGGTAGTAGCCACCGCGCGTCGACAGGTACAGCCGGCCCTCGTCGTCACCTGTCATCGCCGTCGCCGGCGTCGGCAGCGAGACCGTTCTGGCGTCACCGTCCGGCGGAAACACCGTGATCAGCGATTGAACCCCTGGACCGGTCGACAGCGTCACCAGCGAGCCGCTCGCAGGATCGACCCTGGCGGCACTGCCCGGCTGCGGCAGCGGTCGCACCACGCCGGGCGGCCTGCCGGTGGCGGGGGGCGACTCGGCCGCCTGCGCGGGCACGATGGTGGGTGGCGGCGCATCGTCGGGCTTGGATGAACAGCCGGCCAGCGCCAGGATTGCCAGTGCTGCGGCGCACCTCCGAAGAGGCTGATTCTGCGTGTTTAGGCGGCGCGGCAACGGGTAGCTTCCGATCATGATTCGCGGATGTGGGCTGAATCGCCAGTCTAGGCAGACCGTTCGTCGTGTATTACCGGCCGCTCGTCGTGGCCGCGTCTTCGACGGTTACCGCGGCGGTATGGTCCGATCATGACCCTCGCCGCAGGCCGCGAACTGGGCCACGAATTCGCCATCGAGGACATCACGACCGGCCTGCACGCGAGTGGATTCGGCCAGGTCGGTGACGGACGCAGCTTCTCCTTTCATGTCGAGCGCCAGCACCTTGTCGTCGAGATCTACCGGCCACGGCTCACCCGGCCGGTACCGCTGGAGGAAGACGTGGTGGCCAGCGCCACCCGCACGCTGACCGACCTCGACCTCACCGACGCACGCAGCGTGACCGCGGCCGTCCGCGACGCGGTCGCGGCCGCACAGCCCGTGGCGCGCCCCAACCGCTGACAAACTGCACGGTACGGTCGTCGTCGTGACGGACGTGCCGGCGATGTCGTGGGTCCAGGTTCTCGTTCTCGCGGTTCTGCAAGGTCTGACCGAATTCCTGCCCGTCTCGTCGTCCGGGCACCTGGCGATCGCCTCGCGCGTCTTCTTCGCCGACGACGCCGGGGCGTCGTTCACCGCCGTCACACAGTTGGGCACCGAACTGGCCGTGCTGCTCTACTTCGCCAGAGACATCGGCCGGATCGTCAAGGCGTGGTTCAACGGGCTGCTCGTCAAGGCACATCGCAACGCCGACTACCGGCTCGGCTGGTACGTCATCATCGGCACCATCCCGATCGCGGTGTTCGGGCTCATCTTCAAGGATCAGATTCGCACGGGCGCAAGGAATCTGTGGCTGATCGCCATTGCGCTGATTCTGTTCTCCGTCGTGATCGCCGCCGCGGAGTACCTCGGCAGGCAGAGCCGCCGCGTCGAGCAGCTCACCTGGAAAGACGGCCTCATCGTCGGACTGGCCCAATGCCTTGCACTGGTGCCCGGCGTCTCGCGGTCGGGCGCGACCATCAGTGTCGGGCTGTTTCTGGGCATGCAACGTGAACTCGCGGCGCGGTTCGGCTTCCTGCTCGCCATTCCGGCGGTCTTCGCATCGGGGTTGTTCTCCCTGCCCGACGCGTTCAACCCCGTCGGCGAGGGCATGAGCGCAACTGGTCCGCAGCTGCTGGTGGCGACTGCCATCGCGTTCGTCGTCGGGTTCGCAGCAGTGGCGTGGTTCCTGCGCTTCCTGGTCCGCCACAGCATGTACTGGTTCGTCGGGTACCGCGTAGCGTTGGGCATCGTCGTGCTGATCATGTTGGGTACCGGTGTGGTGTCGGCGAGATGACCGTGATCCTGTTGCGGCACGGCCGCTCGACGTCGAACACCGCACACACGCTGGCCGGCCGGTCGGCGGGGGTCGACCTCGACGACAAAGGGCGAGAACAGGCCCAGGCGGTGGTGGTGCGGATCGGGTCGCTGCCCATCCGGGCGATCGTGCGCTCACCGCTGCTGCGCTGCGAGCGGACCGTCGAACCGCTGGCGGCGGCCCTGGGCCTCACGCCCGTGGTCGACGAGCGGATCTCCGAAGTCGACTACGGCGCCTGGACCGGGCGCAAGCTCGGCGATCTGGTCAAAGAGCCGCTCTGGGGGGTCGTGCAGCAGCAGCCGAGCGCCGCGGTGTTCCCCGACGGCGAGGGGCTGGCCCAGATGCAGGCACGCGCTGTCGAGGCCGTTCGTGAGCACGACCGCCGGCTCGCCGAAGAGCACAAGGCCGACGTGCTGTGGGTCGCGTGCACCCACGGCGATGTGATCAAGGCCGTGGTGGCCGACGCGCTCGGCACGCACCTCGACAGTTTCCAGCGGCTCACCGCCGACCCCGCGTCGATGAGCGTGATCCGCTACACGGCGATGCGGCCGTTCGTCATCCACGTCAACCACACCGGTGACCAGCTCACCACGGGGCTGACCCCGAAACCACCCCAGGCCGACGGGCAGAGCGGCGCCGACGGCGACGTGCCGCCGGAGGACGCCGTCGTCGGCGGCGGCGCAGGCTAGTGACGATTACGGCGCAAGCGGCTCAGCCGGTATTTTGGTAGATGCCATGGCCCGCGCAATCCACGTCTTCCGCACCCCCGACCGCTTCGTGGCCGGAACCGTCGGCCAGCCGGGCAACCGGACGTTCTACCTACAGGCCGTGCACGACAAGCGCGTCGTCTCGGTGGTGCTGGAGAAGCAGCAGGTGGCCGTTCTCGCCGAGCGTATCGCGGCGTTGCTGCTCGAGATCAACCGCCGGTTCGGTACGCCGATCCCACCCGAGACCGGGGAGATCGAGGACTTGAGCCCGCTGGTCACCCCGGTGGATGCCGAGTTCCGCGTCGGCACGATGGGCCTGGGGTGGGACTCCGAGGCGCAGACCGTCGTCGTGGAGCTGCTCGCCGTGTCGGACACCGAGTTCGACGCGTCGGTGGTCCTCGACGATGCCGAGGACGGACCCGACGCGGTGCGGGTGTTCCTCACTCCGGAGTCGGCGCGCCAGTTCGCGGCCCGGTCCAACCGCGTCATCTCGGCGGGGCGACCGCCCTGCCCGCTGTGCGATGAGCCGCTGGACCCGGAGGGTCACATCTGCGTGCGCACCAACGGCTACCGGCGCGGCGCGTTCGCCGAGTCCGACGATGACGTCGACTGAGCCCGGCGCGCCGGACCCCGCTGACCTCGACGAGGTGTGCCTGCGCGGCGAGCTGACGGTCATCGGGCGGATCCGCTCGGCGAGTAATGCCACTTTCTTGTGTGAGGCGAATCTTGGCCCCCGCCAAGCGCATTGCGTATACAAGCCGGTGGCAGGAGAGGCCCCGCTCTGGGATTTCCCGGACGGCACGCTGGCGGGCCGTGAGGTCGGTGCGTATCTGATCTCGGCCGCGCTCGGCTGGAACATCGTGCCCTACACCGTTATTCGTGACGGGCCGGCCGGTCCGGGCATGGTGCAACGGTGGGTGGACCAGCCCGGAGACGCCGCCGATGACAGCGAACCGCCGTCGGGTCCCGACCTGGTCGACATCCTGCCCGCCGGGCGCATTCCGCCGGGCTACCTGCCGATCCTGCAGGCGTACGACTACGCCGGCGACGAGGTCACGCTGGTGCACGCCGACGACGACCGGTTGCGCCGGATGGCGGTGTTCGACGTGCTGGTCAACAACGCCGACCGCAAGGGTGGGCACATCTTGTGCGGCGTCGACGGGCACGTCTACGGCGTCGACCACGGCGTGACCCTGCACGTCGAGGACAAGCTGCGCACGGTGCTGTGGGGATGGGCGGGCAAGCCCGTCGACGACCAGACTCTCGAGGCGGTGGCCGCGCTGGGCGACGCGTTGCGCAACGGTATGGCCGACGACCTGTGCGGTCACATCACCGACCGCGAGGTCGCCGCCTTGTCCACCAGAATAGTTGCGCTGCTTGAGGATCCGGTGATGCCGACGCCGGACCGCAGGCGGCCCATCCCGTGGCCGGCGTTCTGAGCGATACTGTCGCGATGAGCCTGACCGATGCGGCGCTGGCCGCCGAGGTGGCCGCCGAAGCCGGCGAACTGCTGCTGAAGGTGCGCGAGGAGGTCGGCTTCTACGATCCCTACGACCTCGGGGATGCGGGAGACTTCCGGGCCAACAGGCTGATCCTGGAGCGGCTGCGCGAGCACCGACCCGATGACGCCGTGCTGTCCGAGGAGGCCGCCGACGACGTGTCCCGGGTGAACGCCGACCGGGTGTGGATCGTCGACCCGGTCGACGGGACATGGGAGTACTCGCTACCGGGGCGGCCGGACTGGGCGGTGCACATCGCATTGTGGCAACGCGACGGCAGCCCCAATGGGCGCATCACGGATGCGGCTGTGGCGCTGCCGGCCCACGGTGAGGTCTACCGCACCGACACGGTGACCGCGCCGCCGCCGCGCGTCGAGGGGCCGATCCTCATCACCGCCAGCGCGAACCGGCCGCCGCCTGTGCTGTGGTGGCTGCGCGAGCGGATGGACATCCGGCTGGTGCGCATCGGCTCCGCGGGCGCCAAGGCGATGGCGGTGGTGCGCGGCGACGTGGACGCCTACCTGCACGCGGGCGGGCAGTGGGAGTGGGACTCGGCCGCGCCCGCCGGCGTCGTTCAGGCCGCGGGACTGCACGCCTCCCGCCTCGACGGCTCCGAGTTGGTCTACAACCGGCGCGACCCCTACCTGCCCGACCTGCTGATGTGCCGCCCGGAGCTCAAGGAAGCGCTGCTGGAGGCAATCCTGTCGGCCTACCGGAGCCGCAGAGGGCACTGACGGGGAATGAAACAGGCGCGCGCGTTGTCCGACACGCTGATGCCTAGAGTCGGGGCTATGAATTCGTGGCCGGCGCCGTCGGTCCCGGCGCTGCCGGGGCGCGGTCCTGCGCTGCGTTTGTACGACAGCGCCGACCGGCAGGTCCGCCCGGTCAGCGCCGGCGACACGGCCACCATGTACGTCTGCGGGATCACCCCCTACGACGCCACCCACCTGGGGCACGCGGCCACCTACCTGGCCTTCGACCTGGTGCACCGGGTGTGGCTGGACACCGGCCACCGTGTGCACTACGTGCAGAACATCACCGACGTCGACGATCCGCTGTTCGAGCGGGCTCAGCGCGACGGGGTCGACTGGCGTGCGCTGGCCGACCGCGAAATCGGCCTGTTCTGTGAGGACATGGCCGCGCTGCGGGTGCTGCCGCCGCACGACTACGTGGCCGCCACCGACGCGATCGCCGAGGTGATCGAGCTCACCGAGAAGATGCTGGCCTCCGGTGCCGCCTACTTCGTGGACGATCCGCAGTATCCCGACGTCTACTTCCGTGCCGACGCCACCGCGCAGTTCGGCTACGAGTCCGGCTACGACCGCGCCACCATGCTGCGGCTGTTCGCCGAGCGCGGCGGTGACCCGACCCGGGCCGGTAAGGGTGACGAACTCGACGCGCTGCTGTGGCGGGCGCAGCGGCCGGACGAACCGAGCTGGCCGTCGCCGTTCGGGCCGGGGCGGCCGGGCTGGCACGTGGAGTGCGCGGCGATCGCGCTGAGCCGCATCGGCACCGGCCTCGACATCCAGGGCGGTGGCAGCGACCTGATCTTCCCGCATCACGAGTTCTCGGCTGCGCACGCCGAATCCGTCACCGGCGAACGGCGATTCGCTCGCCACTACGTGCATGCGGGCATGATCGGCTGGGATGGCCACAAGATGAGCAAGAGCCGGGGCAACCTGGTGCTGGTCTCACGGCTGCGGAGCGACGGCGTGGATCCCGCGGCGATCCGGCTCGGCCTGCTCGCAGGTCACTACCGCTCCGACCGGTACTGGAGCGACGCGGTGCTCGCCGAGGCCCACGACCGGCTGGGGCGCTGGCGGGCTGCCGTGGCTCTCGAGGGCGCCCCCGACGCCACCGACGTGGTGGGCCGCATCCGCCGCTACCTCGCCGACGATCTGGACACCCCGAAAGCGCTTGCCGCGCTTGATGGCTGGACCACCGACGCGCTGACCTACGGTGGCCACGACACCGCCGCAGGCCGCACGGTGGCGACCGCCGTCGACGCGCTGCTCGGCATCGCTCTGTAGCGCCCAGCCGTCGCGGATCGGCCCCCCCAACCGAGGGCGGAGTACTTTGTCCGCCATGGGTTCTGTCAACGGGAAAGTCGCCCTCATCACCGGCGGGGCGAACGGCATCGGTGAAGAAGTCGCCCGCCGGTTGCACGGCAAGGGCGCCAAGCTGGTGCTCACCGACCTCGACGAGGGCCGACTCTCCGACGTCGCCGCTCGCCTCGGGGACGACCGCGTGCTGACCCTCGTCGCCGACGTGCGGGATCTGCCTGCGATGCAGTCCGCCGTCGACAACGGCATCGAGCGATTCGGCGGCATCGACATCGTGATGGCCAACGCGGGCATCGCGACCGCGGGATCGCTGCTGGCCGTCGACCCGGACGCGTTCAAGACGCTGATCGACGTCAACGTCGTCGGCGTGTTCAACACGGTGCGGGCGGCGCTGCCGTCGGTGATCGAACGCCGCGGCTACGTGCTGATCGTGTCGTCGGCCGCGGCCTATGCGCCGTCGGCGGGGATGGTGGCCTACGACACGTCCAAGGCCGGTGTCGAGCACTTTGCCAACGCGCTGCGGCTGGAACTGGCCCACCGCGGCGTGGATGTCGGGTCGGCGCACATGCTGTGGATCGACACGCCGATGGTGCGGGACGGCAAGGCGGAGTCGCCGGCGTTCCGCGAGATGCTGAACCGGCTGCCCGGGCCGCTGGGCAAGACCACGTCGGTCGAGAAGTGCGGCGAGGTGTTCCTCAAGGGCATCGCGGAACGCAAGCGTCAGATCAACTGCCCGCAGTGGGTGGGGCTGATGCGCTGGCTCAAGCCGGTGCTGGCCTCGCGGCTGGGGGAGCGTGCCACGTTGAAGTCGGTGCCCGAATTGCTGCCGCAGATGGACGCGGAAGTCGTCGCGCAGGGCCGGTCGATGAGTGCCAGGGCCCAGCAACTCAACGGCTGACCGCAAACAGGGCCGGTCAGCCGCGGAAGCCGGGGCCGCGGCGGCGCAGGTAGCGCTCGAACTCGGCGGCCAGCGCGTCGCCGTCGATCTTGCCGAGCGCGTCGTGCATGTCGACCTCGGCGTCGCCGCGTTCCTCCAGCGACTGCACGTACTCGGCGATCTCGTCGTCCTCGGCGGTCATCTCCGACACCGCCTGCTCCCACTCCTCGGCGGCCGAGGGCAGGTCGGCCAGCGGCACCTCGATGTCGAGGACGTCCTCGACGCGGCGCAGCAAGGCCACCGTCGCCTTCGGGTTCGGCGGCTGCGACACGTAGTGCGGGATGGCCGCCCAGAACGTCACTGCGGGGATACCGGCCTGCACACAGGCGTCCTGGAACACCCCGGCGATGCCCGTCGGGCCCTCGTAACGGGTCTCCTCCAGGCCGAACGTCTGGGCCGAATCGGACGAGTAGGCGGCCCCCGACACCGGCACCGGACGGGTGTGCGGCGTGTCGGCCAGCAGCGCGCCGAGGATGACGACGGTCGTCACGTTGAGCTTCTCGGCGATGGCCAGCAGTTCGGCGCAGAACGTGCGCCACCGCATATTGGGTTCGACGCCGTGCATCAGCACGATGTCGCGGTCCGAGCCGGGGGGCCGGCAGTGCGAGATGCGCATCGACGGCCACACCAGCTCGCGGGTGACCCCGTCGACCTGCCGGATGACCGGCCGATTCACCTGGTAGTCGTAGTAGGCCTCGTCGTCGATGTTCACGATCGTGTCGGCTTCCCAGATGGCGTCCAGGTGCTCCAGCGCGTCACTGGCGGCGTCACCGGCGTCGTTCCAGCCCTCGAAGGCCGCGACCACAATCGTGTCGTGGAGTTCTGGCATGTCAGGGCCGGTCGGCGATGAGCCGCGTGCGCGAACAGCATCGGGCCTGGGCCCGCTCGCATCCGACAAGGTCACTACGCCAGCGTAAGCCCTGCCCGACGGCTGCGAGCGGCATCGCCACACGGGTTGACTTGCATCCGGCTACTACCCTGGATCCGTGGCTGAAGTGATCAATGAAGCCGACGGCACCGATCCGCTCGACGTCTGCTCGCAAACGGACCTCGTCATCGACCACTCCAGGTGATCGCAACGAAATAGCTTCCACTGCAATCTGGTTGATCTTGTGACTACGACATTTACTACGACATTCACTACGACATTGCCTACGACATCGCCAACATTGCCGACAAGACCGCGATCGGGGTCGATTGTGGCGATGAGCTGGGCGTCCACACATCGAACGGGTGACATCGTAGACTTTTCACCGTCGAGAGGCGTTGCAACGGATCCGGGTCCTGCCGGTGTCCGCCACGCTCGGCGAAGTCAAGGACGCCTTCCGTTACGGAAGGAACGCATGTGACTGCCTCTGAGTCGAACACCTTGGAGCCCAACATCCGGCCCGACTGCACCGACGAACTGACGGCCGCACTGCGCACGCGGATCATCGTGATCGACGGTGCGATGGGCACGGCGATCCAGCGCGACCGGCCCGACGAGGCCGGCTACCGCGGCGAGCGGTTCAAAGACTGGCCGAGCGACCTGGTGGGCAACAACGACCTGCTCAACCTGACGCAGCCGCAGATCATCGAGGGAATCCACCGCGAGTACCTCGATGCGGGCGCCGACATCCTGGAGACCAACACGTTCAACGCGAACGCGGTCTCGCTGTCCGACTACGACATGGCGAAACTCGCCTACGAGCTGAACTACGCAGGCGCAGCGCTGGCCCGGGCGGCCTGCGACGAGTACAGCACCCCCGACAAGCCCCGCTACGTCGCCGGCGCGCTGGGGCCGACGACGCGGACCGCATCGATCTCGCCGGACGTCAACGACCCCGGCGCCCGCAACGTCTCCTACGACCAACTGGTCGCCGCTTACCTCGAAGCCGCCAACGGCCTCGTCGACGGTGGTTCGGACCTCATCATCGTCGAGACGATCTTCGACTCGCTGAACGCGAAGGCGGCGGTGTTCGCCATCGAGACGCTGTTCGAGGACCGTGGCCGCCGCTGGCCGGTGATCATCTCGGGCACCATCACCGACGCGTCCGGCCGGACGTTGTCCGGTCAGGTCACCGAGGCGTTCTGGAACGCGATCCGGCACGCCAAGCCGCTGGCGGTGGGGCTGAACTGCGCCCTTGGCGCGCCGGAGATGCGGCCCTACATCGCCGAGATGGCGCGCATCGCGGACACCTTCGTCTCCTGCTACCCGAACGCCGGGTTGCCCAACGCCTTCGGCGAGTACGACGAGTCCCCGCAGCGTCAGGCCGGCTACATCGCCGAGTTCGCCGAGGCCGGCCTGGTCAACCTGGTCGGTGGGTGCTGCGGGACGGCGCCGCCGCACATCGCCGAGATCGCCAAGGTCGTCGACGGCGTGAGCCCGAGAGAAGTGCCGCACATTCCGGTGGCCACCCGGCTCTCGGGCCTGGAGCCGCTCAACATCACCGAGGACTCCCTGTTCGTCAACATCGGTGAGCGCACCAACATCACCGGCTCCGCCAGGTTCCGCAACCTGATCAAGGCAGAGGACTACGACACTGCGCTGTCGGTGGCCCTGCAGCAGGTCGAGGTCGGCGCGCAGGTCATCGACGTCAACATGGACGAAGGCATGATCGACGGCGTCGCCGCGATGGACCGGTTCACCAAGCTGATCGCGGCCGAACCGGACATCAGCCGCGTCCCGGTGATGATCGACTCCTCCAAGTGGGAGGTCATCGAGGCGGGACTGAA
Source organism: Mycobacterium sp. IDR2000157661 (assembly GCF_022317005.1). Classification (NCBI taxonomy): domain Bacteria; kingdom Bacillati; phylum Actinomycetota; class Actinomycetes; order Mycobacteriales; family Mycobacteriaceae; genus Mycobacterium; species Mycobacterium sp. IDR2000157661. Next base: position 3,676,732 of record NZ_CP081006.1, read on the forward strand.
GAACGTGCAGGGCAAGCCGATCGTCAACTCGATCTCGCTGAAGGAGGGCGAGGAGAAGTTCATCCGCGAGGCGCGGCTGTGCCGCAAGTACGGCGCCGCGGTCGTCGTGATGGCCTTCGACGAGCAGGGGCAGGCCGACAACCTGGAGCGCCGCAAGGTGATCTGCGGGCGCGCCTACCGGATCCTGACCGAAGAGGTCGGCTTCCCGGCCGAGGACATCATCTTCGACCCGAACTGCTTTGCGCTGGCGACCGGTATCGAGGAGCACGCGACCTACGGGATCGACTTCATCGAGGCCTGCGCCTGGATCAAGGAGAACCTACCCGGGGTGCACATCTCCGGCGGCATCTCGAACGTGTCGTTCTCGTTCCGCGGCAACAACCCGGTACGCGAGGCGATCCACGCGGTGTTCCTCTTCCACGCCATCAAGGCCGGCCTCGACATGGGCATCGTCAACGCGGGGGCGCTGGTGCCCTACGACTCGATCGACACCGAACTGCGGGACCGCATCGAGGACGTCGTGCTGAACCGGCGCGAGGACGCGGCCGAACGCCTGCTGGAGATCGCCGAGCGGTACAACAGGTCGGAGCAGAGCGACGAGTCGGCTGTCCAGGAGTGGCGCAACCTCCCGGTCCGCGAGCGCATCACCCACGCCCTGGTCAAGGGCATCGACGCCCACGTCGACGACGACACCGAGCAACTGCGGGCCGAGATCGCCGCCGCAGGAGGTCGCCCGATCGAGGTGATCGAGGGCCCGTTGATGGACGGCATGAATGTCGTCGGCGACCTCTTCGGGTCGGGCAAGATGTTCCTGCCCCAGGTGGTGAAGTCGGCCCGGGTGATGAAGAAGGCCGTCGCGTACCTGCTGCCCTACATCGAGGCGGAGAAGGCGGAGCCCTTGCCCGGGGAGGCTGCGAAGAAGGACACCAACGGCACCATCATCATGGCGACGGTGAAGGGCGACGTCCACGACATCGGCAAGAACATCGTCGGAGTCGTGCTGCAGTGCAACAACTTCGAAGTGATCGACCTCGGCGTGATGGTGCCCGCGAGCAAGATCCTGGACGCGGCCAAGGAGCACAACGCCGACATCATCGGGCTGTCAGGCCTGATCACCCCGTCGCTGGACGAGATGGTCAACTTCGCCGTCGAGATGGAACGCCAGGGGCTGCAGATCCCGCTGCTGATCGGCGGCGCGACCACCTCTCGCGCCCACACCGCGGTGAAGGTGGCACCGCGCCGCAGCGGGCCGGTGGTCTGGGTCAAGGATGCGTCGCGCTCGGTGCCGGTCGCCGCGGCGCTGCTCGACGACAGGCAACGGCCCGCGCTGCTGGAGGCGACCGAGAAGGACTACGCGTCGCTGCGCGAACGGCACGCCCAGAAGAACGAGCGGCCGATGCTGACGCTGGAGAAGGCCCGGGCCAACCGGACGCCGATCGACTGGGACGGCTACACGCCGCCGGTGCCCGCCCAGGGCCTCGGCGTGCGGGAGTTTCTCGACTACGACATCGCCGAGCTGCGCGAGTACATCGACTGGCAGCCGTTCTTCAACGCGTGGGAGATGAAGGGCCGTTTCCCCGACATCCTCAACAACCCGGCCTCGGGCGAGGCTGCCCGCAAGCTGTACGAGGACGCCCAGGAGATGCTCGACACCCTCATCAAGGAGAAGTGGCTGACCGCCAACGGGGTGATCGGGTTCTTCTGCGCGAACGCCGTCGGTGACGACATCGAGGTCTACACAGACGAGACCCGCACCGAGGTGCTGACCACGCTGCACAACCTGCGCCAGCAGGGCGAGCACCGGGCAGGCATCCCGAACCGGTCGCTTGGCGACTTCATCGCACCCCGTGACACCGGTCTTGCCGACTACGTCGGCGCGTTCGCCGTCACCGCGGGGCTCGGCAGCGGTGACAAGATCGCCGAGTTCAAGGCGGCCAACGACGACTACAGCGCCATCCTGCTGGAGTCGATCGCCGACCGGCTGGCCGAGGCGTTCGCCGAACGGATGCACCAACGAGTGCGCAAGGAGTTCTGGGGATATCAGCCTGACGAGCAGCTGGACAACGAGGCGCTCATCGGCGAGAAGTACCAGGGCATCCGCCCGGCGCCCGGCTACCCGGCCTGCCCGGAGCACACCGAGAAGGCGACGCTGTTCACGTTGATGGACGTCACGGAACGAACCGGCATCGAACTGACCGAGTCGATGGCGATGTGGCCCGGCGCTGCGGTCAGCGGTTGGTACTTCTCGCACCCGCAATCGCAGTACTTCGTGGTCGGCCGACTGGCCCAGGACCAGGTCGCCGACTACGCGCGGCGCAAGGGCTGGACCCTGGCCGAAGCCGAGCGTTGGCTCGCCCCGAATCTCGGCTACAACCCGGAGGACTGAATGGGGGAGGTGCTGCGCGCCGTCCTGTTCGATATGGACGGCACGCTCGTCGATTCCGAGAAACTCTGGGATGTCTCGCTGGCCGCACTGTACGTCGAGCTCGGTGGAACGCTCAGCCCCGAGGTTCGTGCCTCGATGGTCGGCGGGTCGGCCGAGGACACCATTCGGACCGTCTACACAGACCTGGGCTTGGAGCTCGATCCGGTGGCCATGGCCGAGTCGAGCCGCCGGCTGCACGACTACACCGCCGAACTCTTCGACGGCGGGCTGCCCTGGTGCGACGGTGCCCGGGAGTTACTGGAAGCGCTTGCAGCCGAACGAACTCCGATGGCGCTGGTGACCAACACCGCGCGTTTCCTGACCGATCGCGCGCTGAACAGCCTTGGCCGACATTACTTCTCGGCAACAGTCTGCGGCGACGAGGTTCCGCGCGGCAAGCCGTCGCCCGACGTCTACGAGCGCGCAGCGGCGTTGCTGGGTCTGCACCCGGCGGAGTGTCTGGCCGTTGAGGACTCGGTGACCGGAACGGCGGCGGCCGAGGCCGCCGGCTGCCCGGTGCTGGTGGTGCCCAACGACGTAGCGGTGCCGAGCGGCCGACGCCGACGTCACATCACGTCGCTCGCCCAGGTCGATGTCGCCGCGCTACGCAGGGTATACGCGGAACTGAATCCGCAGTTCGGCGAACGCACGGCATAAGCCCGGGCGCGGTGCTTGAATTGAGAGCTCCAGCTCACAGCACCGCGGAAGGGGTGACATGGCTGTCGACGGCGTGACCGGCGCTTCCGCGGACGGCGAGGACTACGAATCGGAGTACATCACCGGCAGGGTCGTCAGGGTCGCTGCCGTCGCCGCACTGGGCGGCTTCCTCTTCGGGTACGACAGCGCGGTCATCAACGGCGCCGTCTCCGCGGTCCAGGATCATTTCGGCGTCGACAACGCCACACTCGGTTTCGCCGTCGCGTCCGCCCTGCTGGGTTGCGTGGCCGGTGCCCTGACCGCCGGCCGGCTGGCCGACCGGATCGGTCGCCTACAGGTGATGCGGATCGCGGCGCTGCTGTTCCTGGTCAGCGCCATCGTCACCGGGCTCGCCAACGACATCTGGCTTCTGGTGATCTTCCGCATCGTCGGCGGTGTGGCCGTCGGCATCGCGTCGGTGATCGCGCCTGCCTATATCGCCGAGACGGCGCCGCCCGGGATACGAGGGCGGTTGGGTTCGCTGCAGCAGTTGGCGATCGTCACCGGCATCTTCCTGTCACTGGCGATCGACTTCCTGCTTGCGCACCTGGCCGGTGGGTCACGCGAGGAGCTGTGGCTGGGCCTGGAGGCGTGGCGCTGGATGTTCCTCGCCGAGGCGATACCGGCCATCGCCTACGGTTTGTTGGCCTACACGATCCCGGAGTCGCCACGCTATCTCGTTGCCACATACCGAATCCCGGAGGCCCGCCGGGTGCTGTCGGCGTTGCTCGGCGGCAAGAACATCGACGTGACCATCAACCGGATCCAGGCGACTCTTCAGGCCGAGAAGCCACCCGCCTGGAGCGATCTGCGCAAGCCGACGGGCGGGCTGTACGGCATCGTCTGGGTGGGTCTCGGATTGTCGGTGTTCCAGCAGTTCGTCGGCATCAACGTGATCTTCTACTACTCCAATGTGCTCTGGGAGGCCGTCGGCTTCGACGAAAGCATGGCCTTCCTGATCACCGTGATCACCTCGGTTACCAACATCGTCACCACCCTCGTCGCGATCGCCCTGATCGACAAGGTCGGGCGAAAGCCGTTGCTGCTCATCGGGTCCAGCGGTATGGCCGTCACCCTGGCCACCATGGCGGTCATCTTCGGCACCGCCCCGCAAGTCGACGGCCAACCTGCGCTCGGCGATGTCGCCGGACCGGTGGCACTGGTCGCGGCGAACTTGTTCGTGGTGGCGTTCGGCATGTCGTGGGGGCCGGTGGTGTGGGTGCTGCTGGGTGAGATGTTCCCGAACCGGATCCGTGCCGCCGCACTGGGACTGGCCGCCGCCGGCCAGTGGATGGCCAACTGGGCCATCACCGTCACCTTCCCCGCACTGCGTGACGTCCTCGGCGTGGCCTACGGGTTCTACGCGTTGTGCGCGGTGCTGTCCTTCGTGTTCGTGTGGCGCTGGGTCCAGGAGACCAAGGGCAAGCATCTCGAGGACATGAGCGGCGAGATCAGGCGCATAAGGCAGCCGTCTGAGCGCGATTGAGGAGACCGTCGACGTCCTGGTCGCCGGCTCCGCCGGGGCATTGGCAGGGGCGTACACCGCTGCCCGAGAAGGGTTGTCGGTCGCGATCGTCGAGGCGAGCGACCGGTTCGGCGGCACCTTCGCCTACTCCGGCGGCGGCGGGATGTGGTATCCGGGCAACCCGGTGCTGATGCGAGCCGGTTGTGACGACACGGCCTCCGACGCCCTGCGCTACTTCCGCGCCGTCGTCGGCGACCGCACCCCGGCCGAGATGCAGGAGACCTACGTGCGCGGCGGCGCAGCACTGATCGAGTACCTGGAACGCGACGAGCACTTCGCGTTCAAGGTCCTGCCCTGGCCGGACTACTACAGCTCGCTGCCCGCCGCACGCACCGACGGCATGCGCCACATCGTGTCCAAGGCGGTGCCGGACGAGCGCCTCGGACGGTTCCGCGGCCTGGTCCGAGGCCCGCTCGACCACGAGCGTCTCGGTGCCCCGCAGCCCGACCTGCTGACCGGCGGCCGGGCTCTCATCGGACGGTTCCTGTGGGCGATGGCGGACCATCCGGCGGTGGCCGCGCACCTGGACACCAGCCTCGTCGACCTCGTCGTCGACGACGGGCGCGTCGTCGGCGGGGTGGTCGAGCACCGCGGGGTGCGACGCACGATCGGTGCGCGCCGCGGCGTGCTGCTCGCAGCGGGCGGCTTCGAGCAGAACGACGCCATGCGGGCCGAATACGGCGTACCCGGCGCCGCGCGCGACACCATGGGTGCCCCGGCCAACACCGGGCTCGCGCACCGGGCGGCGATCGCGGCAGGCGCCGCCGTCGACCTGATGGACCAGGCGTGGTGGGCGCCGGGACTCATCCATCCCGACGGCAGGGCCGCGTTCGCCCTGTGCTTCACCGGCGGCATCTTCGTCGACCGCGCAGGCAGACGGTTCGTCAACGAGTCTGCGGCATACGACCGGCTGGGCCGAGAGATCCTGCGCGCCATGGGTGGTGGGACCGTCGGCACCCCCTACTGGATGGTCTACGACAGCCGCGCCGGCGAGCAGCCACCCGTCATGGCCACCAACGTGTCGTTCTCGCCGACGCAGGAGTACCGGGACAAGGGGCTGTGGGTGCAAGCCGACACCGTGGCGGGGCTGGCCACCGAGATCGGCGTGCCCGCCGACCAACTCGAGGCCACCGTCCGTCGGTTCAACGAACTCGCCCTGCGCGACGATGACGAGGACTTCGGCCGCGGCCGCGAATCCTTCGACCGCGCATTCACCGGCGGCGCCTCGCCGCTCGTGCCGATCGACACCCCGCCGTACCGGGCCGCGGCCTTCGGCGTCTCCGATCTGGGCACCAAGGGCGGGCTGCGCACCGACGTCGACGCCCGCGTCCTGGACGCCGGCGGCAGGCCGATCGGCGGCCTGTACGCGGCGGGCAACACCATGGCCGCCGTCTCCGGCGAGACCTATCCCGGTGGGGGGAATCCGATCGGGGCGTCGCTGTTGTTCAGCCACCGCGCCGCATTGCACATGGCGGGCAGATGAGCGGGTCGGGCAAACCGGCGTGACCGCGTCGGTGTCCGCGTGAAACAATCGCGTGCCGTGAAGACCTTCGATGCCCTGTTCGCCGAGCTCAGCGAACGCGCGCGCAGCCGCCCTGCCGGCAGCGGCACCGTCGCGGCGCTGGATGCGGGCGTGCACGGGATCGGAAAGAAGATCCTCGAGGAGGCCGGCGAGGTGTGGCTGGCCGCCGAGCACGAGGGTGACGAGGAACTGGCCGAGGAGATCAGCCAGCTCCTGTACTGGACCCAGGTGCTGATGATCGCGCGGGGTCTGGGCCTCGACGATGTCTACGGGAAGTTGTGAGCGTGCTCCGCGTCGCCGTCCCCAACAAGGGCACACTGTCCGAACCCGCGAGCGAGATCCTGTCGGAGGCCGGCTACCGGCGCCGCACCGACCCCAAGGACCTGACCGTCGTCGACCCCGCTAACAACGTCGAGTTCTTCTTCCTGCGGCCCAAGGACATCGCCATCTATGTCGGGTCGGGGCAGCTCGACTTCGGGATCACCGGCCGCGACCTGGCGGCCGAGTCCGACGCCCCGGTTCGTGAGCGGTTGGCGCTGGGCTTCGGATCCTCGACATTCCGCTACGCGGCGCCGGCCGGACGGCAGTGGCGCGTCGAGGACCTCGCCGGCAGGCGGATCGCCACCGCCTTTCCGAACCTGGTCCGAAAAGACTTGGCGGCCAGAGGAATCGAGGCGACGGTGATCCGGCTCGACGGCGCCGTGGAGATCTCGGTACAACTCGGGGTGGCCGACGCGATCGCCGACGTCGTCGGGTCCGGGCGGACCCTGGGTCTGCACGACCTCGTCGCATTCGGGGATCCGCTGTGTGACTCGGAAGCCGTGCTGATCGAGGGGGAGGACGCGCCCGAGGGCAACGCCGCCGCGCGCGACCAACTCGCCGCCCGGGTGCAGGGCGTGGTGTTCGGCCAGCAGTACCTGATGCTCGACTACGACTGCCCGCGTAGCCTGCTCGAGGCGGCGTCGGCCGTCACGCCGGGTCTGGAGTCACCCACCATCGCCCCGCTGGCCGACCCGGCCTGGGTTGCGGTGCGCGCCCTGGTGCCACGCCGCGACGTCAACGCGATCATGGACGAACTGGCGGCCATCGGCGCTAAGGCGATCCTGGCCTCCGACATCCGGTTCTGCCGGTTCTGATTCGACAGGACCCGCGCCGCGCTGCGTGTTAGCGTCCGGAGGTTGATCACACCGGTCGGAGGTTGAGATGACGCACGCGCTGGTTCTGTTGCTCGCCCTGGCGATCGGCGTGATCGCCGGCCTGCGGGCACTCACCGCGCCGGCCGCGGTCGCCTGGGGCGCGATGCTCGGCTGGATCGACGTCGACGGTAAGTGGTCGGAGTGGATGGCTCATCCGATCACGGTGACCGTGCTGACGATCTTTCTGCTCGTCGAGTTGGTCACCGATCAGCTGCCGCGGACTCCGAGCCGCAAGACCGCGCCGCAGTTCATCACCCGACTCATCATGGGCGCGTTCGCCGGTGCGGTGATCGGCAGCGCGTTCCTCCACACCTTCAGCGCGCTGGGAGCCGGAATGGCCGGTGCGGTGATCGGCACGCTGGCCGGTGCCGCGGCACGTCAGCGCTTCGCCGCCGCCCGCGACGGCCAGGACCGCCCCGGCGCCATCCTCGAAGACGTCGTTGCCGTCGGCGGCGGCTTCCTCGTCGCCTTCCTGGTCAGCCTCGTCTGACGGCTCGGTCCGAAATGAGTGAAGTGACAGAGGAATTCGACGCGATCATCGTCGGTGCGGGGCAGGCCGGGCCGCCGCTGGCCGGACGCCTGACCAAGGCCGGACAGCGGGTGGCGCTGATCGAGCGCAAACTGGTCGGCGGCACCTGCGTCAACTACGGATGCATCCCGACCAAGACCCTGGTCGCCAGTGCGCACGCCGCGCACCTGGCCCGCCGCGGCGCCGAATACGGTGTCAGCACCGGCGATATCGCCGTCGACATGGCCAAGGTGAAGGCACGCAAGGACAAGATCATGCTCGACGACCGCGAAGGTGTCGAGTCGTGGCTGGAGGGCATGGACGGCTGCACGTTCATCCGCGGCCACGCGCGCTTCGAGGGTCCGCATACGATCCGCGTCGGCGACCGGGTGCTGCGGGCGGAGCGGATCTTCCTCAACGTGGGTGGGCGCGCGGTGACGCCGGACATGCCCGGACTGTCCGACATCGACTATCTGACCAACGTCGGCATACTCGAACTCGACGTCGTCCCCGACCATCTCGTCGTCATCGGGGGCAGCTACATCGCGTTGGAGTTCGCGCAGATGTACCGCCGCTTCGGCGCCCGGGTGACCGTACTCGAGAAGGGCCCCCGGCTGACTTCGCGTGAGGACGAGGACGTCTCCGCGGCCATCCGCGACATCCTCGAAAAGGAAGGCATCGACGTCGTCGTCGGCGCCGACGCGATCCAATTCACCAAGCGCGACAACGGTTTCGAAGTGGTACCAAGCGACGGCGCGGCGCCGATCGCGGGCACGCACCTGCTGGTCGCCGTCGGCCGCAACCCCAATACCGACGACCTCGGGCTGGACAAGGCGGGTGTGGAGACCGACGCCCGCGGCTACATCACCGTCGACGACCAACTCCGCACGAACGTCGGCCACATCTGGGCGATGGGCGACTGCAACGGAAAGGGCGCCTTCACGCACACGTCGTACAACGACTTCGAGATCGTGGCCGCCAACCTGCTCGACGACGACCCGCGCCGCGTCAGCGATCGCATCACCACCTACGCGCTCTACATCGATCCGCCGCTGGGCAGGGCGGGCCTGACGGCCGACCAGGTGCGCAAGTCCGGACGAAAGGCGTTGGTGGGCAAGCGGCCGATGACACGGGTGGGGCGGGCCGTCGAGAAGGGCGAGACCCAGGGCTTCATGAAGGTGGTGGTCGACGCCGAGACGCACCAGATCCTCGGTGCGGCGATCCTCGGTGTCGGCGGCGACGAGGTGGTGCACGCCATCCTCGACATCATGACCGCCAAGAAGCCGTACACCGCCATCTCGCGAACGATGCACATCCACCCGACGGTCAGCGAGTTGGTGCCGACACTTCTTCAGGACTTGAAGCCACTGTCGTGAGCGACCGGCCGACCATGTCGAATCGCCGGCGTAGGGCGGCACTCACGGGCGCCGTTGCACGAACAGGGTCTGTGCCGCGGTGCCGATGAACCCCTGCCGGTCGAACAGGTCCGCGGTGGTCACTCCGATGCCGTCAGGACCGATCGAACCGCGTGCGCGCAGCGCGAAATCGGTGCCCGCAGGCAACCGGTGCAGGTGAACAGCGGTGTCGGTGTTCATGAAGACGAACCGCTCCGGGTCCAGCGCAGCGCCCACCCCGTTGGCGCTGTCGACCACCATCGCGAGCCGCTGCAGATCGGTGGTCGGCTCCGAATCGACAAGCGGCACAAGCGGACTCATCCACGATATGTTGCCGGTGCCGTCGGTCGCCGGTTGGCGCCGCCAGCTGACCGCCTCGAGGTAGCCTGTCGCCCCCTGCCAGCTGTGTGGCACCGGATCGGGTGCGCCCTCGACCAGGGGTGGATAGCGGTCGGTCGTGGCGTCGCTTGTGTCGCTGGTCGCCAGCAGCCAGGCGGTGACACGCGCCACGACACGGTCGGCGCCGCCGGGCCGGGCGGCCGACATCTCGGCCACGATCAAGGAGATCCGTGCGCCGGGGCGCTCCACCCGCGTGTGCACCCGCACCGGTGCGACGGGAATCGCGCCGAAGATGTCCAGGGTGAGGCGGCCGACCCGCATCCCGGTGTCGGCGGCCGACTCCTCGATCAGCTTGGTCATCAGCGCAAGCGGCGGCGACCCGTGCTGGATCCGCGGATCCCAGTTGCTGCGGGTCCCGTCGGTGGAGTCGAACAGTTGACCCGTGCCGTCGGCGCCGACACGGCGGTAGAAGCAGTCGATCACGCAGCGGGCTCCGCGGTGCGCAGCACGGCCTCGTCGGCGTCGGGTGAGCCCTCGTCGGGCACCTCGGGCCAGCCTGGGTACGGTGGCGGCGTCCCGCCGAACTCCGGGCAGTGTGACCGGTGGGCGCACCAGTCGCACAGTGCCGACGGTCGCGGGCGGAAATCGCCGGTGGCGCCCGCGGTCAGGATTGCCCGCCATATCGCCATCAGCGTCTTCTCGAAGCGCAGCAGCTCGTCGTGGTCGGGGGAGTAGTCGAGGATCTGACCGTCGGCCAGGTACAGCAGCCGCAGCCGCGTCGGCAACACCCCGCGAGAGCGGAACAACGCCACGGCGTAGAACTTCATCTGGAACATTGCCTTGAACTCGGCGAGGGCCCGCGCCTCGGGAGGGGCCTTGCCGGTCTTGTAGTCCACCACCCGCAGCTCGCCGGTAGGCGCGACGTCGATGCGGTCGACGAAGCCACGCAGCAGCGTGCCGTCGGCCAGCTCCACCTCGACCCGCTGTTCGCAGCTGTCGGGTTCGAAGCGGGTGGGGTCCTCGAGCCGGTAGTAGCCCGCCAGCAGGGCCCGCGCCTCGGCGAGCAGGTCGGCGCGCAGGTCCGGTGCGATGTCGCCGGCCAGATCGGGCTTTTCGGCCAGTACCTGGTCCCAGGCGGGGTCGACGAGGGTCAGTGCGGTCTCAGGCCCGCGCTGCGGAGCCGGCAGTGCGTAGAGCTGCTCCAGGGCGGCGTGCACGACGGAGCCCCGCAGCTGCGCGGAAGACGGCGGCTCCGGCAGCCGGTCGATCGCGCGGAACCGGTACAGCAGCGGGCATTGCTTGAAGTCGGCGGCCCGCGACGGGGACAGCGCCGGGCGCCGCGCCGGCCGGGCCTGCTCCGGCCCGAGGCGCGAGCCGCCGTCATCCCCGTGCTGATCACCCATACCGGCAGCCTAGAACCGACGCCCGACAACCCCGGGCAGCCGTAGCGGCGCGTCTACTGGCAGGCTGAACAGCTGTGCCAAGAACCGGTCCGTTCGCCGTGGGGGACCGGGTGCAGCTCACCGACGCCAAGGGGCGTCACTACACGATGGTGCTGACGCCCGGCGGGGAGTTCCATACCCACCGCGGAATCATCGCGCTGGACACCGTCATCGGTCTGCCCGAGGGCAGCGTCGTCAAGTCGACCAGCGGCGACCAGTTCCTGGTGCTGCGGCCGCTGCTCGTCGACTACGTGATGTCGATGCCGCGCGGTGCGCAGGTCGTCTATCCCAAGGACGCCGCGCAGATCGTGCACGAGGGCGACATCTTCCCCGGCGCCCGGGTGCTGGAGGCCGGGGCCGGCTCCGGCGCGCTGACATGCTCGCTGCTGCGGGCAGTCGGTCCGCAGGGACGGGTGATCTCGTATGAGGTGCGCGACGACCACGCCGTGCACGCCGAACGCAACGTCAGGACCTTCTTCGGGGCGCTCCCGCCGAACTGGGACCTGGTCATCGCCGACCTCGGCGAGTACGGCGGACCGGAGGTGGACCGCGTCGTGCTCGACATGCTGGCCCCCTGGGAGGTGCTCGACACGGTCGCCTCAGCGCTGGTGGCCGGCGGGGTGCTGATGATCTACGTCGCGACGGTCACCCAGCTGTCCCGCGCGGTGGAGGCACTGCGCGAGCAGCAGTGCTGGACCGAACCGCGGGCGTGGGAGAGCATGCAGCGCGGTTGGCACGTCGTCGGCCTGGCGGTGCGCCCGCAACACACGATGCGCGGCCACACCGCGTTTCTGATCAGTGCGCGCAAGCTCGCGCCGGGCGCGGTGGCCCCGATGCCGGCGCGACGCAAACGCCAGATCGGGATCTAGTCGTCGGTGCTGCGCCGCAGGCCGCGCCGGGTCGACAGCAGCTCCATCTCCGGGCGTGAGGCCACCAGCCGCTCGGCGGCATCGAGCACGTCGACGACATGGCCGCGGTCGGCCGCGACCAGCGCCACCCCGACGTTGGCACGCCGATGCAGGTCCAGCGCGCCGGTTTCGGCGGCCGACACGGCGAACCGGCGGTGCAGTTCGGCGATCACCGGGCGGACGGCCGAGCGCTTCTGTTTGAGTGAGCGCACGTCCCCGAGTAGCAGATCGAACTCCAGCCAGCCGATCCACATCGCGATCAGGGCGTCGGCGTCGGGGCCGGAACGTCGCCGAGTTGCAGCAGTGCGTCGGCCGTGTCGCGGGTCAACTTCCAGCGGCCGTCGGCGAAGTGGAACTCCATCGGGAACGTGAACTCGCCTGCGTCGGCGTCGGCGGTTCTGATGGTGATCATCGCCAGCACTGCCGGCTGAGCGCCTTGCTGACCGCCCTGCGAATCGTCGGCCCAGGTGAGGTCTTTAGCCTCGAAGGTGGTGGGCGTCAAGCCACCGTCGCGCAGCGCCTGGCCGAACTTGTCCATCGCGACCGCGTCGTCGGGCGTGGCCATCTCGATAGCGTCGAGTTTCTCGACGCCGGGGATGTTCGGGTCGGCGATGCGCGCCATGACGTCGGTCAACGCGGCCGGCGGGGGCAGTGGCGCCGTGGGTGCGGAATCGGGCGGCGCCGTCACCGTCGGCGGTCTGGTGATGGGTGCCGGCGTGGCCACCGGTGGTGTCTGCGCCGACTCGTCGTCACCACACCCGACAAGCCCGAGCGCCGCCGCGATAGCGACGGCGCTCAGGACTGTGGCTCGGGTGGTGCGCTGCACCGAATGGATCAGCCGACCGACGACAGCAGCGAAAGCGCCGAGGCCTTGCCCAGTTGCCAGTTCCCGTTCGGGGCCCGGAAGAACTGCACGGTTTCAGTCCTGCTGACTCCAGTCGCCGTCGTCGCGGTGACGGTCGCAGTCGCAGCGTCGCCCGTCTGAACGATGTTCTGAACCGAGAACTGCAGCGGGAACTTGCCCTCGCGAGCCGCGTTGCTGTACGCGCGGTCGGCGGTGATGCCTTCGATTCGTCCGGTGCCGCCCTGGATATAGGCGGCCTTGTTGCCGCTCGGGGAGAACGAGCCGGGGCCCGCGAGCACATTGAGCGTCGTCAGCAGCGGACCCTGCAGTTCCGCCCCTTCTCCTTGGAGAGGCATCGGAATGCCAAACACCACCGGCGCCACGGCCGGTCCGGCGGAGATAGCGGGGGACGCAAGAGATGTCACACCTGCCGCGGCACCGCCGACGACAGCGGCTGCCGCGACACCGGTAACGAGGGTTTTCAGGGTCACGATGGTCCTTTCGATGGGGCCAACTCACCAGAGAGGCTAACAGTGGTGCTGGTGTGTCGAATTGCTACACCGCACACAAAGTCTGAATCGCCGGTAGCGTTGAAGTTGTTACTGCACCAACTTCCGGTGCGGGGAGGAGCGCAATATGAGTGAATCAGAGCGTTCTGAAGCCTACTCAGAAGGTTTCAACACCCACGAGTCAGGTCTGTCCAGCGAGGACGCCGCCGAACTCGAAGAGCTGCGTCGCGAGGCGGCCATACTGCGCGAGCAGTTGGAGAACGCGGTCGGTCCGCATAGTGGTCTGCGCAGTGCACGCGACGTGCACCAGCTCGAGGCGCGGATCGACTCCCTCGCCGCACGCAACGCCAAGCTGATGGAGACCCTCAAAGAGGCCCGCCAACAGTTGCTGGCTCTGCGCGAAGAGGTCGACCGGCTGGGACAGCCGCCGAGCGGTTACGGCGTGCTGCTGGGTGTGCAGGACGATGACACCGTCGACGTATTCACCTCCGGTCGCAAGATGCGGCTGACGTGCTCACCCAACATCGACACCAGCACCCTCAAGCAGGGCCAGACCGTCCGCCTCAATGAGGCGCTCACGGTCGTGGAGGCCGGCACCTTCGAGGCGGTCGGCGAGATCAGCACGCTGCGCGAGATCCTGTCCGACGGACACCGCGCACTGGTCGTCGGTCATGCCGACGAGGAGCGCATCGTGTGGCTGGCCGAGCCACTGGTCGCCGCCGAGGACCTGCCCGAGTCCTACGAGGACGACCTGGCCGACGACCGGCCCCGCAGGCTGCGCCCGGGCGATTCGCTGCTGGTCGACACCAAGGCCGGATACGCGTTCGAGCGGATTCCCAAGGCCGAGGTCGAGGATCTGGTGCTCGAGGAGGTCCCCGACGTCAGCTACAACGACATCGGTGGGCTGGGCAGGCAGATCGAGCAGATCCGCGACGCGGTCGAGCTGCCGTTCCTGCACAAGGAGCTCTACCGCGAATACTCGCTGCGTCCGCCCAAGGGTGTGCTGCTTTACGGTCCGCCCGGTTGCGGTAAGACGCTGATCGCCAAGGCGGTGGCCAACTCGCTGGCCAAGAAGATGGCCGAGGTCCGCGGCGACGACGCCCGCGAGGCGAAGAGCTATTTCCTCAACATCAAGGGTCCCGAGCTGCTGAACAAGTTCGTCGGCGAGACCGAACGTCACATCCGGCTGATCTTCCAGCGCGCCCGCGAGAAGGCCTCCGAGGGCACGCCGGTGATCGTGTTCTTCGACGAGATGGACTCGATATTCCGCACCCGCGGCACCGGCGTCAGCTCGGATGTGGAGACCACCGTCGTGCCCCAGCTGCTCTCCGAGATCGACGGCGTCGAGGGCCTCGAGAACGTCATCGTCATCGGGGCCTCCAACCGCGAGGACATGATCGACCCGGCGATCCTGCGACCCGGCCGCCTCGACGTCAAGATCAAGATCGAGCGGCCGGACGCCGAAGCGGCGCAGGACATCTTCTCCAAGTACCTCACCGAGGAGCTACCGGTCAACGAGGACGACCTCGCGGAGTTCGGCGGAGATCGGTCGCTGACCATCAAGGGGATGATCGAGAAGGTCGTCGAGCGGATGTACGCCGAGATCGACGACAACCGCTTCCTCGAGGTGACCTACGCCAACGGCGACAAGGAGGTCATGTACTTCAAGGACTTCAACTCCGGCGCCATGATCCAGAACGTGGTCGACCGGGCCAAGAAGTACGCGATCAAGTCGGTCCTCGAGACCGGCCAGCCCGGTCTGCGGATACAGCATCTGCTCGACTCGATCGTCGACGAGTTCGCCGAGAACGAGGACCTGCCCAACACCACCAACCCCGATGACTGGGCGCGGATCTCGGGCAAGAAGGGCGAGCGAATCGTCTACATCCGCACGCTGGTCACCGGCAAGAGCTCGAGTGCCAGCCGCGCCATCGACACCGAGTCGAACCTGGGGCAGTACCTCTGACGGGAGCGACGGCGGCGACTCAGACCTGCAGCGAGTAGCTGTTGGCCAGGTCGTCCTGGGTCACCTGCGCGGTGCGCGACGTGGTGTCCACTCGCAAGGTGGTCTCCGGGGTTCGGGCGGCGTAGCTCCATCCCGGCGGCAGCGACAGGCGTTCGGCCAGAGCAGGCAGGTCGGCCAGCGCGAGGCTCCGGTCGACGGTCTGGCTATAGGTCTGCATCACCCAGCGCCTGCCGTGCGGGTCGACGAGTTCGTAGATCTCGCGTCCGGCGTCGAAGACGAACGCAGCGCTGCGGTCGACCTCGTTGACCTGGTACGGCCCCGGGTTCATCGACGCCAGCTTGACGGTGGCCTGCTCGATCATGTCGATTCCGCCGAACGACTTGATCGTCGGCTCACCGTCGGCCACCTTGTCGATGCTGCTCATCAACCAGTAGCGCGGGCCGTTGAGCAGCGCCGCGACGGCACCGTTGTCCCGGGCGACGGCCTCGGCGTCCAACTGCGACCACAGCTCGTCGGGGCAGTCGTTGAGCGGAAAGGTGTTGTACACCGTGGCTTCCGGTCCGTCGGCGCCGATCCGGACCAGCAGCACCTCGCCGTAGCGCTTGCCGAACACGTCTGTCGCGGCGTCCATCTCAAGCGGCCTCCTTAGTGAGTTGTCGATTTTTTCGGGGTCAGCGCGCCGAGAGCGCGGCGCGGTATCGGTTGCGGGCGGCCAACGTGAGGCGGAAGTCGTCGATCGCCGGGTTCAGGTACTGCTCGCGGTATTGAGCGTCGGTGACCGCCCGGGCGCTGAGGTACATGAACGTCAGCGCGGTGAGGAACATGGTGACCTGAATGAGGGCCTGCGGCACGGGGATCGTCATGCCCAGCAGCGTGCCGTCGCTCGAACCGTTGCGGGTCCACACCGCCAGTAGTTCCGGCGACAGCAGAATCAGACCCAGCACGAAGAACAGCAATGCCGTCACCACCGCGACGACCATGATGTGGGCCAGCTGCGATACCACGAGCACGAAGTACACGTTGAGCCGCTCGATGCGGGTGAGGGGCTCGGCGTCGGGTGGTTCGGGCATCGTCGCGAACGGTGTGCCGTCCAGCCTGGCAACCCGGTCGACGTCCGGTTCGGCGGTGTTCACCATGGTGCGGACCCGGTCGACGGTGACTGACACGACGAACGCCGCGGCGATCGCGGCGAGGAACGCCAGCGCCACCCACAGCCGCGCACGCGACACCGTGGCGGCCATCAGCCACACCGGCGAGTTGAAGAACACCAAGAAGGTCAGCAACAGGACCGGCAGTGCGCGCAGCAGCAGCGAGCCGGCCTCCACCAGATGCGACATCACCGTGCGCGCCACCCAGCCGAGGATCGACCCGACTCCGGTCGCGGTGAGCACGACCGTCGTCGCCACCCCCAGGACCACCAGCATCAGGTTACGGACGGGGTAGGAGCTCGGGCCGCCGAACACGGCGCCGAGCAGCGCGACGACGACTGCACCCGTCCCCGCCAGCATCCGCTCGCGCGGCCCGGGGATGCGTGACACCAGCCAGCCGACCGTCGCCGCGATCGGCACCACCAGCACCAGCAGCGCCAGCACGAACCACTCGCCGCGCGTCGGCCGGCCGTCGATGTCGATCGCGTGCTGGCCCGTCACCGTAACCACCACAATGGTGTTGGCCATCAGCACCGCGAAGCCGGCCAGCGCGGGGGCCGAGCGCGACCACAGCCGCCGAACCAGCCGCCCCGGGCGCAGCACCGCGGGCAGGCCGTGTGCGAGCAACCAGGCGTCGGCCGCGCGTCGCTGCGACGCCTCGATCCCGGCCACCGGCTGAGTCGCGGCCGCGGCGGGAACCCCCCGATCGGATGGCACGGTCGCAGGCTACTGCGCCTCGTCACCTACGCTGGGCGACATGCAACGGATTATCGGAACCGAGGTCGAGTACGGCATCTCGTCGCCGTCCGACCCGTCCGCCAATCCAATCCTGACATCCACGCAGGCGGTGCTGGCCTACGCGGCGGCCGCCGGAATCCAGCGCGCCAAGCGCACCCGCTGGGACTACGAGGTCGAGTCGCCGCTGCGCGATGCCCGCGGGTTCGACCTGAGTCGGTCGGCGGGCCCGCCGCCGGTGGTCGACGCCGACGAGGTCGGCGCGGCCAACATGATTCTGACCAACGGGGCCCGGCTTTACGTCGACCACGCGCATCCGGAGTACTCCGCGCCGGAGTGCACCGATCCGATGGACGCGGTGATCTGGGACAAAGCCGGTGAGCGGGTCATGGAGGCCGCGGCGCGGCATGTCGCGAGCGTGCCCGGCGCCGCCAAGCTGCAGCTCTACAAGAACAACGTGGACGGCAAGGGCGCCTCCTACGGGTCGCACGAGAACTATCTGATGTCGCGGCATACGCCGTTCTCCGCGGTGATCGCCGGCCTGACACCGTTCCTGGTCTCGCGGCAGGTGGTGACGGGCTCCGGGCGCGTCGGCATCGGTCCCTCCGGCGACGAACCCGGCTTCCAGCTCTCGCAGCGCTCGGATTACATCGAGGTCGAGGTCGGCCTGGAGACGACGCTCAAGCGCGGCATCATCAACACCCGCGACGAACCGCACGCCGACGCCGACAAGTACCGCAGGCTGCACGTCATCATCGGCGACGCCAACCTGTCCGAAACCTCGACTTATCTCAAGCTGGGAGCCACTTCGCTGGTGCTGGATCTGATCGAGGAGGGCCCGCAATGCGGGCTCGACCTGTCCGATCTGGTGCTCGCGCGGCCGGTGCACGCCGTGCACGTGATCAGCCGGGACCCCTCGCTGCGGGCCACCGTCGCACTGGCCGACGGCCGCGAACTCACCGGCCTTGCGCTGCAGCGCATCTACCTCGACCGGGTGGCCAAGCTCGTCGACAGCCGCGACCGTGACCCGCGTGCCAACCACATCATCGAGACCTGGGCGGACGTGCTCGACCTGCTGGAGCGCGACCCGATGGAGTGCGCCGAGATCCTCGACTGGCCCGCCAAGCTCCGGCTGCTGGAGGGGTTCCGCAGCCGGGAGAACCTGGGCTGGTCGGCGCCCCGGCTGCACCTGGTCGACCTGCAGTACTCCGATGTAAGGCTGGACAAGGGTCTTTACAACCGCCTGGTGGCGCGCGGTTCGATGAAGCGACTGGTCACCGAACAGCAGGTGATCGACGCGGTCGACAACCCGCCGACCGACACTCGTGCCTACTTCCGCGGGGAGTGCCTGCGGCGGTTCGGCGCCGACATCGCCGCCGCGAGCTGGGATTCGGTGATCTTCGATCTCGGCGGCGACTCACTGGTGCGGATTCCGACACTCGAGCCGCTACGCGGCAGCAAGGCGCACGTTGGAGCCCTGCTCGACTCGGTCGACAGCGCCGCGGAACTGGTCGAACAGCTCACGACGTAAGAGTTGGCGCCCACCGCCCCTGACGCGCGCTATGCCGAGCAATCAGCGCACCGAACGGTAGTGTGGAGTGACGGCGGGCTGTGGACAGCCCGCCTAGCCCGCTCAAGACATACGCAGGAGGCAGCGATGGCTCAGGAGCAGACCAAGCGCGGTGGTGGCGGCGGCGAGGACGACGACCCCACCGGCACGGCCGCCGGACAGGAGCGTCGCGAGAAGCTTGCCGAGGACACCGACGACCTGCTGGACGAGATCGACGACGTCCTGGAGGAGAACGCCGAGGACTTCGTGCGCGCGTATGTCCAGAAGGGTGGCCAGTGACCTGGCAGCATCACGAATCGCTGACCTTTCCCACCCCTTCGGACCACCGTCACCCGGTAGCTCCTTCCGTCCCGGTGGATCTGTCGTCCTTCTCTGAGCTGCTGCGCCGCCAGGCGCCCGGACTGCTACCCGCGAACCGTCAGGCCCTCGGACCCACCGATGCGGTGCCGCACGGCACGACGATCGTCGCGCTGAAGTACCCCGGTGGCGTTGTGATGGCCGGGGACCGCCGGTCCACGCAGGGCAACATGATCGCCGGCCGGGATGTTCAGAAGGTCTACATCACCGACGACTACACGGCCACCGGCATCGCCGGGACCGCGGCGATCGCGGTGGAGTTCGCCCGCCTGTACGCCGTAGAACTCGAGCACTACGAGAAGCTCGAGGGTGTGGCCCTGACTTTCCAGGGCAAGGTCAACCGGCTCGCGACCATGGTGCGCGGCAACCTCGGCGCCGCCCTGCAGGGCTTCATCGCGGTGCCCCTGCTGGCCGGCTTCGACCTCGACGATCGCAACCCGGCCGCCGCCGGGCGCATCGTGTCGTTCGACGCCGCGGGCGGCTGGAACTTCGAGGAGGAGGGTTACCAGTCGGTGGGATCGGGCTCGATCTTCGCCAAGTCCTCGATGAAGAAGCTGTACTCGCGGGTGTCCGACGCCGTTTCGGCGCTGCGGGTGGCCGTCGAGGCGCTCTACGACGCGGCCGATGACGATTCAGCGACCGGCGGGCCGGACCTGGTGCGCGGGATATATCCGACTGCGGTGAGCATCGGCGCCGAGGGCGCCGAGGAGGTGTCCGAGGACCGCATCGCTGAAATCGCCCGCGAGGTCATCGAAAGCCGTTCGCGGGCCGACACCTTCGGCCCTGACGCCATTCACCGCCCGACCGACGCGCGGGGAGATTCGTGAGCTTTCCGTATTTCATCTCGCCAGAGCAGGCGATGCGTGAGCGCTCCGAGCTTGCGCGCAAGGGGATCGCCCGCGGCCGCAGCGTCGTGGCGCTCGCCTACACCGACGGTGTGTTGTTCGTCGCGGAGAACCCGTCGCGGTCCCTGCAGAAGGTCAGCGAGCTCTACGACCGCGTCGGTTTCGCCGCCGTCGGCCGGTTCAACGAGTTCGACAACCTCCGCCGGGGGGGCATCCAGTACGCGGACACCAGGGGATACGCCTACGCCCGTCGCGACGTCACCGGCCGCCAACTGGCCAACGTCTATGCCCAGACGCTCGGCACCATCTTCACCGAGCAGGCCAAGCCCTATGAGGTCGAGTTGTGCGTGGCAGAGGTGGCGCACCATGGTGAGACCAAAGCGCCCGAGCTGTACCGCATCACCTACGACGGGTCGATCGCCGACGAGCCGCACTTCGTGGTGATGGGCGGCACCACCGAACCGATCTCGACGGCGCTGAACGAGTCGTACGCGGAGAACCTCGGCCTGGCCGACGCGGTGAAGGTCGCGGTGAACGCGCTGAAGGGCGGCGGCAACGGCGAGGCGCGCACGCTGGGTCCGTCGACACTCGAGGTCGCCATCCTGGATGCGAACCGCCCGCGCCGGGCGTTCCGGCGGATCACCGGTTCAGCGCTGGAAGCGGTTCTGCCGGAGGACGATCCGGAAGCGGCGAACACCGTGGATGGCGACTAGGCGCAGGCGGGTTCATCGGCTTCGGCCGGGTGCGGCGCAGACCAGCACCATCTCGGCGAACTCGTCCGGGGTTTCGAGTGGCGTGAAATGCCCGACACCCTCGGCGAATTGCACATCCACATCGGTGAAGTAGTGAGCCAACCGGTCGGCCCACGCGGTGGGATACAGCGGGTCGTGCCGGGGCCACAGGACGGCGGTTGGCGTGCGGATCTTGACGGCGCGCTCGGGAGGTAGTTCGGACAGGGACTGGGCCACGGTGCCCGCACCCGCGGGGTACCACGCGATCGAGGTGGTGAACGCGCCGGGCAGGGCGTAGTCGGCGACCAGCCGGTCCAGATCATCGTCGGACAGCGCGAAATGCGGGCCGGACCAATGAGTCCAGAAGTGCCGCAGGTAGTCCCGCACGGCGTCGGACAGGCCGAGTTCCCTGATCAGCCCGACGATGCTGGCGGCCTGCGCGGTGGCACTGTAGAAGTGCCGCACCGCCACGGCGTGTTTGTCCGAGCCGCCGAACCCCCGCAGGTCGGCAACGATCACGTCGGCGACATCACCGAGGATCGGTACGACGAGCCGGTGGTCATGCCGGTTGCCGGGCCACCCGTGCAGCAGCACCACGGCGGGCGCACCCGTCGTGCCGAAACGGCCGTACGCCAGCCGGAATCCGTCGACGGGCGCGCTGTGACCACATCGGCTCATTGTCGCCGCATCTCAGCCGGCTCGATGCAGAGTTACCGAATCACCGGTGATGACGGCGAGTATGTTGCGCCAGGCATCCGACGGCCGGTTCATCACATCGCTGTGGGAGCGGGGACCCGACACCAGACCACCGTCGTCGTAATGGCCTGTGTTCAAACGGATCACGCCCGGCATCTCGTCGGGGTCCGCGCCGTGCGGTCCGCCGGGAACTCCTTGCACGGCCTCGATGAGGTCACCCGGCGGTGTCATGGAGTACCTCAGCACGTCGGGGTTGCGGTTGTGCCACTCGGCGGGCTCGTCCACCCCGACCCCCGCTCCGGCCGCCGCCACGTACAGCGTGCGGTCGGCCGTAAGGCCCAGCGCCTCGGCGGTGCCGACGATGGATCCGCCGTAGGAGTGGCCGATCACGGTGACGGGGATCCGGCGCCCGGTACCGTCCACCGTGCGGTCGACGTCTTCGCTGAACGCCACCAACCGCGGCGCCATCTGCAGCGCGTAGCGCGGGTCGGCGGCGTCGAGCATCCCGCCGATCGACGTACCGCGGGGGAACGGACCGCCCAGATAGGTGATCGTCGCCACTTCGCCGCGGGAGGCGCCGACGAACCGGCGTGCGGTCGCTGTGTTGGCGGCCGACCCCTCGATCGTGGTGTTCAGACCGGGCACCAGCACCGCGACGCTGCTAGCGGCGGACAGGTCGCCGTTGAGCTCGACCAGTGAGGACCGCGCCGGGTCGAACGCGAGGATCTGCCGGTCGACGCGCCGGCTGTCGCGCGCCGGGTCGTCGATCTCACCGAGCAGGCCGCGGTAGAAGTCGATGCGTCCCTCAGCCGCGGGGTCGCCGAGGTCGTCGACGATGCCCTGGGCGATGTTGATGCGATTCGCCGACGTCCGCATGTCCCACGGCACGCCGTCGGTGTTGCCGACCTGGTGCGGATGTTCGGCGATGAGCTGCCGGCGCTGAACGGGGGTCAGCGTGGCGATCTGCGCGCTGATCCGGTCCTGGCTCATCGCGGGCCAGTCGGCGACCGAGGCGGCCCCGGGCCCCGCGCCTGCGGGAACCGTCGCGGCGGGCACCGGCCCGGACGTCGACGCGAAGGCATCGTCGATGTCGGCGGCCGCGTCCGCGTCGGCGACCCCCAGCCGGTCCAGCGCGTCGGTGATCTGAGCGGTCAGCCGGTGCGCCTGCGCGGTGATCAGATCGTCGGCCACGGCGGCGTCGCCACCGGACAGCGCGACGAGCAGGCTCCCGGGCTCGGCCTGCGGGCTCACCGTGCCGTCGTCGGCGACGACGAACCCGCCACCGTGCGCGTCGGCCACCCGCGCCAGCACCACCGCCTGCGCGGCTGCGATCTGGTCCGCCCCGTCACGCGCGGCGACCGCGGCCAGCACCAGGCCGCGGGCGGTGCTGTCGGCGGCGGTAACCAGGCGTCGTCCCCGAACACCGGCGGCGTCGGCCGCCGCGCCGGTCCAGTGGGCGCCGGCCCGGTCGACCTCGGCCGCGGCGGCATCGGCCTGCATCGCCATGCGGCGGGCCGCCTCGTCCCAGCCGCCGGCCAGACGGTGAAGCGCATCGGGCCGCCACGCTTCGGCGCGCGAGACCGTCGGCCGCGTCACCGGCGGCCGAAGCGCTCGCCGTTGCCGTGGTCGGTCCGTTCGAACGCGTCGACCGACATGTGCGCCGCGACCGCCCAGCCGCGCATCGCGGCCACGACTTCGCCCAGCCGCGCCGCTACCAGAGCGGGTGCCGCGATGTTGCCGACGACCGAGTCCGGCAGGTCGTCGGGATCCAGTGTGGGCCAACGCAACTGCGCGACGTGTTCGGCAGCGGCCAGCACCCGGTCGGCGACCGCCCGCAGCCGGGCCGGGTCGACCTCCACGATTTCCCCCATGCCAGCATGCTGGCAGATTTGCGCCGACGGGCGCCGACGTTATCCACAGGCCCCGGCCGCCGGACTTGCTAGCGAACCCGCCAGCGGTGTCCCGGCGCCCCGGTGCGGTGCACGTCATCGGCGCGGCTGCCCACCGTGTCCGGTCGGCAACCAGTAGTCTCGATGAGGTGCAGCGACGAATCATGGGCATCGAAACCGAATTCGGTGTCACCTGCACGTTCCACGGCCATCGCCGGCTGAGTCCCGACGAGGTGGCCCGCTACCTGTTCCGGCGGGTGGTTTCGTGGGGCCGCAGTTCGAACGTGTTCCTCCGCAACGGCGCCCGGTTGTACCTCGACGTGGGCAGCCACCCCGAATACGCGACCGCCGAGTGCGACAGCCTGACGCAGTTGGTCACCCACGACCGGGCGGGTGAGCGCGTGCTCGAGGACCTGCTCATCGACGCCGAGCAGCGGCTTGCCGACGAGGGCATCGGCGGCGACATCTACCTGTTCAAGAACAACACCGACTCCGCGGGCAACTCCTACGGGTGCCACGAGAACTACTTGATCGTGCGTGCCGGCGAGTTCTCCCGTATCTCCGATGTGCTGCTGCCGTTCCTGGTCACCCGCCAGCTGATCTGCGGCGCGGGCAAGGTGCTGCAGACCCCCAAGGCTGCGACGTTCTGCCTGTCGCAGCGCGCCGAGCACATCTGGGAGGGCGTGTCGAGCGCGACCACCCGCAGCAGGCCGATCATCAACACCCGCGACGAACCGCACGCCGATGCCGAGAAGTACCGCAGGCTGCACGTCATCGTCGGTGACTCGAACATGTGCGAATCCACCACGATGCTCAAGGTGGGCACGGCCTCGCTGGTGCTGGAGATGATCGAGGCCGGCGTGGCGTTCCGCGACTTCTCGCTGGACAATCCGATCCGCGCGATCCGCGAGGTCAGCCACGACCTGACCGGGCGCAGGCCGGTACGGCTGGCCGGCGGTAGACAGGCCAGCGCGCTCGACATCCAGCGCGAGTACTACGGCCGCGCCGTCGACTACCTGCAGACGCGGGAGCCGGACACCCAGATCCAGCAGGTCGTCGACCTGTGGGGGCGGCAACTCGACGCGGTGGAGAGTCAGGACTTCGCCAAGGTGGACACCGAGATCGACTGGGTCATCAAGCGCAAGCTGTTCGCCCGCTACCAGGACCGCTACAACATGGAGCTGTCCGACCCGAAGATCAGCCAACTCGACCTGGCCTATCACGACATCAAGCGCGGCCGCGGCGTGTTCGACCTGCTGCAGCGCAAGGGACTTGCCGCCCGGATCACCACCGACGAGGACATCGAGGCCGCGGTCAACACGCCGCCGCAGACCACCCGGGCCAAGCTGCGCGGCGAGTTCATCAGCGCCGCTCAGGAGGCCGGGCGCGACTTCACCGTCGACTGGGTGCACCTCAAGCTCAACGACCAGGCCCAGCGCACCGTGCTGTGCAAGGACCCGTTCCGCTCGGTCGACGAGCGGGTCAAGCGCCTGATCGCCAGCATGTAACTTCTCCTGCGCGAGCGCTCACTCTTGTACGGTTTGAGCGCCGAAATCCGTACCACGATGAGCGCTCACCGGTTATCCACAGGGCATGCTGGCGGCGCTGGCCGTCGGCGGCCAAGAATTCCGGAATGCCACCGGACCTCGTCGCCGTCTTCGCGGAGCAGGGACGGGTCGCCACGTCGGCGCAGATCCTGCGGCACGTCAGCCGTCGAGCGATGCAGCGCCGACTGCGCACCGGCGAGTTGGTCAAGGTACTTCCCGGCATCTACAGCCTCGGCGCGCCGACGGAGCTCACGCGGCTGCGCGCCCTAGACCTCCGATGCGGTGAGCAGGTAGCCGTCTGCCTGGGCACGGCCGCCGCGGTGTTCGGCTTCGACACCGAGGGCGTCACCGAGCTCCACGTGCTCAACCCGGCGGGCCATCTTCTGCGCGATCAGATCGGACTAAGGGTGCATCGGCGGGACGGCGCGCCACTGACCAGCCACCGCGGCCGCCGGCTCACCACTGCTGCGTGGACTGCGGTCGAGGTTGCGCGGGGCCTTCGCCGACCCCGGGCGTTGGCGACTCTCGACGCTGCCTTGGGCACCAAGACCTGTGATCGCGGCGAACTGCTGGCGGCAGCGGATGCGCAGGCGGGCCGGCGCGGGATCGTGACCGTGCGCGAACTCATTCAGATCGCCAGGCCGGGACCGGAATCCCCGATGGAGAGCGAGGCTCGGCTGGTCATGCTCGACGGAGGATTGCCCCAGCCCTGCCTGCAGTACGAGTTAGTCGACCTGGACGGGCGACTGTGGCGGGTCGACTTCGCGTGGCCGGACCACAAACTCGCTGTCGAGTACGACGGCTTCGATTGGCACCGGTCACCGGAGTCGCTGCGGCGGGACCGTCAGAAGAGAGCCGCGCTCGAGGAGATCGGCTGGCGGGTCCTGTCTGTCGTCAGCGATGATGTCCGACGGCACGGTGACGTGATGGTGCGCCGCATCGACGCGCAACTCTCGCGGGCCGCGGCCGCGTGAACGCGCAGCCTTGTCCGGTTCTGGAGCGAAAATCTGTACCGGAGTGAGCGCTCGGCCGTACTCCGACACGCCCTAAGCTGGCAGCCGTGGCGATCTCCAAAGTCGAGCGGCTGATGAACCTGGTCATCGCGCTGCTGTCCACGCGCAGCTTCATCACCGCCGAACGGATCCGCGAGACGGTCTACGGCTACAGCGAGACCGCCAGTGACGAGGCCTTCTCGCGCATGTTCGAGCGCGACAAGAACGAACTGCGCGACCTGGGCATCCCGCTGGAAACCGGGCGGGTGTCGCAGTTCGACCCCACCGAGGGCTACCGCATCAACCGCGACGCGTACGCGTTGCCCGCCGTCGAACTGACCCCCGACGAGGCGGCCGCGGTGGCGGTGGCGACGAAACTGTGGGAGTCGCCGGAGCTGATCACCGCCACGCAGGGAGCCTTGCTGAAACTGCGCGCCGCCGGCATCGACATCGACGCCGTCGACTCCGATTTCGCGATCGCGTCGACCGCGTCCCTGCCCGGGCTGCGCGGTTCCGAGGAGGTGCTCGGAATCGTGCTGTCGGCCATCGACTCTGGGCAGGCCGTGCAGTTCCGGCATCGGCCGGCACGCAGCGAGCCCTACACCACCCGAACCGTCGAGCCCTGGGGTGTGGTCACCCACAGGGGCCGCTGGTATCTGGTGGGCCATGACCGGGACCGCGACGCGACGCGCACGTTCCGGCTCTCCCGCATCGGTGCGGATGTCGCGGTGATCGGGCCGGCGGGCGCGGTGCGGCGACCCGACGGCGTCGACCTCCGCGAGATCGTCGACCGCGCCGTGGGGGACTGGCCATCGGGCGGGCAGGCGCGGGTGTGGCTGGCCGAGGGACGTGGCACGGCGCTGCGGCGGCGCGCGACGATGATCGGCCCCCACACGCTGAACGGCCGCGCCGGTGAGGAGATCTCGTTGGACATCGGCATGTTCGACCGGTTGGCCCGCGAGATCGCCGGCTATGGACCCGACGCGGTGGCGCTCGAACCGCAGTCGCTGCGTGAGGACGTGGTGGCGCGGCTGCGCGCCCAGGCAGAGCGAGCGGGAGCCGAAGCGTGAGTACCGTGTCGACCCGGCTGGTGCGGCTGCTCAACATGGTGCCGTACTTCCAGGCCAACCCGAGGATCACCTACGCCGAGGCGGCGTCGGACCTCGGCGTCAGCGTCGACCAACTGCGCGACGACCTGAACCAGCTGTGGATGTGCGGGCTGCCCGGCTACGGGCCCGGTGACCTGATCGACTTCGAGTTCTCCGGCGACACCATCGAGGTCACGTTCACCGCCGGCATCGACCACCCGCTGCGGCTGACCTCGCCGGAGGCGACGGGCGTGCTGGTGGCGCTGCGGGCGCTGGCCGAGGTGCCCGGGATGGTCGATCCGGAAGCCGCGCGCAGCGCGATCGCGAAGATCGAGTCGGCAGCGGGCACCGTGGGCGCGGGCTCGCCCACCGCCGCCGTCGACGAACCTGCGCCGATGGAGAGCGAGGCGGCCGCCGCCGTGCGCGCGGCGGTGCGCGACGACCGCGCGCTGGCCATCGAGTACTACTCGGCCTCCCACGACCAGCTGACCAGTCGTACCGTCGACCCGATCCGCGTCGTGCTGGTCGGTGACCACAGCTACCTGGAGGCCTGGTGTCGCACCGCCGAGGGCGTCCGGCTGTTCCGGTTCGACCGCATCGTCGACGCACAGGTCCTCGACGAGCCGGCGACCCCTCCGCCGCCTGCGGTGCAGGCCGAACCGGACACCTCCCTGTTCTCTCCCGATAATGCCGACCCCTCGCTGCCGTCGGCGACGCTGCTGATCGACCGGTCGGCGTCCTGGATGTTCGACTACTACCCGCTGGGGGTGCTTCGTGAGCTGCCCGACGGCGCCTGCGAGGCCGCGATGACTTACGCCTCGGACGACTGGATGACCCGGTTCGTGCTCGGCTTCGGGTCCGCGGTGCGGGTGCTCGAGCCTGCCGGGCTGGCGGCCAGGGTGCGCGAATCGGCCGCCGCGGCGCTGAGCGCATACGGGGTCAACGAGTAGACTGGCCGCGACGTCTGGAGGTAACCAAATTGGGTGGTCTACAACCCTGGCACTGGGTCATCGTCATCGCCGTGTTCGTGCTGCTCTTCGGTGCCAAGAAGCTCCCGGACGCGGCGCGCTCGCTGGGCAAGTCGATGCGGATCTTCAAGTCGGAGATCAAGGAGATGCAGGCCGATTCTAAGCCCGACACGGCGACACCGATCGCCTCGGAGCGGGTCGACCCCGCGACCCACAAGGCGGCTGGATCCGACGTCGCCGCCGGAGCGGCTCCGGAGACCGAACAGCCGTCGGACAAGCGTCCGGCCTGATCGTCACCGGTCCACCGCGCGCGGCGTGATGCCGCGTCAGTAGGCATGCCGTGCAGACCCCCGGAATCTTCAAGAAGCTCGATCCTCGCCGACGGCGCTCGCGGGCCAACCCCGACGGGACCATGTCGCTGGTCGAGCACCTGCACGAGCTGCGCAGTCGGCTGCTGATCGCGGCCGCCGCGGTCGTGCTCACCACCATTCTCGGGTTCCTCTGGTACACCCACGGCGTGTTCGGCCTGCCCAGCCTGGGCGAATGGCTGCGGGGCCCGTACTGTGCCCTTCCGGACTCCGCCCGCGCCGACATCACCGCCGACGGGGCGTGTCGGTTGCTGGCGACCTCGCCGTTCGACCAGTTCATGTTGCGTCTGAAGGTGGGCCTGACCGCAGGCATCGTGTTGGCGTGCCCGGTCTGGCTGTATCAGATGTGGGCCTTCATCACCCCCGGCCTGTACAAGCAGGAACGCCGGTTCGCGGTCGCGTTCGTCACCGTGGGCGCGGTGCTGTTCGTCGCGGGCGCGGTGCTGGCCTACGTGGTGCTGGCCACGGCGCTGGGTTTCCTCCTGACCGTCGGCAGCGATGTGCAGGTGACGGCGTTGTCGGGCGACCAGTACTTCGGGTTCCTGATCAACCTGCTGCTGGTGTTCGGCTTCAGCTTCGAGTTCCCGCTGCTGATCGTGATGCTGAACCTGGTCGGGGTGCTGACCTACGAGCGCCTCAAGGCGTGGCGGCGCGGCCTGATCTTCGCGCTGTTCGTGTTCGCCGCGCTCTTCACCCCCGGCTCGGACCCGTTCTCGATGCTGGCGCTGGCGCTGGCGCTCACGGTGCTGCTGGAATTCGCGATCCAGCTGGCTCGCCTGCACGACCGCCGCAAGGCGCGCCGGGCCGCACTCGAGGAGATCCCCGACGAGGAGGCGGCGCCTATCGGCAGCCCCGAACCGATAGCCGAACCCGTCGAGGCGTCGAGCGCCGTGCCGACACCCGCTCGGCCGGTGGTCGATGACGATGCCACCTGACCAGTTGACCGGCTTCGCCGAGCAGCTGTCGTTCACCCTCGACGACTTCCAGCGACGCTCCTGTGAGGCACTGGAGAGTGGCCACGGCGTGCTGGTGTGCGCACCGACGGGTGCGGGCAAGACCGTGGTGGGCGAGTTCGCGGTCCACCTGGCCCTGGCCGCGGGTGGCAAGTGCTTTTACACCACGCCCATCAAGGCGCTGAGCAACCAGAAGCACAACGATCTGGTGCACCGGTACGGCCGGGAGAAGATCGGGCTGCTCACCGGCGACCAGTCGATCAACGGCGGCGCCGACGTCGTGGTGATGACCACCGAGGTGCTGCGCAACATGCTGTACGCCAATTCGTCGACGCTGCAGGGTCTTTCCTACGTCGTGATGGACGAGGTGCACTTCCTGGCCGACCGGATGCGCGGCGCGGTGTGGGAGGAGGTGATCCTGCACCTGCCCGAGGAGGTGCGGCTGGTGAGCCTGTCGGCGACGGTGAGCAACGCCGAGGAGTTCGGCGGCTGGATCCAGACCGTCCGCGGCGACACCACGGTGGTGGTCGACGAGCATCGGCCCGTCCCGCTGTGGCAGCACGTGCTGGTGGGCAGGCGGATGTTCGACCTGTTCGACTATCGGGCCGGGGGCGCGGCCAACGCCGGCCGCGAACTCGTCGTCGACCCGGAGTTGTTGCGGCACATCGCCCATCGCCGGGAAGCAGACCGGCTGGCCGACTGGCAACCGCGCGGTCGTGGCCGGTCCGGGCATCGCGGGCGACCGACGATGTACCGGCCGCCGAGCCGGCCCGACGTGATCAGCACGCTCGAACGCGAGGATCTGCTGCCCGCGATCACGTTCATCTTCTCGCGGGCCGGCTGCGACGCCGCGGTCAAGCAGTGCCTGCGCTCGTCGCTGCGGCTCACCACCGAGCAGGAGCGCAAGCGGGTCGCCGAGGTCGTCGACCGCCGCTGCGGTGACCTGCCCGAGTCGGACCTGATCGTGCTCGACTACCACGAGTGGCGCGAAGGCCTGCTGCGCGGGCTGGCGGCCCACCACGCGGGCATGCTGCCGGTGTTTCGCCACACCGTCGAGGAGCTGTTCTCCGCCGGGCTCGTCAAGGCCGTGTTCGCCACCGAGACACTGGCATTGGGTATCAACATGCCGGCGCGCACTGTGGTGCTGGAGCGCCTGGTCAAGTACAACGGCGAGCAGCACGTGCCGCTGACGCCGGGGGAGTACACCCAGCTGACCGGGCGCGCGGGCCGGCGCGGCATCGACGTCGAGGGCCACGCCGTGGTGCTGTGGACGCCCAACGACAGCACGGCCGAACCCGCCGAGGTGGCCGGCCTTGCGTCGACGCGAACCTTCCCGCTGCGCAGTTCTTTTGCGCCGTCGTACAACATGACCATCAACCTGGTGCAGCAGATGGGACCGGCCCAGGCGCACAAGCTGCTGGAGAGTTCGTTCGCCCAGTATCAGGCCGACCGCTCGGTGGTGGGCCTGCGGCGCGGCATCGAGCGCGGCGAGCGGATGCTGGGCGAGATCGCCGACGAACTGGGCGACGAGTCGATTCTCGACTACGCGCGTCTGCGCCAGCAGATCTCCGAACGCGAACGCGCGCAGTCGCGGGCCTCGCGGCTGCAGCGGCGCCGGGCCGCCAACGACGCGCTGGCCTCGCTGCGCCGCGGCGACATCATCACGATCACCCACGGCCGCCGCGGCGGGCTGGCCGTCGTGCTGGAACCCAGCCGCGACGACGACGACCCGCGGCCGCTCGTGCTGACCGAACACCGCTGGGCCGGGCGGATCTCGTCGGCCGACTACTCGGGCGCCTCCGAGCCGCTGGGCCGGATGACGCTGCCCAAACGGGTGGAACACCGCAACCCGCGTGCGCGGCGCGACCTCGCGTCGGCGCTGAGGTCGGCGGCCGCCGGGCTCGATGGCCCGTCGGTGCGGGCCAAGCGCAGCGGAGAACCGAGGGAGCGAGACATCGATCCCGAACTGGCCGCGCTGCGTGCGCGGTTGCGCGAGCATTCCGCCCACCACCTACCGGAGCGCGAGGAGAAGGTGCGCCTCGCCGAGCGCTATCTGCGCATCGAACGGGACAACGGGCAGATCGGTCAGAAGGTCGCCGCCGCCACCAACTCGCTGGCCCGCACCTTCGACCGGATCGTGGTGCTGCTGACCGAGCGCGGATTCATCGCGGGAAACGCCGACGATCCCAAGGTCACCGACGACGGTCGGCTGCTGGCCCGGATCTACAGCGAGAGTGACCTGTTGGTGGCCGAGGCGCTGCGCGCGGGCATCTGGGAGGGTCTCGACGCCGCCGAGTTGGCCGGCGTGCTGTCGGCGGTGCTGTACGAGTCGCGTGGCGACACGCCGGGCGGCCGCGAGGGCTTCGACATCCCCACGGGCAAGCTGCGGCGCGCATTGAACCAGACCCGCAGGCTGTCCTCGGAACTGCGCCTCGACGAGCAACGCCACCGGATCACGCAGAGCCGCGAACCCGACGACGGGTTCGTCGCCGCGATATTCCGGTGGGCCACCACCGGGGATCTGACCAGCGCCCTGGCCGCCTCCGACGCGACGGCCAGCGGAAACCCGCTGTCGGCAGGCGATTTCGTGCGTTGGTGCCGCCAGGTGCTCGACCTTCTCGACCAGGTGCGCAACGCCGCTCCCGACCCGGCGCTGCGGGCCACCGCGAAACGCGCGATCAACGACGTTCGACGCGGTGTGGTCGCCGTCGACGCGGGGTGACGCGGGTCGCACAGCCCCTGCGCGGCTGCGCCAGCCTGAATACCTCATCCCACGTGCATGCAACGGTAGGGTGTTGCCAGCACGACGGAAGCAGGCCGCGACTCGGCCGCGGGCGATCAAGGAGTGAGATGAGCGGACCGCAGGGATCTGATCCGACGCAGTCGTGGCCCGGTGAGCAGCAGCAGCCGGACCAGTCGACGGGCCAGCCGTCCAGCGACCCGTCGGCCAACCAGCCCTGGCAGCCGCAGCCGTCGGGCGGCGACGCCACCCAGGCGGCGCCCCAGTGGCAGCCGCCGGCCTACGACCCGCAACAGCAACAGCCGCCGGCGCAGTACCCGGGTTATCAGCAGCCGGGTTACCAGCCGTCGCAGTATCCGGGCGCCGAGCAGCAGTTCGGCCAGCAGCCGACCGAGTACAACCCGCAGGCCTACCAGCAGCCCGGGCAGTACGGTCAGCCCCAGTACGGCCAGCAGTACCCCCAGCAGCCCGGCCAGCCGCCGTACGGCCAGCCGCCGACGGGGCCGTACGGTCAGCAGCCGGGCCAGTTCGGCCAGTATCCGCCGTATCAGCAGCCTGGCTCCGAGGACGGCTCGAAGCGCTCGCTGGCGGTGATCGGCGGTGTGATCGGCCTGCTGGCCGCCCTCATCGTTGCCGCCGTGCTGGTGATGGGCTTCTGGAAGCCGGGCTTCTTCGTCACCAAGAAACTCGACATCGACGCCGCGCAGTCCGGCGTGGAGCAGATCCTCACCGACGAAGCGAACGGCTACGGCGCCACCAACGTCGAGGACGTCAAGTGCAACGACGGCCAGAACCCGACCGTCGAGCAGGGTGCCACGTTCAACTGCGAGGTCAGCATCGACGGCACCAAGCGCCAGGTCACGGTCACGTTCCAGGACGACGACGGCACCTACGAGGTCGGCAGGCCCCGCTAACCCAGCAGGTAGGCCCGGGCGGGCCGGCTTACCGCCTGCTCAGCTGTCGGGGAGTCCGTCCAGGGCCTTCTGCAGCCGGCCGATCGACGACGTGACGCCGTAGGTCTCGGCGAGTTCGGCGACCTTGCGCGGGTGTTCGGCGGCCAACGGGAGCGCATCGGTCTTGGTGGACCAGTCGAGGTCCGCGTCGGTGGCCACCCGCACCACCGGCCCCGCCGCCTCGATGTAGTCGGCGGCGTTGAGCAGCTTCTTCCGGTACGCCTTGGACATCTTCGACTTGGGATCGTTGGCGGCGGCCAGGATGTTCTCCAGCGAACCGTGCTGGCCCAACAGCGTCGCCGCGGTCTTCTCGCCGACGCCCGGCACGCCGGGCAGCCCGTCGCTCGGGTCGCCGCGCAGCAGCGCCAGTTCGGCGTAGGCGGGTCCGGCGCGATGCACCGGGACGCCGTACTTCTCCGCCACCTCCTTCGGGCCCCACCTGATGGCCTTGGCCAACCCGCTGCCGAGGTAGAGCACGCGCACGGGCACCGGTTCGTCGCGCACGAGCTGCAGCAGGTCGCGGTCACCGCTGACCACCACGACCGCAGCGCGCTGCTCGCGGGCGGCCAGCGTGCCGAGCACGTCGTCGGCCTCGCAGTCGGGCGCCCCGGCCGTCGCGATGCCGAACGCGTCGAGGATCTCGAAGATCATGTCGACCTGCGGGGTCAGCTCGTCGGGCACCTCCTCGACGTCGGGCTCACCGGCGGGATGCTCCTCGAGCACCCGGTGGGCCTTGTACGACGGCACGAGGTCGACGCGCCACTGCGGGCGCCAGTCGTCGTCTCGGCACACCACCAGCCGGGTGGGCCGCTCGCGGGTGATGACCGTGGCGACCGCGTCGAGAAATCCGCGCAGCGCGTTGACCGGTCGCCCGTCCGGTGCCTTGATCTTGTCGGGCACCCCGAAGTACGACCGGAACCACATGCTGGCGCCGTCGAGCAGCACGAGAGCCATGCGGGCCATCCTGCCAGGCGCGCGACCCGGCGATTAACCTCATGTCATGAGCGCCAGTCGATTCAGCTCCGATGTCTACGCAGCGCGGATTGAGGCGGCGGCGTCGGCCGCTGCCGACACGGGGCTCGACGGCCTGGTGGTAACGCCCGGATACGACCTGCGCTACCTGACCGGGTCGCGGGCGCAGACCTTCGAGCGGCTGACCGCGCTGGTGCTGCCCGCCACCGGCGAGCCGACGGTCGTCGTGCCCAGGCTGGAACTGGCCGCGCTGAAGGAGTCGGCGGTGCCCGAACTCGACCTGGCGGTGCGGGACTGGGTGGACGGCGACGACCCGTATGCGCTCGTGGCGCAGGCGCTCGGCGGCGGGGTTCCCGCGGCGGGGTCGTCGGGAGGGCTCGCCGTTGCGGTCACCGACTCTATGCCCGCGCTGCACCTGCTGCCGCTCGCCGACGTGCTCGGTGCGGTACCGGTGCTGGCGACCGCCGTGCTGCGCCGGCTGCGGATGATCAAGGACCCCGCAGAGATCGACGCGCTGCGCAAGGCCGGCGCGGCCATCGACCGGGTGCACGCCCGGGTGCCGGAGTTCCTGGTCCCGGGCCGGACCGAGGCCGACGTCGCCGCCGACATCGCCGAAGCGATTGTCGCCGAAGGCCATTCGGAGGTGGCCTTCATCATCGTCGGCTCGGGCCCGCACGGGGCTGACCCGCATCACGAGTGCTCGGACCGCGAACTGCGGGCCGGCGACGTCGTCGTCGTGGACATCGGCGGCCCACACGAGCCCGGCTACAACTCCGACTCCACCCGCACCTACAGTATCGGCGAGCCCGCTCCGGAGGTGGCGCGCCGTTACGCGGTCCTGCAGCGCGCGCAGCGGGCCGCCGTGGAGTCGGTGCGACCCGGCGTCACCGCCGAAGAGGTGGACGCCGCCGCGCGCGACGTGCTGGCGGCCGAGGGTCTGGCCGACGTCTTCGTGCACCGAACCGGGCACGGCATCGGTCTCTCGGTGCACGAGGAGCCCTACATCGTGGCGGGCAATCCGCTGCCCCTGCAGGAGGGCATGGCGTTCTCCGTCGAACCGGGCATCTACTTCCCCGGCGAGTGGGGGGCGCGGATCGAGGACATCGTGATCGTCACCGCCGACGGCGCGATGCCGGTGAACAACCGGCCGCACGAACTGGTGGTGGTGCCCGCAGGTCCGGGCGCGACGGCCTAGTCTTCGGCCCGGTTCAACAGGTCCGACGAGCCGAGCACCCGCTCGACGCGCACCTCGATGACGACGCGCTTCGGGTTGACCCGTGGCGTGCGGTACCGCTGGGCGTAGCGCAGTTCGGCATCGCGCACCGCATCGGCATCGGTGTTGACCCTGGCCTTGCCCTCCAGCGAAAGCCACCGTGCGCCGTCGACCTGACTGAGCACGGCGACACCCTGGCGCTCGGCGTTGACGGCCTTCTGCGACCCGCCGCTGGTGATGACGCGGGCAATGTGGGTCGCCGGGTCGAACGTGAACCCGACGGCGACGACGTGCGGCGAGTTGTCCGATCGCAGCGTGGTCAGCATGGCCAGATGGCGCTCGGACAAGAACGCCAGCGCGTCGCTGGTGAGCCGGGTGGTGGCCTTGCGACCCGATGTAGCCATCGGGGCCAACGGTAGCGCAGGTGATAATCGCTCCCGTGCATGACACGGGTAAGGCGCCCATCGTGGTTTTCGGCGGCCGTAGTGAGATCGGGCTGCACGTGGCGACTCGGCTCGCCGCGGGCGCGACGGTGGTGTTGGCCGCGCGCCGCGCCGACGACCTCGACGAGCAGGTCGCCGCAGTGCGGGCGGCCGGTGCGGCGGCGGTGCACGCCGTCGAGTTCGACGCCGACGACCTGGCATCGCACCAGCCGCTGGTCGAGGCGATCGTCGCCGAACACGGGCCGATCGGCACCGCCGTGCTGGCGTTCGGCATCCTCGGCGATCAGGCGCTCGCCGAGCGCGACCCCGCACACGCCGCGGCGGTGGTGCACACCGACTTCACCGCCCAGGTGAGCCTGCTGACGGTGCTGGTCGCGGCGATGCGTACGGCCGGCCGGGGTGCGATCATTGCGTTCTCGTCGATCGCGGGCATTCGCGTCCGGCGGGCCAACTACGTGTACGGGTCGGCCAAGGCCGGGCTCGACGGCTTCGTCGCCGGGCTCACCGACGCCCTGCACGGATCGGGGGTGCAAATGCTGCTGGTGCGCCCCGGATTCGTCGTCGGCCGGATGACCGAGGGGATGCGACCCGCCCCGATGTCCAGCACACCCACGCAGGTGGCCGACGCGACTGTGCGCGCGCTGCGCAAGCGCCGCCAGACCGTGTGGGTGCCCGCACCTTTGGCGCTGCTGGCGGCCGCCTTCCGCGTCACGCCGCGCTTCGTCTGGCGAAGGTTGAAGCGATGATCGTCGTGGTCGGCATCGGCGCCGACGGGATGGCGGGGCTGTCCCCGGCATCGCGGACCGAATTAGCCAGGGCGACAGTCGTTCACGGGTCTCTACGGCAGCTCGAGCTGCTGGACGGCACCGTCACCGCGGCGCGCAGGCAGTGGCCGTCGCCGATGCTGCCCGCACTGCGCACCCTGCTGGACGGCGCCGACGGGGACGTGCACGTGGTGGCCAGCGGGGACCCGCTGCTGCACGGTGTCGGCAGCTCCCTGATCCGGCTGTACGGACCCGATGAGGTCGCGGTGCTGCCACACGTGTCGTCGGTGACGCTGGCGTGTTCCCGGGTCGGCTGGGCGGTGCAGGACACCGAGATCATCAGCCTGGTGCTCGGCGAGACGCACACCGCGGTGCGCCGGGGCGGGCAGGCGGTCGTGTTGTCGCGCGGCGGCCAGACGCCGGCGCAACTGGCGCGCCTGCTAACCGACAGCGGGCGCGGAGCCTCGCAGATCACGGTGCTCGAACAACTCGGCGGTCCCGCCGAGCGGCGGCGCACGGCCACCGCGCGCGAGTGGGCCGCACGGCCGCCTGCCGATGTGGACGACCTCAATGTGCTGGCGGTGCGCTACCTGCCCGACGAGCGGCGGTTCGGGGTGCTGCCCGACGTCGAGTTCGCTAACGACGGGCAGATCACCAAGCAGCCGATCCGCGCGGTGACCCTGGCGGCGCTCGGCCCGCGGCCGGGCGAGCTGCTGTGGGATGTCGGCGCCGGATCGGGCAGTGTCGCGGTCGAATGGTGCCGCAGCGGAACAGGTTGCCACGCCGTGGCTTTCGAACGCGACGAGCAGCGGCGCAACCTGATCACCGCGAATGCGCAGGCGTTCGGCGCCACAGTGGAAGTGCGCGGCGACGCGCCCGAGGCGTTCGATTCCGCGCCGC
This sequence comes from Mycobacterium sp. IDR2000157661, assembly GCF_022317005.1. NCBI lineage: Bacteria > Bacillati > Actinomycetota > Actinomycetes > Mycobacteriales > Mycobacteriaceae > Mycobacterium > Mycobacterium sp. IDR2000157661. The sequence goes on from NZ_CP081006.1 coordinate 3,713,878, forward strand.
CGCCGGACGCCGTCTTCGTCGGCGGTGCGGTCTCGCGGCCCGGGTTGCTTCAGGCCTGCTTCGAGCGGCTCGCAGCGGGTGGTCGGCTGGTTGCCAACGCGGTGACGGTGGAGTCCGAAGCGGCTCTGGCCCAGATGTTCTCGTCGCACGGTGGCGAACTGCGCCGCTTCGAGTACCACCGTGGCGAGCCGCTCGGCGGGTTCACCGGGTGGCGGCCCGCGATGCCGGTGACCCAGTGGTCGGTGACCAAGCCATGACGGTCTACTTCATCGGGGCGGGTCCCGGCGCCGCCGATCTGATCACGGTGCGCGGCCAGCGGCTGCTCAGCCGCTGCGGGGTGTGCCTGTACGCGGGCTCCATCATGCCCGAGGACCTGCTCGCGTTGTGCCCGGACAACGCCCGCGTGGTGGACACCGGCCCGTTGACGCTGGACCAGATCATCGACGAGATCGCCGCCGCGCACGCTGCGAATCACGATGTGGCGCGACTGCATTCGGGTGACCCGTCGATCTACAGTGCACTGGCCGAGCAGTGCCGCCGACTCGACGACCTCGGCGTCGACTACGAGATCGTGCCCGGGGTGCCGGCGTTCGCCGCGGCCGCCGCCGTGTTGGGCCGCGAACTCACCGTGCCCGGTGTCGCGCAGACGGTCACGCTGACCCGGGTGGCCACGCTGTCGACCGCGATGCCGCCCGGTGAGGACCTGCAGACGTTGTCGCGATCGGGCGGCACGCTGGTGCTGCATCTGGCCGCGGCCCAGATTGAGGCGATCGTGCCGCAGCTGCTCTCCGGCGGATACCTTCCTGAAACACCCTGCGCCGTCGTTGCTTTCGCGAGCTGGCCGCAGCAGCAGGTGGTTCGCTGCCCGCTGGCGGACCTGGCCGAGCAGACCACCGCGGCCGGTATCACCCGCACGGCGGTCATCGTCGTCGGCGATGTGCTGGCCGCCGAGGGCTTCGCCGACAGCTATCTGTACTCGTCCGGGCGGGTCCGGCGGGACCGGCACTGATGCGCATCCTGTTGCTGGGGGGCACTTCCGAGGCCCGCGCTGTGGCGCAGAGGCTGCATCCGGACGTGGAGGTGGTCAGCTCGCTGGCTGGCCGGGTACCGGATCCGGTGCTTCCCGTGGGCCGGGTACGCATCGGGGGCTTCGGCGGTGTCGAGGGGTTGCGACGCTGGTTGCTCGACAACCCCGTCGCCGCCGTCGTCGATGCCACGCATCCCTACGCCGCCACGATGACCGCCCACGCGGCCACCGCCTGCGCCGACGTGGGTCTGCCGCACCTCGTGCTGGTCCGGCCGCCCTGGCCGTCCGGTGACGCCATCGTCGTCGGCGACGACAGTGGAGCCGCGGAAGTGGTTGCCGGCCAACGGTTCTCCCGGGTGTTCCTGACGACCGGCCGGTCGGGTACCGCGGCGTTCACCGGTGTCGACGCGTGGTTCCTGATCCGCGCCGTCACCCCGCCCGACGCCGCGGACCTGCCCGCCCGTCATCGCGTCGTGCTCTCGCGCGGACCGTACCGCTACGACGACGAGCTGCACCTGCTGCGCGAGCACCGCATCGATGCGCTGGTCACCAAGAACAGTGGCGGGGCGATGACGCGGCCAAAGCTGGATGCCGCCGAGGCGCTGGGGGTCTCGGTGGTGATGGTGCAGCGGCCGCCGCTGCCTGGCGGTGTCGCCACGGTGTCCACCGTCGAGGAAGCGGTCGAATGGGTCAGCGCGATCGGTAGGACCTGATCAGTTCGAGCGTGCCGAGGTCGCGAATGGCCCGGCAGCCGCGCCCGAGCATCGCCAGCATCATCTCGTCGCCCCGCTCGGTCGACGTCGCGAACGCCGTGCCCAGTGCGACCAGCAGCGGCGCCTGCAGCACGCCGAGGCGGTAGTCGCTCCAGCAGGTGTCGAGGTCGTAGCCGGCGACACCGTAACCGACCAACGCTCGGTGGTAGTGCTCGACGAGATCGCCCTCGATCTGCGCCCGGACGCGTGGCTCGAGGCTGGTCGCGGTGAAGTAGGCCAGGTCGCGGGCAGGCAGCCCGATGCCGACGGTCTGCCAGTCCACCACCGTGATCCGCGTGCCCTCCGGGTCGAAGAGCATGTTGTCGAGGCGGTAGTCACCGTGCATCAACGCATACCGGTCCGGCTCGGCCATCAGCCACGGCGTCACCAGTCCCATCGCGTTGATCAGCGTCTCCTGGTCTTCGGTGCCGATCCACGAACCGAGCCGGTCGATGACGATGGTGGCGGCCATCTGGCTGACGTCACCCAGACCCCTGGCTGCCTCGGTGTCACCGGGTTTGGGCATGACGATCGCTGACAACTCCGCCCACCGCGGCTCACACCAGCTGGGGCCGTGCAGGCCGGCCAGCGCCTCTACGGCCAGCCGCGCTTCCTGCGGGGTGCACCCCGCGATCTGGTCGCCCTGCACCGCGGGCGCCATGTCGGCCAGCAACAACACGACGTCGGCGCCGTCGTCGGAGATGTCGCAGTGGAAGCTCGTCGGCACTGGGATGCGCATATGGGCGGCGACCAGCGAGTAGAACTCCACCTCAGACCGGTATCCCAGCGCCACCCGTTCGCGCACGGCATCGTCCTGAGCGGACAGCTTGATCGCGAACGACGACGGCAATCCATTCGGGCCCGTGTACGTCACGGCCAACCGGTACGTCGCACCCGTCTGACCGGTGCCGATCGGTGTGACGTCCACCGACGCGACGTCGGTGCCCAGCACCGAGCCGAGCCAGGCCGGCGTCACGTCTTCAGGGCTGCGTGGAATGGCCGGCACAGAGGTCACGCGTTTCTCCTATGTCGAGTCGCTAGGCGCCGCGAGCGCTCACTGCGGTACGGAACTGAGCCCCGAAACCGTACCGGGTTGAGCGCCGGCGGGTGTTCGTGCGGGCTCATCCGGGGTAGCGGCGCGGGGTGAAGACCCGGTCGCCGTCCTCGCAGTACCACTGCGTCTGCGACGACCCGACGATCAGCAGGCAGCGCATGTCCACGTCGGCGGGGTCCAGGTCGGCCAACCGCACCACCGTCACCTGCTCGCGGGGCCCGGACACGTCGCGGCCGATCACCACCGGTGTGCCCGGGTCGCGGTGTTCGAGCAGCAGGTCACGCATCGCTCCGACCTGCCAGGTGCGGCTCTTCGAAGCCGGGTTGTAGATCGCCAGCACCAGGTCGGCCGCGGCGGCCGCGGTCAGCCGCCCGGCGATCACGTCCCACGGCTTGAGCCGGTCCGACAGGGAGATGACGGCGTAGTCGTGGCCCAGCGGCGCCCCCACTCGGCTGGCCACGGCCTGTGCGGCCGTCATCGCCGGCACCACCCGCACCCGCACCTCCGGCCACTGCTTGGCCTCCTCGAGGACGGCGGTCGCCATCGCGAACACCCCGGGGTCGCCGGAGGACACCACCGCGACCGCCCGGCCCTGCTGGGCCAGCGTGCATGCCAGTCGCGCGCGTTCCGGTTCGTCGGTGTTGTCGCTGGGATGTCTGCGCTGACCGTCCCGGGCGCCGACGCGATCCAGGTAGGGGCCGTAGCCGATCAGGTCGGTGGCCGCGGCCAGTTCGCGGCTGCTCTGCGGCGTCATCCAGTCGGGGTCGCCGGGTCCGAGGCCGACCACCGCGACGCTGCCCGCCACCGGTTCGACGCGGGCCCGTCCCGGCAGCATGGCCAGGGAGAAGTAGGGCACGGAGCCGTCGTCGACCTCGCCTGCGCCCATCACCCGCTGTCGCGGGGTACTGGCCCGCTCGACGTAGAACGTCTCGTCCAAACGGCCGGTCGCCGAAAGAGCTTCGCGCACAGCCGGATACGAGCGGCCGAGCTTGATCATCACGGCGGCGTCGGTGTCGGCGAGCCTGCGCTTGAGCTCCTCGACCGGCAAGGTGGCCGGGAGGATCGTCAGCACCTCGTCGCCCTGGACCAGGGGGGTGGCCACCGCGGCCGAGGCCGCGCTGACCGAGGTCACGCCCGGCACGATCACGGCGTCGAAGCGCTCGGTGAGCCGGGTGTGCATGTGCATGTAGGAGCTGTAGAACAGCGGATCGCCCTCGGCGAGCAGCGCCACATTGCGTCCGGCCTCCAGGTGCGCGGCGATCCGGTCGGCGGCTTCCCGGTAGAAGTCCTCCATCGCGCCCGCGTAGCCGCCGGGGTGATCGGTGGTCTCGGTGGTCACCGGATAGACCAGATGCTCCTCGAGTTGGCCGGGCCGCAGATACGGTTCGGCGATGCCGCGCGCGATGCTCTTGCCGTGCCGGGCGCTGTGATACGCCACGACGTCGGCCTCGCCGATCACCCGGGCCGCTTTCACGGTGACGAGCTCGGGATCGCCGGGCCCCAGCCCGACGCCCCAGAGCGTGCCCCGGCCTGCGCTCATTCTCGTTCCGTCGCCATCGCATTCACCGCCGCGGCGGCCATCGCGCTGCCACCGCGCCTGCCGGTCACCACGAGGTACGACATGCCGCGGGGCCGCTCGATGAGCTCCTGCTTCGACTGCGCCGAGCCGATGAAGCCCACCGGCCCGCCCAGCACCGCCGCCGGGACCGGGGCGCCGTCGTCGATCAACTCGAGCAGCCTGAACAGTGCGGTGGGCGCGTTGCCGATCGCCAGCACGGCGCCGCCGAGCCGGTCGGCCCACAGCTCCACCGCGGCGGCCGACCGGGTGGTGCCGAGCCGCGCCGCGAGGTCGGCGGCGCGGGCGTCGGCGACCAGCGAGACCACCTCGTTGTCCGCAGGCAACCGCGACCGGGTGATGCCCGCGGCCACCATCGACGAGTCGCAAAGCACCGGGGCGCCTGCGGCGAGCGCGCCGTGGGCGCTGGCCACCACGTCGTCGCTGAAGGCGACGTGCCCGGCGACGTCGACCTGCCCGCAGGTGTGGATCAGCCGGACCACCACGCGGGCCACATCGGCCGGGAAGCGCGCCAGATCCGCCTCGTCGCGGATCGTCGCGAACGACTGCCGGTAGATCTCGGCGGCGTCGCGGATGTAGTCGAGCACCCGCTCACCCTACGGGGGTGATATGCGCGGCCGGTATCCGTCTCCGGTGGCCACCAGCACTTCGCCGACCGGCGGACTTCCGCACGCTCGATCGCAGCCCACGAAGTGACGATGCACGGTGGAGGGCTCGTCGAGCATCGCTACGGCGTCGGCGCGGACGTCGGCCGCCGAACGTTCACAACCCGGCCTGCCCGTGCAGGCGCTGACCGACAGCCACGGCGAGTTCTCGTCGAACACCAGCCCCATCGGCGCGAGCACGCGCAGGGCGACATCGGCAACGCCCTCGTCGAGGTCGAAGACCAGCACCGACCGCCAGGGCGTGATCCCCACGGGCGCCTCGATCGCCGCGATGAACTCGGCGGTGCGAGCAGGCAGCACCCCGAGCGGCACCGCGGCGCCCAGCGCCACGCGGCCGTCGTTCTGCTGGATCCAGCCAACGGGCCCTCGGATCACCGGCTCCCAGGTCGCGCCGGCTGGTTCGACGACGTCCAGACCGGTGAGCAGCGGACCGTGGTCGTCGAGTTCGCCGACACGCCAAGCGTTTCCGCGGACGTCGGCGAAGCGACGCGCCACCTCGATGAGGGTGGGGACGGCGGCAGTCGGTGGCAACCGGACGCCGGTGTCGCGACCGGCCAACAGCAGCGCGAACGCATCGCCCATGGCGTGGATCCCGACGTCGGCGCCCAGGCCCGAGATGTCGGCGCGGCCGTCGTCGATGCCAAACAGGAACCGGCCGGGCAGCGCGGCCAAGCCCGGCTCGGCGCGGATGGCTTCGTCGAGATCGGTTATCAGACAACGGATGTCGGCTGCGCCGCCCACACGGCCGGACAGCGGCGAGGCGACGATGTTGCGGACCCGCTCGTGGGACGGCGACGGCAACAAGCCCGCTGCGGCCACCGCGTCGGCGAGGGCGGCCTCGTCGTCGACGATGCCGCGCACCTGGACGTTGCCGCGCGAGGTGAGTTCCAGCGTGCCCGCGCCCCACTCGGTGGCCGCCCCCGCCAGCGCCTGCAGTTGGGAAGCGGTGAGCATGCCGCCCGGCAAGCGCACCCGGGCGAGAGCGCCGTCGGCCGCCCGGTGAACCTGTAGCGCGCCGGGGCAGGCGTCGTGATCGCGCATCCTGGCCACCAGCTCACGGTACGCCGGCTGACCAGGTGCTTCGACAGGACGTCCATGCCGAATGGTGACACGGGTCACAGCGAGGCCGGCGGTGATCCGTGCCACACAAGTTGTCCTTCTTCGGCCGTTTCAGACGTACCGTCCTGCTAACTGCACGCGTGTGCAGTAGGCGAAATTACGGAAGGAACAACGATGTTCGAACTTGTCGTTTTCGGTGTCCTGCTCGTCGTGCTCATCGCCGCGCTGGGGTTGCCCTATCCGCAGAGCACCTACGACCGCTGGAACCGCCACTAGCCGGGACTGGGCCCGCGGTGCCGGCTGGCAGTCGGCGGCGGCTTCCGTCCTCGGCATCGACCTAAGCGGTGCTGATCGACGTCGCACCCGACAATCCGTATGCCTGCCGGATGACCAAGTTGGGAGACCGTCGCTGGAGCGCGCGGGCGACGTCGTCGGCAGGCGGGGAGCCACCGCATATCCCGAGCCGCAGGGTGGTCAGGTCGTGGTCGGCGGCGTCGGCATGCGACAGCTCGCGGTACATCGACGCAACACCGGAGAAGACGGTGCATCGATGACGCGCCAGCTCGTCGAGAACGGTTCCGGCATCGAAGCTCGGTACCAACACCAGCGTGCTTCCGAAGCGCACAGCGGTGTTGAGCACGCTGGAGAGCCCGAACCATTGAAACAACGGCAGCACCGCCATGCCGATGTCCTCTTCGCGCAATCCGAACAGGTCGCCTGCACCCGTGCAGCTGCTGTACAGCTGAAAGTGCGTCAGCGCCGCACCCTTCGGTCCGCCGGTGGTGTCGCTCGTATGGACGATCACCGCCGTGTCGTCGGCATCGGTCGGGGCTATGACGTCGCTGTCACCTGCGAAATACAGCTCGTCGAAATGGTGTGTGCCCGCAGGGAGAGAGGCGTCCACGGGGGCCTTCACCACGTACGTTCCCAGCCCGTCGAGTTCGGTCGCGCCCTGCACAGCCTCCTTCGCCGAAGTCTCGAAGGTGATCAGCAGGCTGGCGTCACAATCGATGAGCTGCGAACAGATCTCCGGTGCGCGCAGGCTCGGATCCAGCGGCACCAGCACCGCGCCGGCCTTGAGGATGCCGAAGTAGGCGAACAGGAAGTGGGGCACATTGGGCAGCTGGACAGCGACCTTGTCGCCCAGCCCCACTCCGAGGGCGCGCAGACTGCTGGCGATTCGGCCGGAGATCTCGTCGACCTGGGCATAGCTGAAGGCGTGCTCGCCGAGGTGGCACAGCGGCTTGTGCGGGTGAGCCGCTGAGGATTGACGAAGGATGGTGGCGAGGTTGAAGCTCACCGCGGCCTCCGATCGTCGATCAGCGCAACGGACCGGCCCAGCTGTTCAGCGACCACGCCCGGCAGAAATCCTGGCGGTGTCGGCGTCGTCGTGGTCGTAGCGGCGCGACTCGCCGTCGGGACTGCTGGACGTCTTCTGTTGGCTGCCTTCCAGGTCTTCGCGGATGGCCTCCTGCGCGGCAGGCGGCAGGGTGTGCATGATCTCGCGCACCCGGGCCTGGCGACGGTGCACCGCCTGGCGCTCTGGCATGCCGGGCGTGGCCTGGATCTGCGGGGGCACACCCTGGATCTCCTCGACGCCGCCGTGGTGGTGGCCGGAATCGATCATGGCCTGCTCCTCGGCCATCGTCGCCTCGTCCTTCTCCTCGGACATACCGATCGGGCCGATGCGGCGGCCGTTGAGGAACTGCCCGACCACCGGCTCGTCACTGGTCAGCAGCACCTCGCGCGGACCGAACATCACCAGGTGCTTGCGGAACAGCATGCCGATGTTGTCCGGCACGGTGCGAGCGACGTTGATGTTGTGCGTGACGATCAGAACGGTGCAGTCGATCTGAGCGTTGATGTCGATCAGCAGCTGCGACAGATACGCCGTACGGACCGGGTCCAGACCCGAATCGGGCTCGTCGCACAGGATGATCTGCGGGTCGAGCACCAGGGAGCGGGCCAGCCCGGCACGCTTGCGCATGCCGCCGGAGATCTCGCCGGGGAACTTGTTCTCGTCACCGGCCAGACCGACCAGCTCGAGTTTCTCCATGGCGATGTTGCGGATCTCGCTTTCCTTCTTCTTGGTGTGCTCGCGTAGCGGGAACGCGGTGTTGTCGAAGATGCTCATGGAGCCGAACAGGGCGCCGTCCTGGAACATGACGCCGAACAGCGTTCGGATCTCGTAGAGCTCCTTGGCCGAGCACTGGATGATGTCGGTGCCGTCGACGATGATCTTGCCGCGTTCCGGGCGTAGCAGGCCGATGAGCGACTTCAAAAACACCGACTTGCCCGTGCCGGACGGGCCGATCAGCCCGCTGACCTCGCCCGCTGGAATCGTCAACGTCACGTCTTCCCAGACCGTGGTGGAACCGAATGACTTGGTCAGCCCCTCGACTGTGATTCCGATGCCCATGTGCGTTCCTCCCGACGCGAACACCCCGCACCGCAGTCGTGCGGTTATCGACGGGATAACCCAGTGAGCCGCCCGAAAAACCTGGCTTAGCCGAGAAACCGGGCATGAATTTTTCGCCGTAACCGTCGGTCACCGACGAGAAGGCCCTCGCCACCCCTTCCCCCACCGCGCTGGTCCCGATCGCGCGAACGGCGTGCGGTAGTAATGGTGAGTGCCCCACCCCACGGTCCTGCTGCTGTCGACGTCGGACACCGACCTGATCACCGCGCGCTCCAGCGGCGCGAACTTCCGGTGGGCGAACCCGTCGCGACTCGTCGACGGCGAACTGCGCGAGTTGCTCGACGGGGCCGACATCGCGGTGGTGCGCATCCTCGGTGGCTACCGCGCATGGGAGGACGGCATCGACACCGTCGCGGCCAGCGGCGTGCCCACCGTGGTGGTCAGCGGTGAGCAGTCGCCCGACGCGGACCTGATGGGTCACTCGACCACCCCGGCCGGTGTCGCGCTGCAGGCGCACGTCTACCTGGCCCAGGGGGGCGTGGCCAACCTGCGTCAACTGCACGCGTTTCTGTCCGACACGCTGCTGATGACCGGGTTCGGGTTCAGCCCGCCTGAGGTGACGCCCACCTGGGGGGTGGTGCAGCGGCAGGGGCCCGCCACCGACGGCCCGACCGTGGCCGTGCTGTACTACCGCGCCCAGCATCTGGCGGGCAACACCGCCTACATCGACGCGCTGTGCGACGCCGTCGAGAACGCGGGCGGCCGTGCGCTGCCGGTGTTCTGCGCGTCGCTGCGCACCGCCGACACCGACCTGCTCGACGTGCTGGGCACCGCCGACGCGTTGGTGACCACGGTGCTCGCCGCCGGTGGCGCCACCCCGTCGGCGGCGGGTGCCGGCGGTTCCGACGACAGCTGGAACGTCGCGCATCTGGCCGCGCTGGACGTTCCCATCCTGCAGGGCCTGTGCCTGACGAGTCCGCGTGCGCAGTGGGCCACCAACGACGACGGGTTGTCTCCGCTCGACGTCGCGACACAGGTCGCCGTTCCGGAGTTCGACGGGCGCATCATCACTGTGCCGTTCTCGTTCAAGGAGATCGACGACGAGGGGCTGATCTCCTATGTCCCCGACCCCGAGCGCTGCGCGCGGGTCGCCGGACTGGCCCTGCGGCATGCCCGCCTGCGCAGCGTCCCCGCGGCTCGGAAACGGGTCGCCGTGGTGTTCTCGGCCTATCCGACCAAGCACGCCCGCATCGGCAACGCCGTAGGGCTCGACACTCCGGCCAGCGCGGTGCGGCTGCTGCGCGCGATGCGCGAGCACGGGTACTGCATCGACGACGTGGCCGGACCCGGCGACCTCGGCACGATCATCGCCTCCGGCGATGGGGACGCGCTGATTCACGCGCTGATCGAACGCGGCGGCCAGGACGCCGCCTGGCTCACTTCCGAGCAGCTCGAGGGCAACCCGATCCGGGTCTCCGCTGACGACTATCGCGAGTGGTTCGCCACCCTGCCCAGCGAGCTGACCGACGCGATCGTCCAACACTGGGGCCCGCCGCCCGGTGACCTGTTCGTCGACCGCAGCGTCGATCCCGAAGGCGAGATCGTGATCGCCGCGCTGCAGGCGGGCAACGTGGTGCTAATGGTGCAACCGCCGCGCGGCTTCGGCGAGAACCCCGTCGCGATCTACCACGATCCGGATCTGCCGCCCAGTCACCACTATCTGGCCGCCTACCACTGGATCGACAGCGAGTTCGGCGCGGATGCCGTCGTGCACCTGGGCAAGCACGGCAACCTGGAGTGGCTGCCGGGCAAGACGCTGGGCATGTCGGCGGCATGCGGATCCGACGCCGCCCTTGGTGACCTGCCCCTGATCTACCCGTTCCTGGTCAACGATCCGGGGGAGGGCACGCAGGCCAAGCGGCGGGCCCACGCCACGCTCGTCGACCACCTGATCCCGCCGATGGCGCGCGCCGAGAGTTACGGCGACATCGCGCGATTGGAACAACTGCTCGACGAGCACGCCAACGTCTCGGCGCTGGATCCCGGCAAGCTGCCTGCCATCCGCCAGCAGATCTGGACGCTGATGCGCGCGGCGAAGATGGACCACGACCTCGGACTGGACGAACGCCCCGAGGAGGACTCGTTCGACGACATGCTCCTGCATGTCGACGGTTGGCTCTGCGAGATCAAGGACGTCCAGATCCGCGATGGGTTGCACATTCTCGGTGAGAAACCCAGCGGCGAGGACGAACTCGACCTCGTGCTGGCGGTGCTGCGGGCCCGCCAACTGTTCGGCGGCGAGCAGACGGTGCCCGGTCTGCGTGAGGCGCTCGGTCTGGACGAGAACGGCGTGGAAGGCCGGGCCGATCGCACAGCCGTCGACGCCGCCGAGGCGCAGGCACGCGAACTCGTTGCAGCGCTACAGGATTCGGGCTGGGACCCGGCAGTGGTCGACACGCTGACCGACACCCCAGACGTCGCCGCCGTGCTCCGCTTCGCGGCCACCGAGGTGGTGCCGCGACTGGCAGGCACTGCCGATGAGATCGCCCAGATCCTGCGCGCCCTCGACGGTCGGTTCATCGCCGCCGGTCCATCCGGGTCGCCGCTGCGCGGTCTGGTCAACGTGCTGCCCACCGGCCGCAACTTCTACTCCGTGGACCCCAAGGCCGTGCCTTCGCGGCTGGCGTGGGAAACCGGTGTGGCCATGGCCGATTCGCTGCTGACCCGCTACCGCGACGACCACGGCGACTGGCCGCGCTCGGTCGGCCTGTCGGTGTGGGGCACGTCGGCGATGCGCACCTCGGGCGACGACATCGCCGAAGTTCTTGCCCTGCTCGGGGTCCGGCCGGTGTGGGACGAGGCCTCCCGCCGCGTCGTCGACCTGGAGCCGATCGCGCTCGCCGACCTCGGCAGGCCGCGTATCGACGTGACCGTGCGGATCTCCGGCTTCTTCCGCGACGCGTTCCCGCACGTCGTCACCATGCTCGACGACGCCGTGGCGCTGGTCGCCGGCCTCGACGAGCCGGCCGCCGACAACTATGTACGGGCCCACGCCCAGGCCGACCTCGCCGAGCACGGCGACCAGCGTCGCGCCACCACCAGGATCTTCGGGTCCAAGCCGGGCACCTACGGTGCCGGACTGCTGCAGCTGATCGACAGCCGCAATTGGCGCGACGACGCCGACCTCGCCGAGGTGTACACCGCATGGGGCGGGTTCGCCTACGGCCGCGGTCTCGACGGCGCGCCCGCCAGTGCCGACATGAACATCCAGTACCGCCGGATCGCCGTCGCGGCCAAGAACACCGACACCCGCGAGCACGACATCGCCGACTCCGACGACTACTTCCAGTACCACGGCGGCATGGTCGCGACGGTTCGGGCGCTGACCGGTACCTCGCCCGCGGCCTACATCGGCGACAACACCGGCCCCGACGCCGTGCGAACCCGCACCCTGTCCGAGGAGACCACCCGGGTGTTCCGCGCCCGCGTCGTCAACCCGCGCTGGATCAACGCCATGCGCCGGCACGGCTACAAGGGCGCCTTCGAGATGGCGGCCACGGTCGACTACCTGTTCGGCTACGACGCCACCGCCGGGGTGATGGCCGACTGGATGTACGAGCGGCTCTCGGCGGAGTACGTGCTCGACGACGAGAACCGCAAGTTCATGACCGAGTCGAACCCGTGGGCGCTGCACGGCATGGCCGAGCGACTGCTGGAGGCCGCCGACCGCGGCATGTGGGCCGCCCCGGAGAAGCCCACCCTCGACGGGCTGCGTCAGGTGCTGCTGGAGAGCGAGGGCGAGCTGGAGGGCTGACCGCTAGCACCTTCGCGCCCTGTACGCCGAATCGACGCGAACGCTAGGTTGGTGTCGTGCCTGCCACCTTCGCCGACGTCGCGCAATCCGAGTACATCCTGCTGACCACCTTCACCAAGGACGGCAGGGCCAAGCCGACGGCGATCTGGGCCGTGCCCCGGGGCGACGGGTTGGTGGCCATCACGCAGGAGAAGTCGTGGAAGGTCAAGCGCATCCGCAACACCCCGCGGGTCACCATCGCCACGTGCGACCGGCGTGGCAACCCGAAGGGGGAGCCGGTGGAGGCGGTCGCCACGATCCTGGACAAGTCGGCCAACGCCGACACCTATAACGCCATCGGCCGGCGCTACGGGCTGCTGGGCAAGACGTTCAACTTCTTCTCCAAGCTGCGCGGCGGCATGGACAACAACGTGACCCTCGAGATCAAGGCGGTGTGACGGTGGCACCGACCTTCGAGGACGTCTACGGCGAGAAGTACCTGTTGCTGACCACCTTCACCAAGGACGGAAGGCCCAAGCCGACACCGGTCTGGGGCGTGCCCGACGGCGACAAGCTCGTCATCATCACCGACGACGGGTCGTGGAAGACCAAGCGCATCAACAACACTGCGCGCGTGACGATCCAGAAGTGTGGTGTGCTGGGCAAGCCGAAGGGCGAACCGGTGGAGGCGGTCGCACGCAACCTGCCCAAGTCCGAAACCCGCCGCGTCTTCGAGATGGTGACCCGGCGCTACTGGTGGCACGCATGGTGGTGGATCCCGCAGGCGCTCGTTCGCGGGGGCATCGACAAGGTGCACTCGGCCATCGAGGTGACCGCGGCACCCGCCTAGCCCGCCGCCGAGAGGTGCTCGCCGAAGAACGCGAACACCCGGTCCCACGCATCGTTCGCGGCCGCCTCGTGATAGCCGAATCCGGTTATGCGCAGCAGCGGCTGACCGGGCAGCTTGTTGGCGAAGCTGTGCCCGGCGTCCGGGTACACCTTGATGTCGGCCTCGATTCCCTTGCCGGCGACGACCGTGCGCAGTTTGTCGGCGGCGCCGATGCCGATCGGGTCGCGACGGCCGAAGCTGGCGACGATCGGGCAGGCGCCGTCGAGCGTCTCGGCGAGCGGGCGGGGCAGCGGGGTGCCGTAGAACGGCGCCGAGGCGCCGAACCCCTTCGGCGACATGACGAGCGCGAACTGCCCGCCCATACAGAAGCCGGCGATGCCGACCGCCCCGGTGCACTCGGGCAGGGCCAGCACGTGCTCGCGCGCGGCCAGCACGTCGTCGAGGGCGCGCCCACGTTTGGTGAGCAGCTCGCGGAACACCCGGGTGATGCAGCGGGCCCGACCCCCGCGTGCGTACAGGTTCGGCGAGATGGCGATGAACCCCGCCGCGGCGACCCGCGCCGATATCGCCTCGTTGTCGGGGCCGTAGCCGATCGCATCGTGCACGATGACGACCGCGGGCCACGGTCCCGGCCCCCGCGGTACGCCGAGTAGCGCGTCGATCGGGCCGTCGGGCGTGTCGATCTCGATTCTGGCCACGGCTTCAATCTAGGGCCATTCGCGGAACCCGGCCGGGGCGTTCGCACGTTCACCCCGTATGGCGATGCGGCTGTTCCTGCTCTACGTGGTCATCGAGCTCGTGGTCGTCGTGGCGCTGGCCTCGACCATCGGGCTCGGTTGGACGCTGATCGCGGTCCTGACGACGTTCCTGGTGGGGCTGGCCCTGGCCGGGTCGCAGATCAAACGCCACATCCGCCGGCTGCGATCGGGTCTGACCGTCTCGAACGCGCACGGTGCGGCCACCGACAGCGTGCTGGTCGCACTCGGCACGGTCTTCGTCGTGATCCCGGGGCTGGCCAGTTCCCTGCTCGGCGTGTTGCTGCTGCTGCCGCCGACCCGCGCGGTCGGGCGGCCGCTGGTGACCGCATTGGCCGCGCGCCGGATGCCGTTGATCACCGCTGGTGTCGCGGGATTCGGTGCGGCCAGGGCGCGGCGCGAGTACATCGACGGCGAGGTCGTCGACGTCCACGACGGTCCCGTCGGTCCCGTCGTGGAGCAGCAGGCGGTGGAGCGGGCGCGCCACACCGACGAGGGGCGTGAGAACCCCCCGCCGCACATCCGAGGAGCATGAGAATCGTCGGGTGACGACCCTCCTGCTGAACGGGCGCATTCACAGCCCGGCGATGCCCGACGCCACGGCATTCGCGGTACGCGACGGCGTCGTCGCCTGGCTGGGCAGCGACGACGTCGGTCGCGTCCAGTACCCGGATGCGCACGTCGTCGACCTCGACGGCGCGTTCGTCGCACCCGCCTTCGTCGACAGCCATGTCCATCTGACGGCCACCGGGCTCACCGTCTCCGGACTCGACTTGCGGCAGGCCACCTCGGTGCGGGATTGCCTGGACCTGCTTGCCGACTACGTCCGCACGCACCCCGACGGGCCGGTGTGGGGCCACGGATGGGACGAGTCGGGATGGCCCGAACGCACGGCGCCGAGCACGGACGACGTCGACGCCGTGGTCGGCGACCGGCCGGCCTACCTGGCCCGCATCGACGTGCACTCGGCGGCCGCGTCTTCCGGGTTGCGCCGGTTGGCGCCCGGACTGGCCGGCGCGCAGGGCTATGCGCCGCAAGGCCCGCTGACCGCCCACGCGCACCATCTGGCCCGCGCCGCCGCCCGCGCCCGTCTCACCGCCGAGCAGCGTCGTCGGGCCCGGCTGGCGGCGCTGGACGCCGCAGCCGCCATGGGCATCGTCGCGGTCTGCGAGTGCGGGGGACCCGACATCGGCGGCCTCGACGACTGGGACGAGATCCACGCCCTCGGGCACGGCGTCGAGATCGTCGGCTACTGGGGGGAGGCCGTCTCCGACGCCGAGCAGGCCAAGGCGCTGATCGCACGGACGGGCGCGCGCGGACTGGCCGGTGATCTGTTCGTCGACGGGGCGCTGGGGTCACGCACGGCATGGCTGCAGCGCCCGTACGCCGACGCGCCGGACTGTCTCGGCAACAGCTATCTGGGCGGCGAGGCGATCGCCGCCCATCTGCGGGCGTGCACCGAGGCGGGTGTCGCGGCCGGCTTCCACGTCATCGGCGACGCGGCGGTCAGCACGGTCGTCGACGCGTTGGCCGAGGTCGTCGAGATGTTCGGCGCGGCCGCGGTGGCCCGGTGCGGACACCGGCTCGAGCACCTCGAGATGGTCACCGAGGAACAGGCCCGGCTGCTGGGGAACTGGGGTGTGTTCGCCAGTGTGCAGCCGAATTTCGACGCGCTGTGGGGCGGCGACACCGGCATGTACGCCCAGCGTCTGGGCGCCGAGCGGGCCAGGTCGTTGAACCCCTTCGCGCTGTTAGCATCCGAAGGCGTGCCTCTCGCCTTCGGCTCCGACAGCCCCGTGACCGGAATGGACCCGTGGGCCACGGTGCGCGCGGCGGCCCGGCATCGGACGCCCGGCAGTGCGGTCTCGCCGCGGGCGGCCTTCGCGGCGCTGACCCGCGGCGCGTGGCGGGCGGCCGGTGTGCGCGACGGGGTCGCGGGCACGTTGGTTCCCGGTGCGCCGGCGTCCTACGCGGTGTGGGACACCGACGATCTCGAGGTCAGCGCCCCGGCCGATGCGGTGCAGCGGTGGTCGACCGATCAGCGGTCGCGCGTACCCGCCCTGCCCGCACTCGACGGCCCGTCGCCCCGCTGCCTGCAGACCGTTCACCGGGGTGTCACCATCCATGGCTGAGGTTTCCGTCGACCACGAAACCCCCGCTCCCGGCCGTGCTGCGCGGTGGGGACAGGCCGTGGCCGCCCGGTTGCCGCAACTCGGGCTCGCCATCGTCGCGGGGATCCTGTTATGTCTGAGCTTCCCGCCGTTCGGCTGGTGGTACCTGGGGGTCCTGGCGTTCGTCTCGCTGGCCTGGGTGCTGACCCGCGAGACCACGACCATCGCGGGCGGCTTCGGCTACGGCTTCGTCTTCGGCGCGGCGTTCTACCTGCCGCTGCTGCCGTGGGTCGGCGCGTTCGTCGGGCCGGTGCCGTGGATCGGGCTGGCACTCGTCGAGTCGCTGTTCCCGGCGCTGTTCGCCGCGGGCGCGGTCGTGGTCCGGCGGCTGCCGGGGTGGCCGCTGTGGTTCGCCGGACTGTGGTCGCTGCAGGAGTGGCTGAAGGCGACGGTGCCGTTCGGCGGGTTTCCGTGGGGCAACGTCGCGTTCAGCCAGACCGAGGGCGCCTTGCGGTCCATTGCGCAGCTGGGTGGCGCGCCGCTGGTGTCCTTCGCGGTGGTGCTGACCGGGTTCAGCGTGGCCGCGATCGCTTTCGAGATCGCGCAGCGGTGGCGGCACGAAGCGGCGGGCGACGACGCGCCGCCCGCGGTGGTGCTGCCGGGGCTGTGCATCGTGGCGGTGCTGCTGGTCACGGCGCTGACGTGGCCGCATGTCCGCCAGTCGGGTCTCGGCGCCGGCGACGACCAGTCGATCACCGTAGCGGCCGTGCAGGGCAACGTGCCGCGACTCGGCCTGGACTTCAACGCCCAACGACGCGCGGTGCTCGACAACCACGTCAGCGAGACGATGCGGCTGGCCCAGGACGTGCGCGCGGGCAGGGCGCCGCAGCCCCGGTTCGTCGTCTGGCCGGAGAACTCCTCCGACATCGACCCGTTGGCCAACCCGGATGCCCGCGAGTTGATCTCGTCGGCGGCGAAGGCGATCGACGCCCCGATCCTGGTCGGCGGTGTGGTGGCGGCGCCGGGCAACAGCCCCGACAACCCGGTGGCGACGAACTCGGTGATCGTGTGGAATCCGGACGGTGGACCGGCCGATCGTCACGACAAGCAGATCGTGCAGCCGTTCGGCGAATACCTGCCGTGGCGCGGTTTCTTCAGCCGGTTCTCCGCGTATGCCGAGCGGGCCGGCTACTTCCTGCCCGGTGACGGCGCCGGGGTGGTGCAGGTCGCGGGCGTCCCGGTCGGCGTGGCCACGTGCTGGGAGGTGATCTTCGACCGGGCTCCGCGCGAATCGGTGCGCAACGGCGCCCAGCTGGTGGTGGTGCCTGCCAACAACGCGACGTTCACCGAGGCGATGAGCGAGCAGATGCTCGCGTTCGCCCGGCTGAGGGCGGTCGAACACGACCGCTACGTGGTGGTGGCGGGCACGACGGGCATCAGCGCGATCGTCGCGCCCGACGGCCGGGAGCTGGCGCGCACCGAGTTCTTCGAGCCGGACTACCTCGACGGCTCGGTACGCCTGAAGACCCAGCTGACGTTCGCCACGCAATGGGGTCCGCTGGTCGAGGGACTGCTTATCCTGCTCGGCGTCGGCAGTGTGATCGCCGCAATACTGCACAATGGATCCTTTGTGCGCCGTCGAACCGACGGCGACAACGCCAGAGGAGCCACATGACCACGGGCCAGGGGCCGGTGCAACGCCCAAGCCAGCGCACGCTGGTCATCATTCCCACGTACAACGAGCGGGAGAACCTGCCCCTGATCGTCGGGCGGGTCCAGCAGGCGCGTCCCGACGTGCACATCCTGATCGTCGACGACGGCAGCCCCGACGGCACCGGCGAGTTGGCCGACGAACTGGCCCTCGCCGACCCGGACCGCGTCCACGTCATGCACCGCACCACGAAGGGCGGTCTCGGCGCCGCTTACATCGCCGGTTTCGGCTGGGGTCTGGGCCGGGAGTATTCGGTGCTCGTCGAGATGGACGCCGACGGCAGCCACCCGCCCGAACAGCTCTACCGGCTGCTCGACGCCGTCGACGCCGGCGCCGACCTGGTGATCGGCTCCCGGTATGTGAGCGGGGGAGAGGTCCGCAACTGGCCGCGCAGGCGCATGGTGCTCTCCCGCACCGCCAACGGCTACTCGCGCATCCTGCTCGGCGTCGACATTCACGACATCACCGCCGGCTACCGGGCCTACCGCCGCGAGGTGCTCGAGAAGATCGACCTCTCCGCGGTCGACTCCAAAGGTTACTGCTTCCAGATCGACCTGACCTGGCGCACCATCAACAACGGGTTCGTCGTCGTCGAGGTGCCGATCACGTTCACCGAACGAGAGTACGGCCAGTCGAAGATGAGCGGCTCCAACATCCGCGAGGCCCTGTTCAAGGTCGCCGAGTGGGGTGTTCGCGGGCGCCTCGATCGCGCCCGCGGAGTCGGCATCACACGCTGAGCTGCGGCTCAGCCGCCGCGTTCAGCCCCGGCGGCGAGCCTTGATGATGTCGAGGCGCTCCTTGAGCAGTTCCTCGAGTTCCTCCACCGAGCGGCGCTCCAGCAGCATGTCCCAGTGGGTGCGCGGGGGCTTGGTCTTCTTCGGCTCGGGCGCATTGCCCTCGATCAAGGTGCCTTCCATGCCGTTGCGGCACAGCCAGGTGTGGGGGATCTCGGCGTCGTCGGCGAACGGGACGTCGAACTCCTCGCCGTTGTCGGTGCGGTAACGGGCAACCTGACGCGGCGCCAAGTCGTGGTTGCGGTCGGTCTCGTAGCTCACGGCTCCGAGCCGACTCCCCCTCAGGACACGATCAGCCATCGTCAACACTCCTCGATTGATTTCGTCCGGTGAATCAACGCAGCAGCACGCCGCACGGTTCCCGACTCGACCCTTCATGATACCGGGAATCGCGCGCGTCCCCGTCTACAGTCACCTTCCGTGGAGCACGGGATCAACAAGCGGCTGCGTCCCCAATCCTGCCGCTGGTGCGGCCGCGAAG
This sequence comes from Mycobacterium sp. IDR2000157661, assembly GCF_022317005.1. Lineage (NCBI taxonomy): Bacteria > Bacillati > Actinomycetota > Actinomycetes > Mycobacteriales > Mycobacteriaceae > Mycobacterium > Mycobacterium sp. IDR2000157661. The sequence goes on from NZ_CP081006.1 coordinate 3,732,925, forward strand.
TGGCCGACGCCGGGCTCGGCAGGCGCCGTCAGTACTGCAGGCAGTCATGCCGCCAACGGGCCTATGAGCAGCGCGCCCAGATCAAGGGCACGACGCTTGCGCCGGATGCGGTGGTGCTCAGCGCCGACGAGGCCGCCGAGCTCTCCGATCGCGTCTATCAGGTCAGGTGTGCCGCCGAAGACGTCGCGACGGCGGTGGAGGAGGGCGCCGCACCCGAGGAGCTGCGGGGTCTGTGTGACGCGCTGGTGCGAGCGGCCAAGGCGGCCGACGGGTGGAGATGAGGTGAACCATCGCGCGCGCTGGTTCGTCGTCACGATGACCAGCAACAACTCCTGCGATGGGACCGGCCGTGACCCTCTTGACCGCCAAGTCGCCAGCCTCCACGCCCACGGCGTCCGGTGTCTGGCGCTTCGACTCCTTCGTGCTCGACACACAGCGTTTTCGACTGCGCCGCGACGGTGAGGTGATCCGCGTCGAGCCGCAGGTGTTCGACGTGCTGACGCAGTTGGTCCGCCACCATGACCGCGTCGTTTCCAAGGAGGAGCTGTTCGACTCCGTGTGGGGTGGCCGTTTCGTCGGCGAGGCGGCGTTGACAAGTCGCATCAAGGCCGTGCGCCGGGCGCTCGGCGACGACGGCGAGTCCCAGCGCTACATCCGCACCGCACGTGGCCGCGGCTACCAGTTCGTCGGCACCCTGCTCGACGAGACCGCGCCCCCGCCACCCGCAGAACCGCAAGTCGCACCACCCGCCCCACGCCAGCACGTCGCGTTCTGCCGGGCCGCCGACCACGTGCGCCTGGCTTACGCGGTCGCAGGCGACGGTCCGCCGCTGGTGCGTGCGGCGAACTGGCTGACCCATCTCGGCTACGACGTCGAGAGCCCGGTGTGGCGACACTGGGTCCGCGACCTGTCGGCGCGGTACCGCTTCGTCCGCTATGACGAACGCGGTTGCGGCCTGTCCGACTGGGAAGCAGGCGAATTCACGTTCGACGACTGGGTGGCCGATCTGGAGTCGGTGGTCGAGACACTCGGGCTGGAACGCTTTCCGCTGCTGGGTGTCTCACAGGGCGGCGCGGTTGCGGTGGCCTATGCCGCGCGGCACCCGGAGCGGGTCAGCCACCTGGTGCTGTGCGGGGCCTATGCCCGCGGCCGTACGGTGCGCGCCGTCGGTGACGACGAGAAGCGTGCTGCGGCACTGGATGCAGAGCTCGCCAGAGTCGGCTGGGGTGGTGACGACCCCGCGTTCCGGCAGGTGTTCGCCGCGCAGTTCCTGCCCGACGGCACCCGGGCCGACTGGGCCGCGTTCGACCAACTGCAACGCCGCACCACCTCGCCGGAGAACGCGGTGCGCTTCCTCGAGGAGTTCGGCCGCATCGACGTGCGCGACCTGGCCCGTGACGTGTCCTGCCCGACGCTGATCATGCACTCGCGCGACGACCGCCGGGTGCCGATGCGGTTCGGCGAGGAACTGGCGTCGCTGATCGGCGAGTCGCGGCTGGTCGCACTGGCGAGCAACAACCACCTGCTCACCGCGACCGAGCCAGCCTGGCAGGTGTTCCGCGGCGAACTCGACGCCTTCCTCGCCCTGTGACGCGCGCGCAGCAGATCTCCACGCAATCTCCACCTGATCTTCATGTACCGCGCGGCCGGGCGGCCCATGCTGATCATATGACGAAGATGACGCGGACTCTGCTCGTGGGTATCGGCGCGATGGTCGCGTTCGGCACCCTGCCCGCCTGTTCGGGCGGATCGTCCACCGAGGCGACGCCGACCTCGCAGGCCACCACCACGACGGCCGCTGCGTTTCCGCAGTCGGCGAGGTACGTCGCCGACATGAAATCGGCCGACGGAAAGTCGATGACCATCGGCCTCGCCGTCGAGGGCGCGGACGTCGCCGCCTACGCCTGCAACGGCACCGACGACGAGGCCTGGTTCTTCGGCAGCCAGACCGACGGCAGGATCGACCTCACGTCGCGGTTCCGCGACACCTTGATGGCCGAGTTCGACGGCGCCGACCTCGAGGGCAACCTCATGATGAACGGCGTCGCCTACGACTTCACCGCGCTGCCGGTGTCCGGCCCGGCGGGCATGTACACCGCGGAGGCTGACGGTGTCCGGGCGTCATGGGTGGTCCGGGAGGACGGCTCCTCGATCGGGGTCCAGTTCCGCACCGACAGCGTCGGCGACATCACCCAGGCCGAGATCCAGCAGCTGGCCGACGCGCAGTTCCGCGCGCAGGTGCGCAACAAGCGCCAGCTCCAACAGGCTCAGCAGATCACCCGGCTGTCCGATGGGCGCATGAGCTCGACGATCAACGGCACGCAGGCCACCCCGACGCTGGTGACCGGCAGCTTCCGACTCGGCTGACTTCTTCGGCGAGCAGACGCAAAATACTAGCGGGCATGACGCGGATCCACCCGGAGCGAGCCCGCGCCGAAGCCCGCCCACCCGAGCCGGTCTGATCCATCCGAGGGGACAAGCGCTACTATCTGCGTATGAATGCAGATAACCAGGTCTGCTCTCGGCGCCTGGCCGACGAACAGGCCGATCTCGTCGTCGAAGTG